>PWKZ01000119.1 GCA_003559575.1 Bradymonadales bacterium | reverse complement strand
TGACGTGGGCCGCCTGGGAGTATGTGGTGCGGCCCAGGCTCACGGGGTGCCGCAGTCGTGCGTGAGCCGCTGGCAGACGCGCTCGGGAGGCACAGGGGAGACCACTGAGGCGGGGGCGAGCCGGACGAATACGACGCCCTCGCTTTCGCCAGCAACCGCTACAACAAGCGCATTTCCGTCTACTCACACCTGGCCCACCTCGCCAACGCGCTCGTCAACCGGGACAACGAAGCCGCCTTGCTGCTGCTCGACGGCTGGGATGAGCGCATGGCCCAAGAGAAGGAGACCCCCGAGGAGGACACGCGCTACTCACCGGCCGAGTGGTGGCGCAGGGCGGCGGGCTATCTCGCTCACAGCCACGCCTTCGGCTATCCGCTGACCGCCGACGAGGTGCGGCTGGTGCACGACTTCTACCTCCGCGCCATTGAGCGCTATGAGGAGTGGCCCTACTGGAACCCCTGGGGCGAGGATGTGCCGGAGGGCGAGCTACTCCCCTACCGGCCCCGCCGCTGCGGTGACTCCGACGAGGGCGAGGAGTGCTGGTGGCGGGTCGAGAACCTCGCCCAGCTCTTCGAGAACTGCTGGTCGCCGTTCGTCAACCCGGACGGGGCGCCGCTCGTGGACTGCGAGATAGTGCGCGATCCGTCAGAGTGGTATTAGCTGATCGGGGGTGAGTGCCGACTAATCCTCGGCAGCTCCGATGAACTCGGCCAGCCAGGCCTCCTTCTCCGCGTACCAGTGAATGGAGTTGTTCGGCTTGAGGATCCAATGGTTCTCGTCCGGGTAGTAGATGAAGCGGGAGCGCACCCCTCGATTTTGCAGTGTGTTGAATAGTTCAATCCCGTGGGTGACCGGGACCCGATAGTCGAGCTGCCCGTGAATCACCAAGGTCGGCGTGTTGAAGTTGCCTGCGCCGTAGTGGGGCGAGGAGAGTCGGTAGTGGCCCGGGGTCTCCCAGAACTCCCCGAACCGGCGCTTCGAGGCACCGTAGTCGGCGGCGTACTGGGTGTACCAGTTGTAAACCGCCGCGTGGGCCACCAGCGTCTGGAACGGGTGCTCACGTCCTAGCAGAATCGAAGCCAAGTAGCCCCCATAGGAGCCTCCCCCGGCCGCCATCCGCTCGCCGTCGATCCAGGGTTTCTCCTTGAAGTACTCGGCGGCCTCGATGGTGTCGATGTAGGGCAGCTCTGATTGGGCCGGGTTGATCGAATCCGTGAACGCCTGGCCGAACCCGCTCGATCCGTGGAAGTTGTGCCATGCCGTCACGTAGCCCCAACCGGAAAACACCTGGGCGTTCCAGCGCCAGTGGAACGAGTTGGTGACGCCGTTGTGGGGGCCGCCGTGCAGCAGCAGGTAGAGGGGCCACTCTTTTTCGGCGTCGAAATCCGGCGGGTAGACAACCCACATCTGGATCTCCTGATCATTGGCCCCCTTGTAAGTGACACTCTCGAAACGGCCAAAGGTCACGTCGGCCAGAAGCTCGTCGTTGAACCTTGACAGCTGGCTCGTGGCACCGGTCCGCGCGGTGATGCTCACAAGGGTCGGTGGCTCCACGAAACTCTGTCTCAGCGCGACCATGATTCTCCCGTCGCGCGACAAGGCGAGAGATGAGTAGTCGCTCTCGCCGGTCAGGCGCGTGGGCTTGCCCGACGGTAGCTCGATCCTGTAGACACGATTGGTGCCCGCGTCATCGATGGCCGCAAAGGCGGACCTGCTGTCGGGCGTGAACACGAGAGATCTCACCGACCGGTCCCAGCTCATCGTCACCACCGCGTTGTCCCCCGTCCCGCGATCGTGAAGTACAAGCCGTCTTGTGTCGGCATAAAAGCCCCGGATGGTCTGTCGCTGGAACGCGATCCACCGGCCGTTTGGGGCGTACTGGGGGGCGACGTCATTGCCGAGGTTCTCGCTCGAGATGTTGCGAGCCTCCCCGCCTTTGGCGGGCACTACGAAGATGTCATAGTTGGTCTCGACGCCGGTGGTGTCGATGTCGGCCGCGAAGGCCAACTCTTCTCCGTCGGGCGAGATGTCATATGAGTCGCGGCCGGGGGAAGTCCTGGAGAGCTGCAGGCCCGTCCCCGTTGTCACCGGCGTCGGGTCTCCGTCTTCGAGAGGGATCGTGTAGATGTGTGCTTCGCGGTCGTCGAGCCAGCGGTCCCAGTGGGAGAGGGGCGCCTGATCCCAGACCTTGGCCGAAACTTTGGACTCCTCACGCTCCTTGAGCCGCGCCGCCATCTCTTCCCAGGTGTCGATGTCGGTCCACACCCGGGAGATGAAGGCGATGCGCTGGGAATCCGGAAACCAGCTCGGCGCCGAGGCGCCGGTGGGCACATTGGTCACCCGCACCGCCTCGCCCCCGGTGGTGGGGATTACGTAGATCTGGTTGGCGTCATCATCCCCACGGCGGCTCTCGAACGCGATCCACTGTCCGTCCGGGCTCCAGACCGGCGAGCTGTCATCCCCCTGGTGCGTGGTCAGCCGCCGCGCCTCACCCTGTTTCGAGGGGACCAACCACAGGTCGGTGGTGCCCTTGTCTTCGCTCACATCGAACGTGGTCACCGGCACTACCGCCCAGCTTCCGTCGGGTGACAGGTCCGGTTTGCCGAGCCTCTCGATCTGCCACAAGATGTCGGCGGTGAGCGGGTTGCCCGACCCGGCGGAGGCCACCTCCGCCTTCCACGCGAACAGGCAAAATGAAGCCGCGGCGATTGTCCAAAGCAGCCTTGTCGTCATGCATCCTCCTTTTCTCTTGTTGCCTCGACACCTCGGTGCTCGGTTTGAAACGGGATTGGGGCCCCCTCAGGGGCTTGATGCTCACCGAGAATGGTGCGCCACTCTCGCGGCACATGATTTCAATAGAGTACTTTCCAGGTGGTTTGAAGTCGACGCCAATCGAGCCATCCCGAGCAATTGTGCGCCCGTTACGCCAATCGAAGCTGTGACCGTTCCGTTTCCTGAGGCGCGGAGCGCCGGCACAAGGTTGCTGGGGAGTTAGCTTGACACCGTCCCCGGTCGCTGGCCATGATTTCAGCGAGGGCGGGGAGGATCGTCACCAAAGCGGCGGTTTTTTGAGCCTGCAATCGGCCGGGCACTGTTGGTGCGTTCAACGACGCGAAGACGGTCGCGCGGAGCCTTACGGCGAGCACGGGAGTGAAGCTTGGGAGACTATTTGAGCAATACGGCGCAAAGCTCCGGTGCGGCCCGTGACTGGCCCTCGGTGGCGCTCGACAGGGAGCGCCTTTTTTCTTTCCTGTGCTCATCGCCGGTGGTCCCCGAGGACGGCGCGGTGCCCTCCTGGTGGAATCCCCGCAAACCGGGCTATCCATACCCCGAGGCGGCCGCGCTATGGCTGAGCTGGGCTGCCTGGCGCAAGACCAGAGGAGAGTCGGCCCCCGGCGACCACATGCTGCGCCGGGTGGTCACCTGGCTCGCGGGCAAGCTCGCCTCGGCCGGGGCGATTGGAAAAGGGGGGCGTCTTTTCCTGTTCGACACCTGTCTCGCGGCCCACGGGTTGGCGCGGATCTCGACTCATCTTCCTGAGGCGCAGGCCCCCGCGCGTATTGCGCTCGACGGTGTCGCGCGCTTCTTGGAGGCCGATCTCCCCGTGCTCCCGGCGGCTATTTCGCCGGCGCGGTGGTCCTACCGTTGGCACCTGCATCACGAGCGGGGCGCGGCGCTCCTCCGGCAGGCCGGCCTGCTGCTGGATGAGCCGCGCGCGAACCGGATGGCCGACTCTCTCAGAGCCCGAATCGATGAGCGCGTCATCCGGCCGGAGTACCTTCACGCCACGCTCTATGGCGTCGAGGGCGCGCTCTTGCATCGAGTTTTCGGGCTGCCGCAAGGCCCCCTCAATCCGGCCAAAGAGGCTGAGCGTCTGGCGGCTCTCCAGACCCCGGAGGGCGCGTTGCCGGCCTTCGTCGGGCGCGACTCCGGAGAACGCTGCGACACTACCGCGCAGGCCGTCCGGCTGTGGTGCGTGGTTGATCGAGCGCGCTATGACACCGCCATCGCAAACGCGCTGATGTTCCTCGCCACGCGCCAGCACCCGGAGGGAGGGGTGGACTACGGCCCGCGCGATGGAGATCGGACCGTTTGGGTGGCAATCTTCACCGATCAAGCCGCCGCCTGGGCTCATGGGGGCGCAGAACCAGAGGAGTGGCTTTGATGAGCAATGGCTGTCAGCCGGCCCCTGTCTCCGTGATCCTCCCGTGCCACAACGAGGAGCCCAACATTGCTCGGGTGGTGCGCGACTGCCGCCGTGTTCTCCAAGGCCGCGCGCATCAGATACTGGTGGTCGACGACGGCTCAAGCGACAGAACGTCCCACCAAGCCGATCGGGCGGGCGCCGATGTCATCTCGCTCGCGCGCAACATGGGCAAGGGCGAGGCGCTGCTGGCCGGCGCCCGCGCCGCGCGCCACGAGCTACTGTTGTTCATGGACGGAGACGGGCAGGACGATCCCAAGGATATTCCCCGCCTGTTGAGGTTGTTTGACGGTGACTGGGCGGATCTGGTGATCGGCTCGCGCTTCCTGGGTGTCTTGTACCCCGGCGCGATTCATCCACTCAACAGGGTGGTCAATCAGGCATTGACCGCGCTCATTGCGACTCTCTTTCGGGTGCAGGTGACCGACAGCCAGGCGGGCTTTCGGGCGCTCAAGCGCGATCCGTTCCTGGCGCTCGGGATCGCCGCCCGCGAGTATGACGTCGAGACCGACATGTTGCTCAAGGCGCTCAAGGCCGGCTGGCGGGTACGTGAGGTGGCGGTGACACGCTACCCGCGCGGCGGGTCGGAGACCGGGTTTCATCGTCTGCGCCATGGAGTCTTGATCCTCACTGCTATCTTGCGCGAGCGGCTGCGGCCATGATCCTCGGTCTCTGGGACGGCCACGACGCCGGCGTGGCGCTTTTGGCCGACGGAGAGATCGTTTTCGCGCTGTCCGAGGAGCGACCCTCGCGCCTCAAGCGGTACTCCGGTTTTCCCGCCCGGTCACTCGTCGCATGTCTCGAATATGCCGCGACGCGCGGGATCGCGGTGACCGATGTGGCGGTGGCAGGGCGCCACGGGCGGGCGCCGCTGCGGGTGTTGGAGCCTGTCTATCGCCGCGGCGCGCCGCATCGCGATCCACTCGGGCCGGCCAACCGCGCTGTGCGGGCGTGGGAGAACACGCTGCCGCAAGTCCCCCTCCTGCGAGATGTGGAGCGGGCCGTGGGCTCCGCCGTGGTCGCCCGGCGACTGCGGCGGCTGTTTGCCGCAAGAGAGCTTCCCTCGCCGCGATTGCACTCTGTCCCCCACCACGAAGCTCACGCCTTTTCGGCGATGTTGGGCGAGCCGCGCGAGCGGGCGCTGGTCTTCACCTGGGACGCCTACGGCGAAGGTACGGCGGCCACCGCGCGCCTCGCCCGGAGACCGCTCGAGGTGGTGCTGCGGCGTGGGGTCGATATCGGTTTGGCCGAACTCTACGGCGCCGTCACCGTGGCGCTCGGGTTTGACGAGGGGGACGAGGGCAAGGTGATGGGGCTGGCGGCGCGCGGGCGGCCTTCGGCGTTGCGGCGACGGTTGAGCGCGCTGTTTCACCAATGCTCCGATGGCTGTCGGTTGCGCGCCCCGCTCTCGGCACGCCGGCTGCGGACAATTTTGGGCGACAGCTCTCGCGAGGACGTGGCGGCGGCGCTCCAGGCGGTCGCCGAGGAGCAGGTGGGTGGGGCGGTCACCGCGTTGATGCGCCGAGTCGGCTCCGGGCGACCGCTGCTGGTGGCCGGTGGGCTGTTTGCCAACATCCGAATCAATCAGGTCTTGGCCTCTCTGCCCGGCGTCGAACGGCTGTTTGTCTTTCCCCACATGACCGACGGTGGCTTGCCGGCCGGCGCCGCGCATCGAGTGTACCACGCGCTGACGGGAGCGCTCGCGCGCCCGCTCGGCCATGTCTTCCTGGGGTGCGCGTTCGATCCCGGCGCGGCAATCGAGACGGCTCGCGGGCTGGGGCTCACCGTGCGACGGCGCTCCGATCCGGCGCGCGTTGCCGCCCGGCACCTGCAGGCCCGGCGAGTGGTCTGTCGCTACACCGGGCGCGACGAGTTCGGCCCTCGGGCACTCGGCAACCGCTCGCTGTTGTTCGCCGCCGATGTCCCAGGTCTGCCCGAGCGGGTCAACGCCGCCCTCGGCCGCGACGACTTCATGCCTTTCGGGCCCATTGTCCGCCGGGAGGAGGCCCAGGTGCTTTGGCCCGCGCGCGGCGGCGGGCCGATCCACTCGGATCTCGGCTATATGACGATCGCCGCCCCCGCCACCGCCGAGTTTCAACGGGCTTCACCCACCGCGGTGCATCTCGACCGGACCACTCGGCCCCAAGTGGTCGACGCCGGCGTGACGCCGGATCTACACCGGCTGCTGAGCCTTTATCGGGAGGCGGGGGGGGCGCCGGCGGTGATCAACACGAGCTTCAACCGGCACCGCGAGCCCATCGTTCATTCACCGGAGGACGCGCTCAGCACCTTCTTGGCTTCAGGGCTCGACGTGCTGCTGCTCGAGGAGTACGAGATTCTCCGGGGGGCTATATGAGTCGGGATCTCGCCGCCACGGGAGGGGCGCGGCTGCTGGATGGGGCGCGCCTCCTTCCGGCGGTGTGGCGCGCGCGCTACTTGGGGGGCGCGCCGTACAAGCTGCTGCTCGCGCTCACCGACCGTTGCAATCAACGCTGCGCCCACTGCGCCATCTGGCGGAGGGGGCCCTCCCAGGAGCTCAGCCCGCGCGAGGTCTCGCGGCTGCTCACGTCGCTCCCCTCGCTGCGGTGGCTCGATCTGACAGGCGGCGAGGTGACCCTTCGCCCCGACTACCTCGAGCTGGCCGCCGCCGTTCGTGAGGTGGCCGGCGGGCTTCTGTTCCTGCACTTCGCCACCAACGGTTGGTCGCCGGAGCGGGTCTCGGCGCTCGCCGAAGGGCTCTCTCGCCTTCCCGGGCCACGGGTGGTGGTGACCGTCAGCATCGACGGCCCCGAAGAGATCCACGATCGCGTCCGCGGGCGCCGCGGGGCCTTTGCGCGGGCGGTGGCGAGCGCCCGCGCGCTCTCGAGGATCGACAACGTCGCGGTTTACGTGGGCACCACGCTGACGCCGGAGACCGGCCCCAAGCTCAAAGCGACTTGCGCGGCGCTCACCCGCGCGTTGCCCGGTCTTGTCCCCTCGCGCTGGCACATCAACCCGATGGCGCGCTCGGATCACTTTTTCGGCAACGCGGCGATGGAGCTGCCCGCCACGGGAGAGCTGCGGCGCTGGCTGGCCGAGGTGTCGCGGTTTCGGGGGCTGCCGCGCGATCCGTTCGCGCTGGTCGAGTTCCTCTATCTTCGCAATCTGGGCCGCTTCCTTGAGGAAGCACGCGCCCCGCTTCCGTGTCAGGCGCTCTCCGCCTCGATCTTCGTGGCGCCCAACGGCGAGGTCTACCCGTGCCACATCCTCTCGGAGAGCCTTGGCAACATCCGCGATCACGGCGGCAGCGTGGCGACGCTCCTCGCCACGCCGGCCGCCAGGAGCGCGCGCGCGCGGATCGCCCGTGACGGTTGCGGTCGTTGTTGGACCGCTTGCGAGGCCTATCACGCGATCTTGGCCGCTCCGGGGCGGGGCCTCTTGCGCGCGCTGTCTGCCCGGCCTCCGTCGCTCTAAAGCTCCACCTCGTCCCCTTCGCCGAGCACCACCACCCGCTCCGGACAGCCCCGGCGCGCGAAGCGCGCCTTGAGGTCGGAGTTACGGCCGGGGTGGCGCGAGAGGGGCGGGAGGCTCCACCAGAGCCCGCCCTCGTGCAACGGGATGACGCGCTCGGCCTCGAGCAGCAGCGTCGCCGTCTCGGCGTCGGCGGGATCCATGACGGTGCGCACGCCGCAGATTTGCGTTCCTCCCACGGGCAGGAGAGCGAGGCGCACCGGTCCAAACCGCCGCCGCACCTCGCCGAGTAAGGCGGTGTCGAGCCGTGCGTCTCCACCGAACAGCAGGCGTCCCCATCCGGGTAGCTCGACCACGAAGTTGATCTCGTCGGGTGGTGGCCCGGTGTGTCGCGCCGGGATGGCGGTGACGGTGAACGGCCCCACTTGAATCTCGGACCAGGGGCAAAGCTCGATCTTTTGGGGCTCGACCGGATGGCGCGCGGGGCGGCAGTTGACGGGCGGCAACCCCTGCCGCCCTCCAGGCAGCGGCAGTAATGATCCGATCCGACCGGGCAATCGCAAGACTCCGGCGAGCGCCCGTTTGGCCCCGGGAGGCAGCACCACGAACTCCGGCGGGGGAGAGAGTTCGGCCAGCGCGGCGGGCTCAAAGTGATCGGGGTGCAGGTGTGAGACGAGCACTGCCGTAAGCGGCGGTAGTTGGCTCGGCGTGCGGCCCGGGCGGCGTCTCACGGGTAGCCCGCGCATGTGCATCCCGAACCACGGGTCCGTGAGCAGGTGGTGCCCCTCGTAGCTCAAGAGCACCGTCGCGCAGCGGATCATGGTGATCCGGAGAGAGCCCGGAGGCACTCGCGCGGCAGGGGCCCACTTGTCACTCATAGATGTAGCTCCAGATGGCGAGTGTCTTGAGCTCGCGCTCGAACGGCTCGCGGGGGATGCGCGTGAGGTTGTCCCTCACGGGTGGGGTGAAGGGGCGGTAGAGCGCCGGCAGTGGGTTGGGAGTCGTCATGTGGCGTCGCTCGCGCTCGACCGCCGCCGGGGCGGCCCGAGTGTGGAAGAAATGCCAGTCCTTGCGTCGCTCGTCGGGTAACTCGAGCAGCCCGGTGGCGTTGGCGGCGGCGTGCGGGAAGCGCTCGTACCAGCGCTCGTCCTCGGGGATCTCGAGGTGGCGCGCCGAGAAGACCAGGGCGCCGAGTAGCGCCGCGAGGCCCAACAGCAGGGCGGCCCGCCGCATCAGGAGCCTCGAAGCTCGGCGCGCGATGAGCCATTGGAGCCCGGCGGCGGTGAAGGCCGCCAGCGGAAACATGTGTAACGCCATGAATGTCTGTTTGAGCTCCTCCCAGTTCTCTTGAAAGAAGAACAAGGCGTACACGATGGCGTACCAGAACAGGAGCCCGAGCGCCTCGAACGGGCGACGTTTGAGCAGCGCGACTGTGCCCATCAGGGCGGACGCGGTGAGGATGAGCCCCAGGCTCTTGACGGTCACGAGTGCCCAGTGCAGGAAGGCGGGGAAGGCGAAGTGCGGGGTGCGCACGAGCCTGTCGTGAAAAGGCCAGTTGAGTAGCCCGTTGAACTGGAACTCGCGTCCCAGGAAGGTGTGCGGGAAGGTGGGGCGGAAGCCGTCCAGATGGGCCACCTGGGAGGGGTGGATTATCATCTCGCCGTAGGCGAAGCGGTTCCACAGCAAGACCGGCAAGATCCCGATGAGAGCCCAGACACCAAACATCACGAAGCTCTTGGCCGCCGGCCATGCGCCCGGCGCCGCGGGATTCCCCGCGCGGCCGGGCCACATGAATGCGACGAACAACGGCGCAAGGACAATGGCCTCATTGCGGATCCCGCCCAGGAGACCGTAGACGAGGCCGATGAGCCACCAGGGCGGCCGGCGCTCTTGGACCAGGAAGAAGAGAAACGTCAAGATGGCCAGCCCGAACAAGTTGCCGTTTAGTCGGTCGAGGTAGAGCGAGAATGGATTGAGCACGAGCACCGCGCTGCCCACCAGGGGCAGCGCGAATCCTCCGGCGCGCTCCGGCCCCTCTGGAGGGGCGAGCAGGCGGCGGATTGAGAGGAAGGCGAAGACCGCCATGAGGGTCCAACTCAAGGCGTAGATCCAGCGGAACGCGGCCATCGCGAACAGCGCGAAGGGGGCGCTCATGAGGATACAGGTGCCGATGCGCTGATCCTTGGAGGCGATTCCGAAGCTGCCGGGAGTCGGATCGAAGGTGTCGTCGGGGATCCGGCCGCTCAATTCGTAGTCGAAGCGCGGGGTGCCGTCGATGCGCTGCAGCTCGACGTGTTGGCCGGTCATGAAGATCGCCGGCACGCTGATGTAGGTGTCCCAGTAGCCACGGCTCGGGCCATCGAAGCGCAGCAGTGAGAACAGGAACAGGAGCGCCAGGAGCGCGGAGAGGATCAAGCGCTCGCGGCGCTCCCGGCTTGACGTCATCATCTCCTCCTCACAACTAATCCGATCCCTCAATCGAGAGGCACCGGCCGCTCCGCCGTCGGAGCCCCGAGTATATTAGCACCCCGGCGGGTGGCGCCATAATCAAAACCACCCTGAGCGAAGCGCCGTCTTCGTGCGGGCGCCGTACCAGCTCAGCGTTCGGCCGTCCACCAACACCGGCCGCGGCGCGACCGCGCGCGGGCCCGCCGCCAACCGGGCGGCCCAGGCGTGTCCGTCGGACTCGCTGAACCGGTACGGTTCGTCAGGCAGGAACAGGAGGTCGGCCCGCGCCGCCTGCAGCTCGCCGAGTGACGGCCGCGGGTAGCGCGCGTCGCCGAAGCCGATTACCTCCACACCGGCGTGGCGCAAGACGTCGGCCAGGTAGGTTTTGGGACCGGCCACTACGATGGGGTCGGGCCACAAGAGTACGATGGCGCGTCGCTCGGGCACCGGTCGTGCGCGGCGGAGGAGCGCTTGAATCTCCTCCGCCAGCGCCTCCGCCGTTTGCCCGGCGCCGAGGCGCGCGCCGAGGGTGGACAAGAACGGCGGCACGTCGGCCACCTTTGTGATGGACGCCACCAAGAGATCGGATGTGGCGGCGAGCACCGCCGCGTCCTCGGCGCGGTTCTCGTCGTGGTCGAGCAAGATCAAATTGGGGGCCAGGCGTTTTATCGCCGCGCAGTCGGGATCGCGAGTGCCCCCCAGGCGACGGACCTCCGGCGGCAGAGCGGTCGGTTCGACGCAGTAGCGTGTCACGCCGACCAGTTGGCGGACACACCCGAGCGCCGCCGTCGTCTCGGTGAGACAAGGCACCAGACTGACGATTGAGGGTTCCCTCACTCCCCTCGGTCCACGGACGCGGTGGAGGATTGAGGGTTTGGGGACACCTTGCGATTCGCGGCTCGGGCAATACAATGGACCTCTCTGCCGGGTGGCGTTTCCCGTCCGGCATTTCAGATGCCGGCTAAGGTGTCTAAAACCCTCGAACTATGGAGTTGCGATGGCCTTCTTGAGATCGATTTCCCTGGCGACACCCTTGGTTCTGACACTGCTCACGCTCTACGGGGCGCGCCCGGCCTCGGCTTGCACCAGCATACTGGTGACGCCGGAGGCTTCAAGCGACGGCTCGACTATGATTACGTATTCGGCCGACGCCGTCTTCCTGTATGGAGAACTCGAGTTCTTTCCCGCGGCGGTGCATCCGCCCGGGACCATGCGCAGGATCTACGAAGGCGACACCGGCGACTTCTTGGGTGAGATCCCCGAGGCGCGCGAGACTTACTCGGTCGTCGGATATATGAATGAGCACCAGGTCACCATCGGTGAGACCACCTTCGGGGGGCGGCCCGAGCTCGTCGATCCCACCGGCACGCTGGACTACGTCACCATGATGCACTTGGCGCTGCAACGTGCCAAGACGGCGCGCGAGGCCATCGACGTGTTGGTCGAATTGGTGGCCGAGCACGGCTATCGCAGCCGCGGCGAGTCGTTCTCCATCGGCGATCCGAAGGAGGCCTGGATCCTCGAGATGATCGGTGGTGGGCCCGGTAGCGGGCGGGCGTTGTGGGTGGCGCGCCGAGTCCCGCCAGGGTACATCTCGGCCCACGCCAACCACGCGCGCATCGGCCGGTTCCCGCTCAACGATCCCGAGAATACACGCTACCACCCTGATCTGATCGATTTTGCCCGTGAGCAGGGCTACTTCAGTGGGCCCGACAGCGAGTTTCACTTCGCCGAAGCCTACGCGCCGCTCGATTTCGGCAAGCTGCGCGCCTGCGAGGCGCGTGTCTGGAGCGTTTTCCGCCGTGCGGCGCCCTCTCAGCCCTGGCCGGAGGATTATGTCATTGGGGTGGAGGGGGCCGAGCCGCTACCGCTCTTCATCCGTCCCGACTCCAAGCTCTCGGTGGCCGACGTGATGGCGCTCATGCGCGACCACTACGAGGATTCCCCGCTCGATCCCCGCTTCGATCTTGCCGCCGGGCCGTACAACAGCCCCTACCGGTTGCGGCCGCTATACTGGGAACTCGATGGGGTGCGGTATGTCCACGAGCGCCCGATCTCGACCCAGCAGACCGGCTTCTCATTCGTCTCGCAGTCCCGCGCCCGTTTCCCGGGGCCCGTCGGCGGTGTCTTCTGGTTCGGCGTGGACGACAGCTTCTTTACGGTCTATGTGCCCTTTTATGCCGGCGTGCGCTCGATCCCCAAAGCCTTCGCCGAAGGTACCGCGTCGTTGACCCGGTTCTCATGGGACTCCGCCTTCTGGCTCTTCAACCTGGTGGCCAACTACGCCTACCCTCGCTACAGCTTGGTCAAGGATGACATCCTGCGCGCCCAACGCGAGCTTGAAGGCCACTTCCTGGCCAAGCAGGATGAGGTCGACCGCGCCGCGCTCGAGCTTTACAAGCAGTCTCCGGAGCTGGCGCGCGACTATCTCACCAACCTGGCGCACGAGAAGACGGCCGAGACCATGACCCGCTGGCGCTCACTCCTGAAAGAGCTGTGGGTCAAATATTTGGATGGCAACGTCAAGGATGAGCACGGCCGGGTCACCTCGCCGGGCTATTCAGAGGAGTTCCGGCGCAAGATAGTCGCCGAGAGAGGGGACTTTTTGAAGTACAAGCATCTCCCCACGGCGCCCTCGCCCGACACCGAAATAACCCCGGCGGGCTTTTTCCACAATCGTGATGAGCTTGGCGAGAGAGCCGAGAGAGTGCCGGAGGACTTCCCCTTCGAGACCGAGAAGCTGTTCCTGGTGTCCGGCGACGGAGTCTGCCCCCGCCCGCCGGCTTGCTGCCTCACGCCGGAGCCCGACGAAGACGGCGCGCGGCTGCTGTTGAGGCGTCCTCCCGCGCCCGCGGACGACCCCTGCGGGCAGCCGGACTGGCTGATTCGCATCCCGAAGACGGAACAGCGCCCCATCGTCGAGCCCGCCAACTGACTGTAATCGGACCTTGATCTTGGAGGTTCCGGAACGGCCGGAGTTTTCTCGTAATGCCGGAGTGTCGACTGGAGACCTGGCGCTGTTTCGTGGCCGTGGTCCCGAGCGCTCCCATTTTGGAACGCCTCTCCAGGGCGCTCGCTCAGGCCCGCCGGGAGCGTGCCGAAGCGTTCTCCGCCTTGCGTTGGACTCGCGACGAGCAACGTCACATCACACTGCGGTTTCTACCCGAGGTGGAGGTCCACGAGGCTCTGCCCCGGCTCATCGCGCGGCTTGGCGAGGCGGTGGCGGCGTTGCCGTCGACCGAAGTGCGGATTGGAGGGGTGGGGGTCTTCCCGCCGCGCGGACGGCCACGGGTCGTTTGGGTCGCGGCTCGGGCCGAGTCCGACATGTTGCACCGGGCGGTTGAGGCGGTCGCCACCGCCTGTCGCGGGGCCGGCTTCGGCCTTGCTGAGGAGCGCTTCGTGCCGCACATCACATTGGCGCGTGTGCGCCGAGGGGGGCACCCGCCATCCTCGAGCACGCTGACCGCGGCGCTCGAGGATTCGCTCGGCCCGGATTTGGGCGCTTTTGAGATGGATGAGCTGGTGCTGTTTCGCAGTGAGCTTCAGCCCTCCGGGCCACGCTACACCAGGATTGCGACTTTCAAGACGGCGTCTTGATCGGCGGGGCCGCTGTACGCGCTTTTGGTTGGCCTGGATTATGGTGATGGTGTGGCGGATTCGTTTGGGAACGTGCTAGGCTTCCGGACGACGTCGATTTGGGCGCCGAGTGCCGCCCGTCTCATCAGTCGAGTCATAAGGGACATCATTTGGGAGAGAGAGCTAGGAG
>PWKZ01000161.1 GCA_003559575.1 Bradymonadales bacterium | reverse complement strand
GTTGAACCGCCGACACGGGGATTTTCAGTCCCCTGCTCTACCAACTGAGCTACCTGGGCCGAGCAGCTTCGGCTCTCAAGACCTGCGGTAGATTATCCGCGCCGCCACGAATGTCAAGTACGTTTGGCTTCCCCATTATCCTCGGCTCATCCTGGGAAACGCGCGGACTCAATCGGGCACATGTGCGGCGTCACCTGCACCTAATGCCGGCGCGGATGGAGAGTGCGGGTAAGTTGACCGCGGGCGGTTATTCGTGGCATCTGTCACGCTGGGCTTGATTCGGCGGTGTCTGTATTTTTATCGCCATCGACTAATTTCGACCTACGGCCCACCTGACCGCGTACCGAGAGGAGTCGCAATGACATCACAAGGAATTCGCAAAGGTAATCTCGGCATCTTGGTCGGCGGCGGCCCCGCCCCGGGGATTAACAGCGTTATCGCCGCCGCTACAATCCGCGCGCGCCTGGCCGGCGTGCAAGTGATCGGAATTCAAGACGGATTCAGAAACCTCATGACGGGCGAGCTGCTGCACGTCGACGGCGTCCGGGCGCGCAACCTGGACATTCGCGACGTCAGCCGGGTGCATTTCAGAGGCGGATCGTTTCTCGGCATCTCCCGCGCGAACCCGACCGTCAACCCCGAGTCCTCCCAAAAACCCCCGATGGAGATAGTCATCGACACCCTCCACAGGCTTGGAATAACGATGTTGATCACCATCGGAGGCGACGACACGGCCTATTCAGCCGCCGAGCTGAGCAATGCCACCGGTGAGGGGGTGCATGTCGTCCACGTGCCGAAAACCATCGACAACGACCTCAAGCTCCCCGGCCTGGTGGACACCTTCGGCTACCAGACCGCTCGGCACGTCGGCACACAGCTCGTCCGCGATCTGATGACCGACGCCGAGACCTCCACCCGCTGGTATTTCGCCATCGCGATGGGGCGCAAGGCGGGACACCTCGCGCTCGGGATCGGCAAAGCGGCCGGGGCGACGGTCACCATCATCCCCGAGGAGTTCACTCAGAAGGACAAGGACGGCAACGACACCAAGGTCGAGTTCGACGACATCATCAACACTCTGGTGGGAGCCATCATCAAGCGTCGCGCCTCCGACCGCGGCCACGGAGTGGTAGTGATAGCCGAGGGAGTGCTGCTCAATCTGAACCCAAAGACCATCCCGAAAGCGGCGAAGAAGGAGATCGAGTCCGCCGGATTCGATGCCCACGGCCACCTCCGACTGGCCAACATCGACATCGGCGGGCTGATCCGCTCCGGAGTCTACGCGCGCTTCAAGCAAATCCCGGGGTTCGACCCGCCGAGCATCCAGGCCAAAAACGTGGGCTATGAGCTGCGCTGTGTCGACCCGATACCGTTCGACATCGAATACACTCGCGACCTCGGCTACTGCGCCGCCAAACATTTGCTCGAGAACGGCGATCGGGTGGTGGTGGCGCTTGACCGCGGGCACTTCACCCCGATGTCGTTCGACGATCTCTACGACCCCAAGACCAACCGCACGGCAGTCCGCATGGTGGACACCGAATCGGCGCGCTATGCCATCGCGCGGCGCTACATGGTCCGCATTCGACGCGACGACTTCGACTCGACCGATCCGAGCAAGATCAATATGTTGGAGCGAATGGCGCGAATCTGCGGGCTCTCGCCCGATGAGTTTCGCGCCGAGTTCATGCCGCTCACTCGCTTCGAGAAACCCCCGCTCGATCTCGAGCGCTCGGCGTGCGAGGGCTCGGAGGGCGATCTCCTCCACGGTGTTCAGCGCTGAGAAGCTTTGTGAGGCACCCACGGAGTTGAGCGCACCTCGTCATGGGACACTGCTCGCGGGGCTCTCACCCCCGGGGGCATTCCCCTTGGATCTCCTGATCCGGCGGGGGCGCTCCAAGCCCCTGCGCTTGTTTCTTCGCACCCGTGCCCGGCACAGATCGCGGCGGCTCGGGGCCACGTTGAGATCGCGCTCATCAGCTATCTTTCGCAGACGACAGTAGCAGTCCTCGACTCCGCCGAAGCAGCGTTCGTGCAAACGCAGCAACGCCATCAAATATGGAAAGGCGGGGTGACGCGCCAACCGCGCGAGCCGTTTCTCCCGCGTCTCACCCAGGACGTCGTTCACGATCCCCATCAGTGCCCGCTGTCGCGCGCGGTAGGCGCGGGGGATCTGCAAGCGCGAGTTCTCGTCGTGGAACCACTCGGTGCGCGAGGCCCCATCGCTCGCACTTGGGCGACACGGCGCCCCGTTGCCTTCGGCGGAAGCGCGTTGACCGCGCCGGTGACGCACCGCCGCATAGTAGAGCGCCGCAAAGAGGTAGTCGCGCGGAAGATCCCTGTGGGCCAGGACCTGAGTATCAAGCGCCTGCAGCACGCGGAGGGTGTCCGAGCAATCTCCGCCGGTGGCACCGACAACGTCGCACAACTGCGGAAGCAGATGGGCCAACACACCGGTCTGCCAGAGCACGAAGAACGCCTGCGCCGAGCCTCCGCTCTCGAGAGTCTTGAACACCTCTTCGGTGACGCGCTGCGGTGGACAGAGGTCGAGCAGGGAGGAGCGCGCTTCCATCGCCTCCCGCTCCTCGGCGGGGAGGTTGAAGTTCAGTTTTCCGACAAACCGCGCCGCCCGCAAAATGCGCACCGGGTCTTCGTAGTACCACACGAGTGGATCACCAATGGAGCGCAATGTCCGTGTCTTGAGATCGCGGAGGCCGCCCACCAGATCAATCACCCGCCCCTCGCGGGGGTCGTAGAAAAGCGCGTTGACCGTGAAGTCGCGCGCCTGGGCGTCCTCCTCCGGTGTGCCATAGCAGTTGTCGGTCGCGAGCGGATCGCGCATCCCCTCCTCGGGCGACTCGCGCTTGCGGAAGCGGGCGACCTCGAAGAGGCTCCGCCCAAGCCTCAGATGGAGGATGGGGAAACGTCGCCCGATAAGGCGAGTCCTAGGAAAGAGGCGCCGCACTTCCCCAAACGAGGCGTTGGTGGCGATATCGAAATCCTTGGGACGGCGGCCCAGGAGCAAATCGCGGACGCCGCCACCCACCAGATAGGCGGTATGTCCGGCCCGTTGTAGAGTGAGCACGGTCTCACAAGCGGTGGGATCGACCTGTTCACGAGTCAGCGAGACAAGCTGGGCGGGGTTATTCTGTCCGCGGCTCATGGAATACCTATTCGAAAGTAACTCGGTAAACGGCGTCAGACACCGCCCGCGAAACGAACGGCCGAACAAGGACGGCCCCCAAACGGGCCACCGCTGTTCAGCTCAGAGCAAGAATTGCACGCCCGATACAAATCTGGCAACCCCGTTGGCGGGGTTACGGATAAAGTCCGTGGCCGCCATCAGCTATGTCGGGTAGCCGGAGGGCTCCTTTGCCTCGGAATTGCAATTTGCTCAGCCCAGCCAGGAGCGCCGCATATTGAACAACAACGTGCGCTTGTGCCTGGTCGGAGTGGGAGACGAACACGAGGCGGCCAGCTAAAAAAAGGATGGGATACGAGACTAGCAGCCGGCAGCTTTGAGCACAGGCCCTGTGATTACAGTCGCTTGGCTGATTACTGACCGCTGAATGATTCAGCCCCGGCCTCATCGCCCGGACCCTGAGAGCTACATCCGCTCAATGATAGCGTCACCGAAACCGGAGCATGAGACCTCCTGCACTCCGGCGCGCCCCTCACGGCGCATCAGCCTCGCCAGGTCATAGGTCACATGACCCTCGGCGATGGCCCCGGCCAACCCGCCCAGGATCAAATCGGCTGCCTCGGTCCAGCCCATGTGCTGCAACATGAGCACCGATGACAGGATCATGGAGCCGGGATTGACCTTGTTCTGGCCGGTGTAGCGTGGCGCCGTGCCGTGAGTCGCCTCGAACAACGCCACCTCGTCGCCGATGTTGGCGCCGGGACCCAACCCCAGCCCACCCACGAGCGCGATGGCGGCATCGGACAAATAATCGCCGTTCAAATTGGGAAGCGCCAACACTCCGTACTCGTCCGGCCGAGTCTGAATCTGCTGGAAAATGGAGTCGGCGATCCGGTCCTTGATGACCACGCACCCCTCCGGGACGACGCCGTCAAGCTCGTCCCACAGCCGCTTTTCACTCACCGTCCGTCCGCCGAACTCCTCGCGCGCCAGCTCATAGCCCCAGGCCGCAAAGGAGCCCTCGGTGAACTTCATGATGTTGCCCTTGTGCACAAGAGTGACCGACTTGTGGCCGTGCTCGAGCGCCCAGGCGATGGCTCGCCGCACCAGCCGGCGGGTGCCGGTCCTCGAGATCGGCTTGACGCCGATCCCACTGTCCGCGCGAATCGTGCGGCCGGTCATCTCCTTGATGAGTGCGATGATAGCCAACGCCACCTCGCCGCCGGCCTCAAAATCATGGCCGGCGTACACGTCCTCCGTGTTCTCGCGAAAGATCACGAAGTCCACTTTGTCGGCGTATTTGTTGGGGGCCGGGACCCCTTCAAAATACCGCACCGGGCGAATGCAGGCGTAGAGGTCCATCGCCTGGCGGAGCCCGACGTTGACTGATCGAAACCGGGGCGTCACCCCATCGCTTTTGCCGCAAGCCGCGCACGGAGGGCCACTGTTCTGCTGGTGGGAGCAGTGGAGACAGACGTGGGTCTCTTCACCGATGGGAGTCGTAAACGGGCCCTTGATGGCGACCTTGAAGTGTCGAATAGCGGCGATCGCCTCTTCGGGCAACACCTCGCCATACCTCTGCACCCCCTCGAGACCGACATAGATAGGCGCCCACGAGATCTCCCGCACACCGTCATAGGCTTGTTTTACCGCCGCCGCCACGACCCGCTGCATCACGGGAGTAATATCGACCCCGATGCCGTCGCCCCGCAGCAACCCCACGATGGGGTTCGCGCCGACCACGAGCGATCCGTCCCGCTGTTCGATTAAATCCCCCTGAGGGATCTTGACATGCTCAAACATAAAATCGACCTCCACGCCTTTTTTTGAAAAGTTGGTCGCAGGGCGCGGCTCAACCAAGCCGCGGCACTCCCGAACTCTCAAGGTCAAGACCTTACTCTCGACGCCGCGCTCGGATAAGACTGAACATGTGTCCAGCCTTGAAATGAGCGTGATTGAGGAAAACAACTCGATTTGCCTGGCGAGAGTCCTGCTGATACCTTTTCGCGAACGTCGCCCCCGGCCGGATTGCGACACCGGGCCGGCGCGAGTGAGATCCCGAGGAGCAAGATCACCGTGAAACTTCTGCTCAAGTGGTTGCTGAGTATCGCCATCGGAGTCTTCTTCGTGTGGCTCGCGGCGCGCTCTTGGCCCTTGGAGCAAATCTTCGCCTTCGAGTTGCGGCTCGAAGGCAGCTATCTCGTGGCCGGCGACGTGTCGCCCGAGGAGATCCGCTGGTATCCGCCCTCCCCCTCCGACGGGGCGGCAGGCGTTAATCGGGGTGTCACAGTCGCCGACAAGGGGCCGATCCCGAACGGGTGGGTTTTTAATCTCCTTTATCTCATCCCCTACGGCATCATCCTCAGCTTGATCCATGTCCTCCGAGTCCTGCGCTGGTATCCGCTGCTGCGCCCCATCACCAAGGTTTCATTTTGGCGCCTGAACCGCATCGGAGCGGTGGGGTTCATGTGCGTATTCTTGTTCCCCCTGCGCCTCGGGGAGTTCGTGCGCCCCTACCTGATAGCCGAGCGCGGGCGCATTCGCATGAGCGAAGCGATGGGCACCATCGTGGTCGAGCGAGTGCTCGACGGGCTCCTGACCTCGCTCATGCTGTTCATCGTTCTGCGCTACCTCCCGAGCGAGCACGCTCAAAGCTACACTGAGTTGCGCGCCGGGAGTTACATCGCCCTCTCGGTCTTCGTATTGGGGACGGCGCTGCTGACCATGGCTTACGCGCGCCGGGACCGGACAGTCGCGACAATCCGAAAGATCCTCGGGCGCCTGATGCCGGGGATGACCGAGCGCCTGATAGGCATCCTCGAGTCATTCATCCGCGGCCTGAGCGCCTTGCCGAGCTTTCGCAACCTGGCGCTGTTCGTGGGGACCACCTTGCTCTACTGGGGAATGAACGGCTTCGGTCTCTACGTCTTCGCGCGCGGATTCGGGATGCACGTCCCCTTGCTGGCGGCCTACGCGATGATGGCGAGCGTGGTGGTGGGAATGATGATCCCCAACTCACCGGCCAACGTGGGCAGTTTTTGGTTCTTCCTGCTAAAACCGCTCGAGCTGTTCGGAGTGGGCGCCACGAGCCTGCAGGCCACGGCCGCGGCGCTTGGCATCTGGCTTGTGCAACTAATCCAGCTCCTGCTGTTCGGCGGATATTTTCTGCTTGTGGGGACCGTCTCGTTCAAGACGGTCTGGGCCAGCACCAAGGACTCCCCGACCGACGCGCTGCTGCCCTCCGAGTCCACGGAGAGGCTCTGAATCATTGGGCGCCACCGAGAGGGGGAGACACTGATGGAGAAGCACGAAGATCGTCCTCGAGGCCCTTTGACAGTCGAGTTCATGCTTGCGCTACTCGCCGAGCGTGGGCTTCTGTCGCCCGAGCAACGCGAGATGGTGCTGACGCGCGAGGAGCGCGTGGCGGCTCGGGTCGCCAAGCAGAAGCAGCAGAGCCTGGGTGGCCTGCGCACCGGCACCTACCAGGTCTCGCCAATCGAGCTTATCGCGGCGTTTGAGTTTGAGAATCCCCGCGGCCAGGCACTGAACGAAGAGCGTCTGATGACCATCTTGGCCGAAGCGGTGGGCGTGCCCTACGAAAAAATAGATCCGGTCAAACTGGACGCGCGGCTCATCACCAACACGCTCTCGCGGCCGTTCGCGCGCAGCAATACGGTCCTGCCGCTGCGAAGCACCTCACACGGACTCACCGTGGCGGTTGAAAACCCGTTCGATCTCGAATTGCTCCACACCCTGCGGAGCCTGACCGGCAGCGAGGTGGAGATCGTCCTGGCCTCTCGGACGGACATCCTGCGAATGATAGCTGAAATCTACGGTTTCAGGACCTCGGTGCAGTCCGCTGAGCGGGATCTGACGAGCGGCCCCGATCTCGGAAACCTCGAGCAGTTCGTCCGCCTCAAGTCGGTGGAGGAGATCGAAGCGACCGACAAGCATGTGGTCAACGCGGTGGACTATATCTTGCGCTACGCCTTGGACCAGGGGGCCAGCGACATCCACATCGAGCCAAAGCGCGATCACGCCATCGTGCGAATGCGAATCGACGGAGTGCTCCACTCCGTCCATCGCGTCCCCAAGGTCGTCCATCCGGCGATTATCTCGCGCCTCAAGACCATGGCGCGCATGGATATCGCCGAAAAGAGGAGGCCCCAGGACGGCCGCATCAAGACCGAGTACGACAAGCTGGAAGTGGAATTGCGGCTCTCGACGCTCCCGGTGGCGTTCGGCGAGAAGGTGGTCATCCGCATTTTCGACCCCCAGGTGCTGTTGCGCAGCCTGACCGATCTCGGCTTCGCCCCGAAGGAGCGGGCGCTCTACACCGACTGGATCAAGCAACCCCACGGGATCGTGCTCGTCTGCGGGCCCACCGGGTCCGGCAAGACCACAACCCTCTACTCAACCCTAAAAGAGCTCGCGGCGCCGGCCGTCAATGTGACGACCATCGAGGATCCGATCGAGATGGTGGTCGACGCGTTCAATCAGACCGCCATCAACCCGCGCGCGGGGATAACGTTCGCCTCTTCGCTGCGGACCCTGTTACGGCAGGATCCCGACATCATCATGGTGGGTGAGATCCGCGACCCGGAGACGGCGTACAACGCGATCCAGGCGGCGCTCACCGGCCACCTGGTATTCTCGACGCTCCACACCGTCGACGCCGCGGGGGCGGTCACACGGATGCTGAACCTTGACGTCCCGCCGTTCCTGCTGGCGTCGACCCTGATCGGGGTGGTGGCCCAACGGCTGCTCCGCCTCGTCTGCGAGTCCTGCGCTGAGGAGTCGCGCCTCACTCCCGAGGCGCGCACCATCCTCAATCTGCCGGGAGCCGCCGGCCACGGCCACCCCCTGACGGTGCGGCGCGGCTCCGGCTGCCAGCACTGTCGCGGCACCGGCCTGAAGGGCCGCACCGGAATCTTCGAGTTACTCGCCTCCAGTGAGCGGATCCGTGGGATGGTAGCTCAACGGACCGACTCGATCCGCCTGACGCGCACCGCCATCGAGGACGGGATGACCCCGCTCAGAGAGGCGGCGACCCGCAAGCTGGTGGCGGGACTGACAAGCTACGAGGAGGTCTTGCGGGTCACGGCAGACCTGCGCTAAACCCTATGAACACCGTCTCCACTCGCAGCGGGAACGTCTCCGGGCGCGGTTCGGCGGCCGGGTCGACCCCAAAGAGACCGGCCAGAAGCTGCCACGCGGTGTCGTAATCGAACATCCCCGTCTCAACCAGAACATCCTTGATATCACTGAAGTTCACGGCCCCCTGGAGGGCCGCCGGCCACTCCTCGGCCTCGAGCCCGCCGGTGGCCGTCACCTCGAAACTGCCGCCGCGTACGATCAGATTGCCGGCCGACGCCCCCGTTGCCCCGATCGGGATCGGGAGTGTCTCGAAGACGACCTCGAACTCTGGAGAGGAGGTCTCCCAGGTGCCGGCGACCTCAGTGCCCACGTCGGGCAACCCATTGCCGTTTTGATCAACGGCCATGAGCACCCGGCGCACGCCGTCCTCCTCCGGCCCGAGCGCCAGCAACAGAGTGGGGATGTAGCCGGCGATGAGCGCGCGCGTGCCTTGGTCGATCTCGGGCTCGACCGCGACGGTCTCCTCTCGAATGCTGGCGCGCAAATGGTCGATCTCGGGCTCCGACCACTCCTCCTCGAGGCGTCCAAAGACCACGTCCAACATGCCCGCGAGCTGCTCGTCGCGGCGCGCCCAGAAGTAAGCCGTGCGTGTCTCGTGGTAGGCCCCAAACGGGTAGGCGGTGAGGCTCGACGGTTTCTCCTCGGACTGCAGCTCGAGCGGGTAGCGGTAGACCCTCTCCTCCACCTCGGCCACCCGCGCGCGGACCGCCTCGGTGATATCGCGCGCCGCCTGCAACCCCGCCTCCGCCGCCGCTTCGTCCCCGCCGCGGGCCGCCGCCACGGCGCCGTACAACGCGACGGTGTGCTCGGCACGCCAGGCGGTCACTTCGAGGGCGGACTTCAGCTCGAAGAACCGATCCGCAAGCCCCGGGTCGCTCGGATCCTCCAGCTCCGACAAGTGGTCAAGCTCGGCCACGAGCCCCAGATAGGCGTCTCGAATCTCGATTAGCTGGGCGTAGTCGCCGCCCAACCAATCTTGAAATGCCTCGGATCCCAGGTTGTAGATGTCGAGGAAAGATGGCTTGACCGGCCGACCTGTCAGCCCGGCCACCGCGCCGATCTCGTCGTGCCTCGACTCGCCGGCCAGGTAGAAAAAGATGAGCGGGTTCGTGTCATAAAAATCGGCGATCTGGCGCTCGGTGAGCCCGATGAGTACATCGGCCACCTCCGACGCTGCCGGGCCGTAGATTTCGGAGATCTCGACCACGTAGTCGCGCCAGCCGAGATCGGGCTGCCAGGTGAGGCGCGAGACGAAGTCGTCGAACATCCAGTAGCCCCACTCAATCCCGGTGGTGAAGGTGATATGGCCGTCCAGTGGATAGGGGTCGATGAGCGGCGGGATCACCTCCTGCACGTCATGCGCCCGGCTGTAGAGCGTGATCGGCAGAAAGAGGGGGAGGTTGTTGTCGAAGCCAAGCCACCAGGCGGTCTCCGGATAGTAGACGAGCGAGCGCACGCCGGCGCCCTCCTCGAAGCACCGCTGTTGGTGGATGAAGTCTTGGTTGTTATACACGGGCGCCGGGTTCTCGAGGTCATAAAACATGGTGGTGTGTACGTAGAGCCCGATATCGGGCGGCGATTGCAGCGGCAAATGGAAAAAGGGCGTCTCGCCGTCGTCGGCCAGGAGATCGGCGGGGGTGTGAATCCAGGCGTAGACCTCCATCGAAGGCGCCCACTCGCTTTGCCACTCCGAGAGCTCCTCAAACCAGCCGAGCGTCTCCTCGTCCGACAAGTTGGTCATCTCCGTGGTGCCGAACTGAAACACCAAGATATCGAGCCCGAGCGGCAAGAGATCATCCAGGCCCTCGCGCACCTGTGCGCGTTGCAGCGCGATGCGCTCCTCGCGCGGCCGCCCCTCGCCCAGATCGGTCACCAGCCGGTAGGCGTTTTGCTGCATGTCGGCGAACCCCACCACCATGGCGGCCTTGACCCCGTGCCGGTGGGCTTCGGCGACGATGAAGCGAGCGTGGTCGTCCCACTCCGCGCGGTTCACGGTGCCGAGCATGTGCCACTCGAAGACGTTTTGCCGATTTCTAAGGAGGTAGCGCAGATACTCGGTGATGGGAGCGCGATTGGCCGGATCGGGTTGGAGCAGATAGTCGGACCAGACGATCGGGTGCTGCGTGTGTTGATGAAAGCCACGCAGACGGGCGTGCGGACTCCGCGTCAGCCCTTCCTCGAGGCCCGCCGGCAACTCGGCGCCGGGATCGACGGGGACAAACGACTCGCGGGGGTGGTAGTAGCGCGCCCCCATCAAGGCCGCCAGCTCGTAGAGGCCATAAGCCACCGCCAGCGGAGTCGCGCCCGAGACGGTGACCACCGTCCGCCCGTCACGCTTTTCCTTGAGCAACGAAAACCCCTGCCCCTCGCGCGTATCCTCGAGCGGCCGCGAGAAGCTCTTGGGCGCCTGCGAGTCAAGCAGGTCGACCCCGGCCAGCACCACGATCCCGGTGGGTGCGCGCGACGGGTCGGGGGCGCCGTCGTGGCGCATGACCTCGGACGGATGAGCGGCGCCGACGCGACGGGCGGCCACCTCAAGCAGATCCTCGGCCGCCATCTCGAGATAGGGGGGCGCCTCCGAGGGAATCACCACGCTCAGGTTGCTCCGGCCCGCGACCAGAAGCGACGAGGGATCGCGCCCCGCGCCCTCGGGCCCGCAAGCCACAATCAGCGAGGTCGCCATCAGCAACCAAACACGCGCCACAGTCATCACTGCCCCTCCTTTGCCAGCCCCGGGATAGCAACCCCCCGCTCGCGCGCCACCTCGCTCGCGCGCTCATAGCCGGCGTCGGCGTGGCGGATAACCCCCATGGCGGGATCACTCCGAAGCACGCGCTCAAGGCGTCGGTCGGCCTCGCGGGTGCCATCGGCGACGATCACCATCCCGGCGTGCAGGCTGTAGCCGATCCCGACCCCTCCGCCGTGGTGCACGGACACCCACGAGGCGCCGTTGACCGCATTGATGAGGGCGTTGAGGACCGGCCAGTCGCCAATCGCGTCGGAGCCGTCACGCATCCCCTCGGTCTCGCGGTTGGGCGAGGCCACCGAGCCGGCATCGAGATGATCGCGCCCGATGACGATCGGCGCCTTGACGCGCCCCTCGCGCACCAACCGGTTGAACGCCAGCCCCGCCAGGTCGCGCTCCCCGTACCCGAGCCAACAGATCCGCGCCGGCAGACCTTGAAACTCCACCTTCGCGGCGGCCAGATCGAGCCAACGCATGAGCGCGGCGTCGTGTGGGAACAGCTCCTTGAGCACCTCGTCGGTGGCCCTGATGTCCGCCGGATCGCCGGACAGCGCCACCCACCGAAAAGGCCCTTTGCCCTCGCAAAACAGAGGGCGGATGTAGGCCGGCACGAACCCCGGGAAGTCGAACGCGGCGCTCACCCCATGGTCAAACGCCATCTGGCGGATGTTGTTGCCGTAGTCGAAGACGTGGCTGCCGGCCTTGGCAAAGCCGAGCATCGCCTCCACGTGACGCGCCATCGAGTCGAGCGACGCCGCGCGGTAGCGCTCGGGATCGCGCACCCGCAGCGCGATGGCGTCTTCATAAGACATCCCGTGCGGCACATAGCCTTCGAGCGGGTCGTGGGCCGAGGTCTGATCGGTGACGAGATCGGGCACCACCCCACGTCTCAGCACCTCCGGCAAAACCTCGGCGGCGTTTCCGTGAAGCGCTATCGAGAGCGGTACGCCTTGGGCCACGGAGTCGCGGGCGAGCGCCAGCGCCTCATCCAACGAGTCGGTGGCCTGCTGGCAGTAGCCCGTCTGCAGCCTACGCGCGATGCGCTCGCGCTGCACCTCCACCGCGATTGAGACCCCGCCGCTCATGGTGACGGCCAGCGGCTGCGCGCCCCCCATCCCGCCCAGCCCGGCGGTCAGGACGAGGCGCCCGGCCAGCGAATCGCAGCCGAAATGGGTCCGCGCGGCGGCGACGAAGGTCTCGTAGGTGCCCTGCAAGATCCCCTGGGTGCCGATATAGATCCAGCTCCCGGCGGTCATCTGCCCGTACATCGTGAGCCCCAGCCGCTCGTACTCGCGAAAGCGATCCCAGGTGGCCCACGCCGGCACCAGCAGCGAGTTGGCGAGCAGCACCCGCGGCGCGTCGGGGTGGCTCGGGAGCACCCCCACCGCCTTGCCCGACTGCACGAGCAGCGTCTCGTCGTCCTCGAGCGCCCGCAAGGCGGAAATGATCCCACGCAGACATTCGCGGTTGCGGGCCGCCCGCCCGGTCCCGCCGTAGACGATGAGCTTGTCGGGATCCTCGGCCACCTCGGGGTCAAGGTTATTCATCAGCATCCGGAGCGCGGCCTCCTGCACCCACCCCTTACAAGAGAGCCGCGTCCCCACTGGTCGAAACCACTCCTTGAGCATAAATTTCTCCGTAGTCACCGAAGGTCAGTTCTCGTAGCCGCCGCTGTCCTGCTCGGCGACCTCCTCGAGAAGCTCTTTCCAGCGCTCCTTCTCGAACCTCTCGCGACGCTCACGCGACTCTTCGGCGTCACTGAGAAGCCCCTCGGCCGCGAAGATCGGCGCGTCGGCGCGCAACGCCAGCGCGATGGAGTCGGAGGGGCGCGCGTCGATGGCCACTTCCCGCACCCCGGTCGCGACCACGAGATGAGCGAAGTAGGTCCCCTCGTCAAGACGGGCAATCTCCACTCGCGCGATCTTCGCGTCAAGCGTCTCCACCACCTTCATCAGAAGGTCGTGGGTCATCGGCCGCCTGGCGCGCACTCCTTCCAGCTCGGTGATGATCGCGCCGGCCTCACAGGCCCCGATGTAAATCGTCATCTCCCGCGACTGATCCTCATTCTCGAGCCGCACGAACGGGCTGCGATTCTGAGGATCGACGGCGAGTTGTTCGACTCGCACCAGACACATGTCTTTCTTTGCCGGCTGATTTGATTTTCCTTCGTCAAACATCGCTCTCCTCACCTGCGGCCTTGGGCGGCCCCAAGGCCGACCAAGGCAATTCACTCCGGTTCTTCATACGCCGACACGCGGCCGTAGAGCGAGTGTTTGAGCGCCCGCTCGAGACGCACGGTCGCCAAGCGCCCAGTCAGCGCACCGGCGGGCACACCCTCCGCCGACTCGGGTAAATCAAAGTTGACGACATGGTTGCCGCGGGTCCGGCCGAAGAGTTGGCCGCCGCCGGTGCGTCGTGCTGTGCGCGACGGCCCCTCCACCAGCACCTCCACGTCGCGCCCCACCTGCGCCGCCAGCGCCTGACTCGTCCGCCTCTCCTGCAGCGCCTGCAGCTCGGCTAGCCGCTCGGCCTTGAGCGACTCCGGCACATCGTCGGCGAGCCTGAAGGCGGCGGTCCCCGGCCGCGGTGAATACTTGAACGAGAACAAAGTCTCGAACCCCACCTCCTCGACCAGCGTGAGCGTCTCCCTGAACTCGCGTTCGGTCTCGCCCGGGAACCCCACTATCACATCCGCCGACAGATGAATCTCGGGGCAACGCCGGCGCAACGCTGCTACCCGCTCGAGGTAAGTGGCGCGAGTATATCCGCGCCCCATCCGCGCAAGGAGGCTGTCGGCGCCGGCCTGGACCGGCAGATGAAGGTACTCGCACAGCTCGGGCAGGGCGCCAAAGCAGTCGATGAGGGCGGGGCTCAAATCGCGCGGGTGCGAGGTGGTGAACCGGAGCCGCGCGAGCCCGGGAAGCGCCGCCACCCGCGCGAGCAGCTCCGGGAACAGAGGCTC
>PWKZ01000072.1 GCA_003559575.1 Bradymonadales bacterium | reverse complement strand
GGAAACAAGCCAAATCGAGCGGAGGCGTAGCAGCGCTACGTCGAGCATCGATTTGGTGAAGGTGACGCCGCAATTGTGCCCGAATCGCTTCCCGAATCCCGGAAGGGGTGGAGGATTGAGGTCATGCAGGCCATTTCGCGCCCGAGAGCTTGGGGGCTTCCTCGATGTCCATCTCACTCGATCGCTGTTGCATTGGGGTGACGCTGCTGTTCGTCATGGCTGCTTGCGGCGAGTTTTACAGCCCCACGCTCGGGACTGACGAGCCGTTCGACAGCGCGCCCATTTTCCCTGTCCCACCAGAGGTTTCGCCATCGCCCGACGTGACACCTCCCCCATGCAGCGTGGCGTTGCAAGCCGGGTGGTTCTCGAATCGCGACTATTCCACCGCCGACGGCATGGGAGCCAAAGTGACAACCGTGGTGGGCGACACCAACTACTTCGAGTTGACCGCGACCGGTGATTTGCCCGAGTCCGATCCGTCGTGGTTCATCAAGTCGGGCCAATTGCCCCCGGGCTTTGCCCTTGATCCCAAGGAGGGGCGCCTGCTCGGGTACTCCATAAAGCCGGGGATCTACTCGGCCCTGATTGGCATGCGCGCTGTGGCGGCTGACGGCTCATCGCTCTCATGCGAACCTCTGGCGCTCACCATCGACGTGGAGTCGGGCTGCAATCCGGGGACCGGCTGCACGCTCGATGACTTCGCGGAGGCGGCGCTCACCTGCCGCGCTCTCCCTGATCTCGGCGGCGAGGGGCATTGCATGAGGCCGGTGAAGCCCGAGAGCTGCCCGACGGCCAACGAATATGTGCAGCTCGCCGTGGCACCTGCGACACTGTTCGACCCCGACGGAATATTACGAATCAGCGGGACGGTCGAGCATCACCACCCGTGCCGCGAGACACGCTTCTCCCTCCACCGGGGAGGGATCGACGGGCACTGTTTGATCATGGCCGTCGATCCCGAGCATTCCCCCGGGTATCCCCTGGAGGAGGCACCAGTGGTGGTGATCTCCTACCGCCTGCCGGCCAATTACCGCGCGCCGATCATCGAGGGTGGTCGCTATGCCATCCATTACTCGAGCAACATGGAGCGCGGGTGGTCCCACAACGGTGGTGAGACTCTGCTGGTGTTCGAAGATTATCAGTTGGCGTCCGGGGACGGCTCTCCAGGCTCGCCGCTGGTTTTGGCCGCGCACTCCGGCCGGCAGTCGCCCCGGCAAGTTCTGGACGACTGTGCGCTCCACGGCAGATGTCCACGGCTGAGCTCGGCTCGGGTGGTGCCGACCGACTGCGAGCGGCTCAGCTCATCCCTCTGCGGGCAAAGGACTCCCGGCGCGCTCTTGGTGAAGGACGAGAAAGATCGGGAGAGTGTGCTGTTGGCCGGAGGCGGTCCGACTTTGTTTGGTGAGTCACGGCTCACCTCGTTCGCCAAGCACTCGGGGCGCGATCCTGATGCGGCGCGAAACGCTTCGGCGGGGCAGCCGCCCTATGCGCTGCATCTCGCTGCCGGCGATGTCTTCGCCGGTGAGGACGCCCTGCGCTGGGCCACCGACTGTTATGGCGCCGAAGAGGATCTCCTGCTGAGCTACTCCGTGCTCCCGAGCGCGTCATGTGTGCAGGCTCGCGTCGCCCGGATGGGCGAGAGCCTCGCCGTTGCGCCGGCGCGCTTGCTGGTGCGTTATGAAGATCTATTCTCGCCCGCGGGGCGCCCAGTCGAGATCGCGTGGCGGGTGTTCGACGAACCGAAGGCCAACACTCTGTTCGACAACGTCGATCCTCTCCTGGATGGTCACCCCAAACAGGACTTCCTGGCGTGCGTCCCCGGGTACTACCGCTTTGGGGTGGAGGTGACCGACGAGATCGGGACGCCGTCCTGCGGAGAGGACGAGACCACCGTCTTCGCGGTCGAGCCGCCGGGCGAAGTTTATGTGGAGTTGTTGAGTCCCGCGGTCTCCGCAGGCCTCGAGCTCAGGGTGGCGCCGCTCTACGGCACCCTCGATGAGAGCACCGATCCCGGCGACGGCGGCGAGGTGGCGCGTCTCGACAATCCGATCCCCGACTGGGCACGCGATGAATGGGGGCAGCCGCTGGCGATGCTGTCGAACATCATCGGATGTGGACGGCAGAGTGGGGAAGGGCGGCTGCAAGTATTTCAGGCGTTGGCCGGGCTCAAGGGCCGCTATGGGATCTTCGCTGTTTTCCCGCTCGCGGCCGAGCCGCCCGCAGAGATCTCCACGGTCGAGATCCATATTCGAGCCATCATCGACAAGCGCCTCACGACCACCCAACGGCGTGCCGTGACTCTTGAGATCGGCGAAGCCCAGCTGCTGGGGGTGCTCGAGCTCGACGGCGATTTGCCCTCCATGGACTCCCTCGAGCTTTTTTATTAGAGGAGACATATTTCATGAGCGCGACCACCGCCGCCAACCCCGCGAAGAGTCCCACACCGCCCCCTTCGCACCCTTTCTTCTTGGACGTCGAGGACACGATCGTCCTGTTTGTCGATATTCAGGAGGCTTTCGCGCCGACAATCTCAAATATGGACGAGGTGCTCGACAGCGCCGCGCTAATGGCGCGCGCCACCCGAGTGTTGGAGGTCCCACGGATCGTAACCGAGCAATATCCGGTGGGGCTTGGAGTGACAATCCACGCGCTCAGTGAGGCGCTCGGCCCCTACACCCCAATCGAGAAGACGGTTTTCAGTTGCGCGCGGGTGCCGGGGTTCCTCGACATCCTCGACCGTCATGGGCGCAACTCGGTTGTGCTCTGCGGGATCGAGACCCACATTTGTGTTCTGCAGACCGCACTCGATCTCATCGCGCATGGCTTCGGTGTGTGGGTCGTGGCCGACGGTGTCGGATCGCGCAGCGAAAGCAACCGCGCCATCGCCCTGGCTCAGATGGACCGCGCGGGCGCGGTCATCACGAGCGTCGAGGCGGTATTGTTCCAGCTCCTGGGAGATGCTCGTGCGCCAGGCTTTCGAGATATTCAGCGCCTGATCCTTTAATTGCCCACTGATTGGTTTCCATCGAAAAAACCGCGGATCTAGCGGGTGTCTCTCAGCTCAGGGCCCGTTATTCCGGTAGCTTGGCTGATTAATGGACCGACGATTATGGGATGTGCGCGAGGAGTTTGCGGCGCGGCTCGTCGGACATCGAGACGAGCGGCAGCCGCAGCTCGTCTTTGATGAGCCCCAGCGCGGCCAACGCGGCCTTCACCGGGATGGGGTTGGTCTCGAGGAAGAGCGCCTCGCTGAGCGGCTTGAGCTTGAAATGATACCGGCGCGCCGATTCCATGGCGCCGCTCTCGGCGGCGGCGATGAGTTTGGCGACCTCGGCGGGGGCTACGTTGGCGGTCACTCCCACGGCGCCGCGCGCGCCGAGCGCCATCATGGGCCAGGTCAAACCATCTTCGCCCGATAGCACCACCAACCTGTCGCCGACGCGCTCGAGAACTGCGCTGGTCTTGGCGAGATCAGCGCAGGCGTCCTTGAGCGCCACGATCCCGGGCAGCTCTGCCAACCTGGCGATTGTCGTCACCTCGAGAGCGCGACCGGTGCGCGATGGGACATCGTAGAGCATGATCGGCAAGCCGGATTCCCTGGCGACCGTTTCGAAATGAGCGTGGAGGCCCGGCTGAGTCGGTTTGTTGTAATACGGCACGACCACCAACGCGCCG
>PWKZ01000231.1 GCA_003559575.1 Bradymonadales bacterium | reverse complement strand
ACCTTCACCAAATCGATGCTCGACGTAGGCGCTGCGTTGGACTCCGCTCGATTTGGATTGTTTCCTTGCACTTGCACCCGCCTCACTCCCCTCGGTCCACGGACGCGGTGGAGGATTGAGGGTCATCCACCCTTTTCCGGGACGCGGTGGAGAGGATTGAGGTGAGGGGGAGACGAGCCGGCCGGTACGCTTACAAATGGCCTGGATTGGCCCTTGCGTGGGAGTGAGGCAGCGCCTATGATTCCCCGGGTTGTGCGCGGTACTCTTCCGCACGAACGACTCCTCGCGCCCGCGCCACGTCCTCTGAACGGGGTGGCCCAGGACCGGGTCGAAATCGAGGAGTTGGAGGCACAAGTGAGCCGACCTCTGGCCGAGAGTTCCAGCAATTCACCGGGCGCGACTCCCACCGCGGGTGGGGCGGGCGAAGTCCGGCTGTCCGTGATAGTACCCGCCTACAATGAGGAGGAGCGCCTGGGGGAGAGCCTCGAGAAGATCGCGGCTTACCTGGCGGCTCGCGAGGGGCTTCACGAGGTAATCGTGGTCGACGACGGGAGTGTTGACGCGACCGCCGCGGTGGCGCGGAGCGTCCTTTTGCCCTCGCCTGTGAGATTTCGTCTCCTGAGGAATGTCCCCAACCGTGGCAAAGGCTACTCTGTTCGGCGCGGGCTCATGGCGGCGGAAGGTGCGCGCGCGCTGTTCACTGATGCCGATCTCTCGACTCCGATTGAGGACCTGCCGCGTTTGGAGGCCGCCCTGGCGGCCGGCGCCGACATCGCGATAGGATCGCGCGACACCGAGGGGTCGGAGGTCCTCCGGCACCAGGCTTGGTACCGCGAGCTGGCCGGCAAGTCGTTCAACCTGGTGGTCCGCGCTCTGGCGGTGCCGGGCATTCGTGACACCCAGTGTGGCTTCAAGCTGTTTCGGCGCGAGGTGATAGCCCCGGTGTTCGAGCGCGTGGCGGTGGAGCGCTGGGGGTTCGATGTGGAGATGCTGGTGGTGGCACGGGGACTCGGCTACCGAGTCAGTGAGGTGCCCGTTCGGTGGATCAATGACGACCGCAGCAAGATAAGCTTGCTGCGCGACGGGCTCCAGATGCTCCAGGATATGGCGCGCGCCCGCTTGCGCCATCGCCACTTGAAGCCCCCTCCACGCTGAGCACACGCCACGCCTTCAGGGGTGAGAAGAGGTTGGGGGGACGGCATAACCGCCGGCTCATTTTGCTCCCCCTGAGACTCGTCGGTGAGAGCCACAATGAAACGCACCAATTCCCTGCTTCTCGGCGCCGTCTATTGCTTGCTCTTGGTCTCCCTGCTATTCATGGGATCGCTCGGATGTCGGCGCACTGCCGCTCATCAGGCCGACTCGCCTCGTTCGCACGCTCCGGCGAAGAGCGAGAGTGCTCCCAAGAGAGTGGGGGTGAGCAACGAAAGGATCGAGTCCGACAGCGCGCTCGAGAAGATCGACCATCTCTTCGCGAACCCGCTCGGACGACCAGTCGAGTAGCTCCTCATGTCAATCGCGAGATTATTGCGCGTTCTCCCGGCGGTGTTAGTCCTCTTGGTTGCCTGCCGGGCCTCGGGCGTCGGCGCGCGGGAGTGCTCCACCGCCGCCGATTGCCTCGCCGGCTTTGTCTGTAACGAGCAGGAACGCTGTGTGCCTGCGCCAATGCCCGTGGACGATGCCGCCGTGGACGATGCCGCCGCGGATGATGCCGCCCCCGACACCGCCGCCGCCGTGGATGATGTCACTGCCGTGGATGATGCCGATACCGCCGTGGACGATGCCGCCCCCGACACCGCCGCCGCCGTGGATGATGCTGCCGACGCGTCCCGGGAGGAAGAGGTCGGGCAAGCTCTGGACACCACCCGCGACAGCTCCACCGCCGACATCTGCCAACCTCGGTGCGACGGGCGCGAGTGTGGCCCCGATGGCTGCGGGAGCCACTGCGGCGCGTGCCCGGATGAGCTTGACTGTGTCGATGGCCGCTGCTGTGTCTCACTCGGCTGCTGCGGTTGCCTGGTGGACGGGGTGTGCTACGAGGAGGGCGCGGCGCCGTTCGACCCCTGTCAGTACTGCGATCCCGCCGAGGATGTGACCTCGCTAACCGTCCGCGAAGACGGCACTCCTTGTGACTCCGGGCTGTTTTGCCAAGTGGACGAGAGCTGCGACTCGGGAGAGTGCGTGGGTCGCCCGCGTGACTGCTCGGAGGCGCTCGTTGAGCCGCAATGCCAGCTCGCCGAGTGCGACGAGGAGGAGTCGGCTTGCGTGGTCGCGCCCGCTCAGAAAGGCGATCCTTGTCGCGAGGGTGAGGCGCACGGGGTCTGCGATTTCCAGGGCAGGTGCCTGCTACTCCCGACCTGCCCGTCCGAGTGTCCGCCGCTCGCCGGCTACTCAGTGGCGTGTAACGTGCGAGGATTTTGCGAATACTCCCATGCGGGCGAGGATGCCGGCGAGTGGCGGGAGCACGACGTGTGGCTCTGGGTGCCGCCGGGGGCTTTCCCCATGGGGCAGTCGGGCGCCGAAGACTCCGAGTCCTGGTGCGACGGCGCATGTGAGCGCCCGGTGCGCACGGTATCTCTCGAGGATGGTTTCTTCATCGCCAAATATCAGATAGTGGTGCGCGCCTACGAAGCATGCGTGGCAGCAGAGGTGTGCACTTCGCCCTCGGTCGAGGATTGGGATGGGGAGGGCTTTGGTCTCAATACTTCCGCGGGTGGTCGCGGATTGCACCCCCAGAACGGCTTGATGTGGCAGCAGGCGCTTGATTATTGCGGCTGGCTTGGGGGGCGTCTCCCGACGGAGGCCGAGTGGGAGTATGCCGCCAAGGGGCCGGCGCACCGGAAGTATCCGTGGGGGGATAGTCCTGAGCCGACCTGCGATCACGCCGTCTTCTCCTTCGGGGGGTGGGGCTGCGGCACGGGCGGTTCTGCCGCGGTGGGGATGAGACCGGCCGGCGCCTCGTGGTGCGGAGCGATGGATATGGCCGGCAACCTCTGGGAGTGGGTCGAGGACTGGTGGCACGACACCTATGAGGGGGCCCCCAAAGACGGCAGCGCGTGGATCGAGCCGAGGAGCTGGACCCGAGTCGTTCGGGGCGGCGGGTTCAACCGCGGCGCCCCACTATTGCGCTCGGCGTATCGTCACGATTTCGCCCCCCGCCAGCGGCGGGCCAACTTCGGCGCCCGCTGCGTGCGAGAGCCTTAGGCTTCGAGACCCACTTGGTGCCGGCGACGACGAACCGCAGTGGGCGCGCGATGTCCAGTGGATCGGCGTAGCCGATCCCGATCCGGGGGGTTGCGAGAATCTCCGCGGGCCGCGGACCGTCCATAAGCTCCAGGCCCCCGGGGCGCAACAGGTCATGCCCGGAGAGGGCGGTCTCGAGGGCCAGCGCCTGGCCCACTTTCCCCGGTCCCGCGAGTACACTGGGCGCGAGCGGGCGCCCGCGACGGGCGGCGATGGTGTCGTGGCCGGCCAGGGGTTCGGCGGCGCGGATCAGCACGGCCGCCGCGATCCCCTCGCGGTCGCAGCTCACGTTGAGCAGGTGGTGGAGACCGTAGCACAGGTAGATGTACGCGTGGCCGCCACGCTGCCACATGGGGGCATTGCGTGCCGTGCGGCCTGCGCGCGCGTGGCAGGCGCTGTCTCCGGGCCAGAAGTAGCCCTCGGTTTCGGTGATGCGTAGCGCCACCTCGTCGCGCTTGAGCACACACCCGAGAAGCCGCGGCGCCAACCGCTCGGCCGGCAGCGCGCAGAGAGTGGGGCTCAATAGCTCCCCGCCGAAAGAGGTCGCGCTCACCTTCTACTCTGAGCGTGTGAACGGCACGAAGCGGACCGGAAAGTGCCGCTCGGTGCGTTGCGCGCCGTCCTCGTCCTTGTGAATGACGATGAGGTCCTGGACCGCGCCTTGCGGCCCTCGCGGCATCACGATGCGCCCTCCCGGAGCGAGCTGCTCCCACAGCGGCTCCGGCAATTCGGCCGCCGCCGCCGTGATGATGATCGCGTCAAACGGGGCCTCCTCGGGCCATCCGGCGTAGCCGTCGCCCGTACGAAGCCGGATGTTGTCGTACCCTTGACTCATTAGGTCGCGTTTGGCGCGCTCGGCCAGCGCTTCGACTATCTCGATGCTCCAGACGTGCGGCGTCAAATGTGCCAGCACCGCCGCTTGATAGCCGGAGCCGGTGCCGATCTCGAGCACCCTTGAGTTTTCGTCGATATCGAGCATTTCGGTCATGTAGGCCACGATGTAGGGCTGCGAAATGGTCTGTCCCCGGCCGATGGAGAGTGGCCTATCGTGGTAGGCGTGACTCTGCATCGAGGCCGGCACGAACGCGTGGCGGGGTGTGTCGCGCATGGCCCGCAGCACGTCCGGATCGCGCACCGGAGTGCGCCCGCCGCGACTACTTTGGATGCTGTCACGCACCAACCGGTGCCGCTCCTGGACCCGCTCCGCCATGGCCGGCGGAGTGGGCGGGACGAACTTCGCCGGCGTCTCGGCGTCGCTCTCGCCGGGCGCAGTCACCGGCTGTTCCCGGGCCGGTCGCTCGTCGACCTGCCCGGAGGGCGCCCTGGCGGCGCAGCCCCCTGACGAGGAAGAAGAGCACGCCAAAACGAATACCACCCCGAGCACGACCAATCTCACAGTCCCTCCATTTCCCGCAGCGCCTGGGCGAAGAGTTTGCGCGCCAGCGCCAGCGCCTCGTCGATCCCGTCCTCGCCCTTCCATCCTGTCTGGGCAAAGTCCGGGCGCCCCCCTCCTCGGAGGCCCCGCGCCTCCGCCACCGCTTTGACTATCTCACCCGCCGAGAGGGCTTTGTTTTTCAGAAGCGCTGGGGAGGCGAACGCCAGGAAGGCGCTTTTGCCTTCGACCACTGTCGCCAGGGCGCCGGCGACGAGCTTGTCCCCCCCGCGCACTGCGTCGGCCAGAGCGGCCAGCGCCTTTCGATCGGCGGCCTCCACTCGGGCGCTCACGAGGTGGACCTCCCCCACTCTCTCGGCGTTGTCCAAAAGCGCGCGGCGCTCGGCGGCGACGTCGGTCGAGGCCGCCGGGCGTCGCTTCTTCAACTCCTTGAGCGATGAGAGGAGCTGCTCGATGCGGCGTGGTGCCTCCGGCGGGGTGACCCTGAGCTCGCGCGCGACCGAGCGCAGCAGCGCGCGCTCGGCGAGCGCCTCCTCCACCGCCGCCGCGCCGGTGCGGGCCACGATACGCCGCACTCCGGCCTGAACCGCACCCTCGGAGCTTATGCGGAAGTAGTTCAACTCGCCGGTCGCCCGGACGTGGGTGCCGCCGCACAACTCGCGCGAGAATTCGCCTATTTCGACCACCCGCACCTTGTCGCCGTAGCGTTCGCCGAACAGCGCCGTCACACCGCGGGCGCGCGCCTCCTGTAGCCCTTCGGTTTTGATGACCAACGCCGTGTTCAAAGCGATGCGGGCGTTGACGAGCCGCTCGACCTCGGCCGATTGTTCTTCAGTGAGCGCCTGTTGGTGTGTGAAGTCAAAGCGCAGCGAGTCCGGCTCGACCAGTGAACCCTGCTGATCGGCATGGGGCCCGAGCACTTGTTTCAAGGCCCAGTGAAGCAGATGAGTGGCGGTGTGGTTGGCGACGATCGCGCGGCGGCGGGAGAGGTCCACCTTGGCCGTCACCGAGTCGGGTAGCGCGATAGGGTCGCCCTCCAGAAGCTCACCGAAATGGACGGCCACGTCCCCGACCCGGACGGTGTCTTCCACTTGGAAGCGGAACCCCGCGCTCTCGATCATGCCCGTGTCGCCCACCTGCCCGCCGGCTTCGGCGTAAAACGGGGTGCGATCGAGCACCAGCGCTTCGGTCCCCACGAGCTTGACGATTCTCAATCCCGCCGCCGTGGTGCCCTCTGCTTCGGACTCGCCCCGCTCCCAGTATCCCAGGAACGATGTCTCCGGAAGCCCCTCCAGCTCACCCGGATCGATTCGCGCCACGCTCCCGGCCCCTCGGGAGGCCTCTTTGTGGGCCGCTTCAGCCTTGGCCCACCCGTCGTCGTCGATGACGAATCCTCTCTCACGGGCCATCAGCGCGATGAGGTCGTAAGGGAAACCGTCCTGGTGATAGAGGCGGTAGGCGAAATCACCGGGGATGGTTCGCTCGCCTGCCTCATCGAGCTTGCGGGCGAGCGCCTCGAAGTGGGTGATGCCGCTGTCGATGGTGCGCGCGAAGGACTTCTCCTCATGCTCGATTATGTGGCTGAGATGTGCCCGCCGCGTCGCCACTTCACCAAAAACACCGTCGAAAATCTTGGCCACCACCGGCACCAGCCGATGGATGAAAGGCCCTTCGATGCCGAGCACCTGCCGCCCGTAGCGCGCCGCGCGACGCAGCAGGCGCCGAAGCACGTAGCCGCGACCTTGCTTACCCGGCAGCGCGCCGTCGGCGATGGCCACGCACAGCGCGCGGGTGTGGTCGGCTATCACGCGCATTGCCACATCGCGCTCCGGATCATCGCCGTAGCGGTGTCCGCACAGATCGGAGACGGCGCTCAAGAGCGGCATGAAGAGATCGGTGTCGTAGTTCGAGGTCTTGCCCTGGAGTATCGCCGTCAGACGCTCGAGACCCAAACCGGTGTCCACATGGCGCGCCGGTAACGGCTTCAGGGAGCCGTCTTCGATCCGGTTGTATTGGATGAAGACCAGATTCCAGATCTCGATGTAGCGCGCGCAGTCGCCGTTGACGCCGCAAGTGTGGCCGGGGACCCCTTGTCGATCGCAGCCTTCGGGCCCCATGTCGTAGTGCAGCTCGGAGCACGGCCCGCACGGCCCTTGCTCCCCCATCTCCCAGAAATTGTCCTTGCGCCCGAAGCGCAAGACACGCTCCGGCGGCAGCGTGCTCTCTTCTAGCCAGAGCTGTTCGGCTTCCTCGTCCGGTGGCAGCCCGAGGGACTCATCGCCGCTGAAGACGCTGGCGTAGAGCCGCTCCGGATCGAGCTTGAAGCGCGTGACGATGAGTTCAAAGGCCCAGCGGATCGCTTCTCGCTTGAAATAGTCGCCAAATGACCAGTTGCCCAGCATCTCGAAAAAGGTGTGGTGATAAGTGTCTACCCCAACCTCTTCGAGATCGTTGTGTTTGCCGGAGACTCGGATGCACTTCTGGGTATCGGCGGCGCGTTTGTAGTCCCGCGTGCCGGTGCCGAGGAAGAGATCCTTGAACTGGTTCATCCCGGCGTTGGTGAACAGAAGCGTGGGATCGTCGAGCGGCACGACCGGCGCGCTCTCGACGATGTGGTGATCCTTTTCGGCGAAAAAGTCCAGAAAGCTCTGGCGGATCTCGCGTCCGCTCAGAGGTTGCCGTGTGTTGGTCATCAATCGAACCTCGTTATTCGGTTTGGGGGCCGCCTCGGCGAAAACATTGCCAATCACCCGGCGGGAGGATCGCGAGTTCCCGGTCGCTCGTCAAGAGCCATCCGCGCTGTGGTGTTTTCTCGCGCGGGGGTCCCCAACCAGGCCGAGGCGCTAGTTTGCGCAAGCACAGCCAAAGCTCCTCGGCCCTCACCTGCGCGCCGGCGCGCTCGGTGCTCGGTTTGAGACGGGAATCAGGACGAGGATCGCATTCTGGGCGATCATGCCGGTGGGGTCGAGATCCTTGAGGGCGGCTCATTCCCCCCGCGACACCATCCCATTGGGGTAATCCGATGCCACCAGCGCTCGCACGACCGCGGCGGAGTCCGAAAGGCCGACAGCGCGGATGGCTCCGTGGAGGCGTCACGCCCGCGTGACAGTGACTTGAGAGGCCAGTGATTTGTGCAGGATGCGCAGCATGGTGTCCACCGGGAGGGGTTTTTGCAACACCCCTCGCACCATCTCACCAGGGGGCGCTTTCATGGCCCCCTCGCCCAGCGCCGAGAGAATGATGACGGCCACATGAGCCAGGTGGGGAGTGTCCGCCACGCGGCGCGCCACCTCCTCACCCGGGAGGTCGGGCAGTAGCGCGTCCAACAGCAGAACGTCGATGGGGGGCGCGTCGCGGTCGTTCAGGCGCTGAAGCGCCGCGGCGGCCGTCTCCACCTCTTCGATGGGGTTGGCGAGGCCGTGCCGCTTGAAGATGAGCCGCGTGAGCAATCGATCCTCGCCGGAGTCGTCGACCAGCAAGAAACGCAGTGGTGTTTCTCTCATTCAGACATGCACTCCGGCGATTGCACCGGCTCTTGACGGCAGAGGCAGTCGGCCCCCAGAGAACCCTCGGTGCACGGGTCGCCGTCGTCACAGTGGTCGGCCGGCAGGCCGCAAGGTCGCGGCCTATTGATACAGATATGGCCGCCCAGAAGCTCGCTTTCTTCGCATGTCTCCTCCGTGGTGGGATCGTGGTCGTCGCACACGGACGGCCAGTCGCCGAGAGGATCACACGGGACACAGCCAAGGATTGGGATGTGTTTGCAGACTCCCGAATTCCCGTCACAGTGATCGATGGTGCATGGGTCGCCGTCGTCGCAGTCGTCGGGGCACGAGAGCGGTCCGCGGCACTCCGGAGTCTCCAGGTGGATGAAGATACACCCCAGGGTCTCGAGGCAGTACCCGACCGTGCAGGGGTCGCCGTCGTCGCAAGTTTTCTCAAAACCACCGCGGCAACGGCCTGCTCGGCAGACATCACCCACCGTGCAGGGATCACCATTGTCGCAGGGGGCTCCTTCCGGGCAGTGGGGCCCGGCCGGCGAGGTGTCTCGTGGCGGGGCGCCGGTCTCGGCCGTGTCGTTCGGCGGAGGGGGGACCAGCTCGACGCCGGTGGCGGTGTCGCGCTCGCCCTAGAAATAATCGAGGAGGCCGTCGAGATCGTCACCCCGCTCCACACTGCACGCGCCCCCGATCGAAAATAGCAAGAGAGCGAGCAGCGCACACCGGAGACCGCGTTGTCTCCTCGAGGCCTCTCGCCGCCGGCGCGGTGACTCATGTGAATGGTCGACCTCCGGGAGGCCGGGGACGTGACCAAGAGAAATGCGGAGTGTCATCGTGGTAAGTCTCACTTGGGAGAGCTCTTCTTGGACCGCTCCTGGGCCGCCAGATGATCGAGTAGTCGTTGCATGTCGCGCCCGCTGAGCGGCTCGCTGGGAGGGCGATCGTCAAACGCGAACCCGGACTCGGAGTTTGTTTGGGATTCCGCGCCATGGCCGGCTTTCTGCCGGCGCTTGTGTGCTTCACGCAGCTCGTCCAGTCGCTCCCGGCTAACTGCATGGCGGTGGCCCCTGCGGGCCCGCGCCAGCTGTTCAGAGGACACCTTCTCGTCGGCGGCCCGAATTGCAAGCTCTGTGCGGGCGAAGTGGGCGGCGGCCACCGAGCGGGCGGAACCGGATTCATCGCGATCGGCTCCCATCAACCGCTTGAGGCGTCGCCCGAAAGATGCGAGTTTGTTTTTGATGTCTTCCACCGTGTAATCGCCTACTCCAAGAGCCCATAGCGCGCGGGAGCCCAACCACTTGCTCCCCTTGGGACTCGGAGATTCAATGATACCGCACTCGCGACGACGTTGCCAGAATCCTCAATCATCCACCCTTTTTTCGGGATTCGGGAAGCGATTCGAGCATATCTCGCCTCGCTTCCTTTGCACCTGCCTCGACACGCTCGATACTCAGAACAAACCGGCGCTCATGGGGCGCTGGAAAGGTTTTCTCGCTCGGCGTTGCGTCTCAATCTGCGACTAAACGCGGTGGGCGCGTGTCAGCCTCAAATATCGACTTTAACCTCGTTGATACGCGGCCTTGTCCCCTTTTAAGGGGGCCCCGGCGCTGCTCCCCGACAAGTGCAGTCGCAATTTGCAACAAACGCTGGCGGTTCGCTGGCAGTGGAAATCGACCACACGACACAGCTGGAGCGCGTTTCCCACACACCGAAGATTGTTTGGCACGGCGTGTGCAAGGAAAAAGGGTGTGGTTGGTAGAACCCCTCTTCCATCACACCCTCAAGCTTGGATCGACCGAGGGGCTTTGAAAACTGAAGACGGTTGGATTGAGCTTAACCTTTCTGGTGGCGAGCAGGGTGGTTCGGAAAACGCCCCGAGGCCCCGGGCATAGCCCGATTAAAATGCGGCCTCTACGACCTGCTTGACTCGCTCTTACCAGTACCCCCTTCCAACAAATCCCCAGGGCACATCACGGGGTTCGATGTGCTCACCAGGACGCCCGGTGACGACCAATGGTCAATGTTGCCGGGCGTTCTGTTTTTTTGCCCTCCAGGATCGCAAAAACTTTTTTGAGCCCTGCCTTCTCCCCGTCTACAATCACGCCTCGAGGCTTGCCGCGACCAAGCCCGGTAAAGCGCCCCACTTCGTCAGAACATTCTGGTGGTGGAGGAGGTCCATTGTCATCCAAACTCTCCACCCCATGCGGCGCGCTCTTGCTTTCGCTACTGGTGCAAACGGCCGCCGTCGCGGCGCCCGCGGCTCTCTACCATGCGCCCCCGGCGGAGGTGGCTCTGAGCCCGGTCGAGTCCGAGTTTCTCGCTCTCGTCCACAGTGAGTTCAAAGGACGCGCTGTCCAAGCGCCCGCCCGCTGCCCCGCGCTGACGAGAGCGGCGCGTGATGCTGCCGCCATCCTGGCGCATGAGCCCTCCACGTTACCATCCGACTCCGGCTTTCGGGGCGATCCACGACGGGAGAGGCGGCGCGGAGCCCCCGACCTGCCCGCCGGCGAGATCATTCGCGCCCTGCTGCAACATCAGGGCGTGAGCGACATGATGACTTTCCCCTTCACGTTGCAGTACGACGGCGGCGAGCTGCCGCGCCATGACGTACGAGCCATAGTCGAGCGCTATGTAATAGATCGCCGCGTCAGTCATGTGGGGGTCGGCAGCAGCGCGCGGGACGGGGGCGCCTCTCTTGTGGTCCTGTTGTTCGTAAGCCGGATGGTGACCCTCGAGCCTCTCCCGCGAGAGGTGACCGCGGAGGCCGAACTGACTCTCAAGGGCAGCGTCCCTCCGCACTATGGATTCCCGCAGGTCCTCCTCAAGTTGCCCGGCGGCGCCGTGGTCGACGCCGACGTCTACGCTATTCGGCGCGGTGCTTTCAGGGCTCCTCTCCCTCTCACCGCCGGCCCGGGGCGATACGTCGTCGAGGTGTTGACCAGTGACGAGTTCGGTCCTCAGGTGGCCAACCTCTTCTCGCTCTACAAGGAGACCAGGGCGCCACGCGTCCCGGAGCTAAGGCTCGTGCCCGACGACCCGCCGGGCGGCGATCCCGAAGCGCTGGCGGTGCGGCTGCTGAAACTCTTGGCGCGGGATCGTGAGCGCTTCGGTGCGCCGCCGCTCGAGTCGCACCCAGGGCTCACTCGCGCGGCGCGCGCCCACAGCACGGACATGGCTTTTCGCGACTATTTCGGCCACCGGGCGCCGTCTTCCGGGCCCACTCCCGAACGCTTGGCGCGCTTCGGGATCAAAGCGCGCGCCATCGGCGAGACAATCTCCATCGCCCCGACCACCACCAAGGCGCACGCTGATCTGATGCACAGCCCAAGCCATCGTCGAGTGCTGTTGGATCCCCAGATGACACACGTTGGAGTCGGCATTGTCTCGGTGGGGGTCGGCGCAAGCCGCCGCCTGGTCATCACCCAGAAACTGGCCAATCTCCCATAATCGTCGGCTCATCCCGGCGTCACCTTCACTGAATTGGGGGTTGCACGCTGAGGCCCTGATACGGTATTAAGGACGGTGATGGCGCTGTGCGTCATTAGAGCACTGTTTGTTTATGAGAGCGTTTCAACAGCTCGAAGACGATGCGTCGGGCCACGATGTCGCCCTTGAGCACCGCACACGATCGAGCACATCATGGGTTCGGGGAGGAAGCAGGATGAGCGACTACACCATTGACATGCGCGATGTACGTTTCATGCTCTTTGAGGTTCTCGGGTTGGAGAAGCTCGCCGAGATGGCGCCGTTTAACGACGAGGAGCTGGGCCAGGGCAAAGAGATGTACGACATGATTCTCGACGAGGCCTACAAAGTGGCCCGCGAGAAGATCGGCCCCGTCAATGAGCCGGGTGATCGCGAAGGAGTCAAGATCGTCGACGGAAAGGTCGTGGTCCCCGAGGTCTACCGCCCCGTCTACAAGTTCCTTTGCGAGAACAACTGGGTCGCCCCCTCGGCGCCCGCCGAGTACGGCGGAATCGGCTTGCCGGAGACCCTGGGGATGGCCGTCAGCGAGATCACGAGCGGTGCGTGCATCGCCCTGATGATGACCCCCGGCCTCACCCTTGGCGCCGCCAACCTCGTCAAGGTTTTCGGCTCGGATGAGATGAAGGAGAAGTACCTCGAGGCCATGTACTCCGGCCGTTGGGGCGGCACGATGTGCATCACCGAGGAGTCGGCCGGCAGCGATGTCGGCGCCAGCCGCACAAAAGCGCTCCCGCTCGACGACGGCACCTTCCACATCGAAGGATCCAAGATTTTCATCTCAAGCGGCGACCACGATCTCACCGAAAACATCATCCACATGGTCTTGGCGCGCACCCCGAACGCCCCCAAGGGTGTCAAGGGGCTCTCGCTGTTCCTCGTGCCCAAGTTCCTGGTCAATGACGACGGCAGCCTGGGCGAGTACAACGAGGTGCGCTGTTCGAGCGTCGAGGAGAAGCTCGGGATCCACGGCTCGCCCACCTGCACGCTCGAGTTCGGCCAGGACGACAAGCCGTGCCGCGGCTATCTGATCGGCGAAGAGCAGAAGGGCATGAAGATGATGTTCCAGATGATGAACGAGGCGCGGCTCTACGTGGGTCTGCAGGCGCTCTCCCAGGCGAGCCTCGCCACCGAGCTTGGGATTCAGTACGCCGAGGAGCGCCTCCAGGGCTCGAGCTTCAAGGAGTTCAAGAACCCCGACGCGCCCAAAGTCCCGATTATCGATCACCCCGACGTGCGCCGCATGATCATGATCAACAAGGCCTACACCGAGGCGATGCGCTCGCTTCTGTATTCCACGGCCTACTACACCGATCTGGCGCACAACGCCGAGGACGAGAAGGTCCGCGAGAAAAACCAGATGCTGCTGGAGCTGATGGTCCCGATCTGCAAGTCCTGGTGCTCCGACATGTCCTTCCGGGTCACCGAGAACGCCATCCAGATCCACGGTGGGTACGGCTTCTGCCGCGAGTACCCCGTGGAGCAGTTGATGCGTGACGTGAAGATCACGAGCATCTACGAAGGCACCAACGGCATCCAGGCGCTGGACCTTTTGGGCCGTCAGGTTCCCGGCAAGGGCGGGCTGCGTCTCATGACCCTGCTCCAGGAAATGAACGCCTGGGTGGCCGAGCACAAGGACCACGAGCAACTGGGCGATTTGGTCAAAGAGGTCGACCAGGGCAAGAACAAGCTGGCCGAGGTGGCTTTCTCATTCGCCGGCGCGATGCGCAAGAACCCGGGCGCGGTGCTCGCCAGCGCGGTGCCGTTCATGAACATGTTCGGCGACGTGATGGGCGCCTACCACCTGGTGCACCAGGCCCTCATCGCCGACGTCAAGCTGCGGGAGATGGCCGGCTCCCACGGCGCCGCGGACGATCAGGCGATAATCAAACTCGCCAATGACAACCCGGAGATTCGCTTCTACTGGAACAAGACCCAGACGGCGCGATTCTTCGTCAAGAACATCCTGCCGAACATCGAGGCTCACATGAAATCCATCAAGGCCGGCGACTCCTCGTGCCTCGATGCCGTATTCGCATCGTAAAGATGCTGAACCCGAGCGCCGGGCCGGTCATCGACCGCGCCCGGCCCTCTTTCGGCATCCCGCTGCGCCCACCCCGCGCGCGCTCGCGCGAACCTCAAAACATTAGGCACCTAGCTCTCCTAGTAACAGTCTCCCCACAGGTTATCCACAGCCATCGAGCCGCCCGCTGAGTCTCGTAACTCCTTGATCTGCCGATAGGCTCTTGAAAAAACAACGGGTATTGGGCTGTCAAGGAGAAAAGCCTGTGGAGAATTGTCTCGCCCGAGCGGCACAACCTATTGGCATACTTTGATTAGCTCGCTTTCCAACAGGTTTTCCACAGGACTTGGGCAGAAATATTTTGTTTTTTTCTGCTCCCAGCCCCCGCATCAAACCGCGGACCGAGCAGGCCGAAGCGGGACCCTCAATCATCCACCCTTTTCCGGGATTCGGGAAGCGATT
>PWKZ01000303.1 GCA_003559575.1 Bradymonadales bacterium | reverse complement strand
GAGCCACTTTCGCTGGGCTCAGCGCTTGCGCGAAGACCTGGCGGCGCTCCTGGGGCCGCTTGGGCGGGTGGAGGTCGTGAGTCTGGCGCTCATGAGCAGCATCGCCGAGGAGATGTTGTTCCGAGGGGTCTTGCAGCCGACAATCGGGTTGTGGGGGGCGAGCGCTTTGTTCGCCGTCTGTCACGGTTTTTTCGAACGACGTTGGTTGCCCTGGATGGGGACCGCCGGAGTTGTTGGGCTTGCTCTCGGTTTGCTCGCTATCTGGACGGGCTCATTGGTCGCCCCGATCGTGGCCCATTTTCTGATCAATCTCGTTGAGCTGAGAGAGCTTGCGAGGCGACGCCGCAGAGCTTCAAGCTAGGAGGGGAGCGCCAGTGTACGCCGGCTGGATCGTACTGGACCTCAGGATGATCATCTTCATCCTACTCATCAGTCTTTTCCTGACGACCAGCATTGTCACTATGTTCGTGCGCAACCGCGCCTGGCACGAGTACATGACGATCTTCGTGGCGTTATACTCACTCGCGGTAGTGCTGCAGGTAGTCGTGCTGAACGTTCTGCTGAGTCAACCCGTGCTGAGGATCGAGGCGCTGTTCCCATTTCCCTGACCGGTGCCTTCCGAGATGTGAAAAAAGCAGCCGGCCGAGTGTTGGCCGATGGCGCTCATCGAGAGTAGCAACGCGCAGAGCACCAAGATCAGGAGCAAGAGTTGGAGCAGCGCCTGGGGGCCTGGGCCGCCCGGCGGCGGGGAGGTAGGGCGTCTCATGCGGCGCGCACGGCGGACAGAGCTCGGCCGCGCTCTCTCTTGGCGGAGCACGGGTTCGTCTCCGCTCTTGAGCGGCTGCTGTTCGGCTCTCCACCATGGCCGCCTACGCCCGAAGCCGACTCTCACTGATCATTCTCCTTTTTCTCCTCTTTCTCCTCGGCCCGGAACCAGGTCACGTCCCAGGGGCGGAAGCGATAGGCGTAAACCGTGTCGCGCTCCCAAGCGCCGAGCCCCGAGGTCTTCTCGTTCAAGATCACCACAAGATGTCTGCCATCGGGGCTCCAGGCGGCCTTTTTCAAGATCGCCTCACCCCGCTGCGGCGTGTCGGCCGACCGGAGAGGGATCTCTTGAAAGCGCCCGATCAGCGGTTTTCGCATTATCAGGATGTCGAATTGGTCGCCGTTTTGGGCGCCCAAGGCGACATAGCGCTCGTCCGGGGAGCGTGGCCCCGTGCCCTCTTGCAGCTTATGGCGGCGCTTGACGCGGGCGAGAGTCTGCTTCTCCTCGGCGCTGGTGTAGAGGTGTTCTCTGACCTGAGTACCATCGGCCAGTGAGCGGACCGAAATTCCCCACCCGACATGGTGGTCGTAGCGTTTCACCACGAAGTGCTCGCCGTCGGCGGAAAACCCCATGAAGTCCATTGCGATCTGTCGTTCCTGAGCGGTCGCCTCGAGCCCGCAAAGCAAGATCGCCAAGATTAGCAGCCGTCTCATCATCACCTCTCCTGCTGAATTGCTTCATGCCCCCCACAAAGACAACCCTGCTCAGGCTACCACCCCTCTTCATCAACGCCAATCCGCCCCACCCTCAACCATCCACACGCTCGGTGCTCAGAACATGCCGATTATCAGGGTCTAATTCGATAATTTGCCCGTTGTCGGTTCTCCTGTTATCCCCTAGATGAGCCTACTCTCGAGGTTCTTGGGCGAGGGATCACGACTATGTTGAGTGAAGTGAGAGGGACCCCATGCCGGCGTTGTGCGCTGGCGGTGCTCGTGGGCCTGTCGGCAATGCTGCCGGCGTGTGGGCGGGGTGCGAGCGGGGAGATCGCCCCACCGCTGGTGGTCGAGTCCAACACGAGAACCCTGTTACCGGCCGCCGTGATCCCGCAGCCCGAGCCGCCGCAACCGGATGCCCCCGGATTCGACGCGCGCCTTGGCGGGGGCCATGAGCGCGCACCGCGGTCGAGCGGCGGCGGGGTCGAGGAGCCGGTCAAGATACGGGTCCGGAGAGGAGAGTCGGAGGGTCATTATGCCCAAGCGCTCGGCCTGTCTCCGGCTGAGTTCAGGAGACGGCTCGAGATGAGATCGCGCCACCTCATCGCCGGCGAGGAGATTACAATCCGAATGACCCCGGAAGAGCAAGATCGTTTCCAATTGTCGCGGCGGGTGCAGCGGGTGAGCAAAGCGCAAGATTGTCTGGACCGCTACGAAATAAAGCGGGTAGAGCATTTCCTGGCCCGGCCGGGAGACACTTTGGAGTCCATCATCAGGCGTCGCGGCAGCGAGCGCTGCCTGGTTGAGATTTTCAACCCCTACAGTGATCTGGGTCGCCTGTCTGACAGCGAAGGGCTTTTGCTCCCGATCGTTCACGATCCCCCGCGATCCGAAGGAGGGCGCTGAGGCATGAGCAGTGCAAGAGTCAAGCGCTTTCGCGCCTTGTTTCACCCACTCTTGAGCGCACTCTGCGGGCTGCTGCTGGGGGGTGTTCCGGGGTGCGGCCGCGAAGTGCAAATCGCCGGGGGTGATGATGATCCTCCGCCCTTCGCCCATCCACTCCCCGCGCTGCTCAGCTCCACGTCCCCCGATTCTCAACCCGCCGCACAGCCGGCGCCGACTCCAATGATCGAAGAGGACGCGGCGCGCCCGGAAGTGCTCTGGATCCGCTTCAAGACCGAAGACAGTTGGAATCGGTATGCCATGTGGGCCGGTCTCTCCCAGAGGGAGCTTCGGAACAGGGCGATCCGAGAGAATCGGAGACACGGCCTGGTGTCCGGCCAGCGGGTTGGGTTTCGCCTCTCCCCGGATGAGCGAGCGCGCTTTGAGAGACTGCGCGACGCGCACTACAGACAGTTGGAGGAGGATTTCTTCCGCTGGCACGAGATCGAGTCGTTCTGTGAGTATGTGGTCAAACCCTTGCAGCGGCTCGAAAGCATCGCCTCCTGCATGGGCCCATTGCCCACATGGTTGCTCGAGCGTGTCAACGTCAATCGGGACTTGTTGTCGCTCTCGGACGGCAGCGTCATCCTTTTGCCTCTTCTGCGGAACGCCGCGCCTGCCGAAGGGAGGGCGCTTGAAGCACGGCAGCGCAAGCTCAGCGAGCTTCGGCGGCAGTCTATGGGAGATCACCAACGGCCAAGCGATCTCGCAATTTGCCGCGGAGATGTGTGCTCCAGCCGAGGGCTGTCCGTTGAAAAAGGCCACGGCCGACTCGGCGTGGGAGATAACACGCGCCCCACCCTGAATGTACGTTCGAGCGCCGGGGCGATTAAGGGAAACTGGTTCACCGGCGGCCCCGGGCGATCACAACCGGTGGCACGACCGGTGGCCGGCTCCAGGGGTGGCGGAGTGACCGGGGGTGGTGGCGCAGCCGATGAACGAGGAAGGGATGTGGGAGCCTCCTCCAAGGCTGAGTTCAGTCAACGAATCGTCGTCAGGCCGGGCGAGGCCTTGTCCTTCTATGCCGCATGGGCAGACACGACCGTCCCCGCCATCGTCGCCGCCAATGAGATCACCGATCCCGCTTCAATCGCGGTGGGCCGCAATCTCGTCATCCCCATGTCGGAGTCGCGCGTGATGGATTTTCTCGAGGCTCGCAACGCCTTCCGGCGACAGCGTGAAAACCGATCATCTGATCAGCGGGGCGGGCGGGATGACGGCCCCCGAATCCACGAGGTGCGTCCGGGGGAGAGCGCGTGGTTAATCGCCACGAAGAATTACGGCATCGAACTCAACGACCTGCGTGCCGCCAACCCGGGGGTCGATTTGGGCTCCCTGGTCCCCGGCCAGCGGCTGCGTATCCCTTACTAGCTCGCATCCGGAATCTCCGTTTCCGGATCCGGGCCCCTTCCCTCCTCAATGCTCCACCGCGTCCGAGGACCAAGGCTTGCCTCCCAAGACATTTCCGTCGATTATAGGCCGCGTTCCGGACGGCTTGGTCCGGGTGAGGAGAGCGCGTGGAGAAGAGGACATTTCCTATTCAGCGCCCCGGGGCAAGGGGGCGCTGGTCTGTCCATGTTCGACTGGTGGCGCTGGCGTTCATCGCACTTACGGCGTGCAAGCCCGCCGGCGAAACGGATGAGCTGCGGCCCGAGCCCGTCCTTGCGGATGAGGCGCCCTCGGAGGAGCGAGAGATCACTCCAGACGATGCTCCGCCGCCCGCAGCGGATGAGGCGGAGGAGTTCGTGATCTACCTGCGCGAGGGAGAGAGCGTGTCCGATATCGCGCGTTGGAGCGCGAGCGACTCGGCGACCATCAGGGAACAGAGCGGCTTGTCTGCCGATGAGGAGGTCGTGGTTGGGACGCGGCTCGTCTTGGAGATGGACCTCAGCCGAGCGGCGCGCTTCATGGAGCAGCGATTGGCGCGACTCGGCCCGCGCCGGCACACGCCGCCGACACCGCCGCGGCCTCTTGGCACTGAGCGTCGCCGGCGAGTCGAAGAGGTGAGCGTTGGTGAGCCCGCCACTTTCGAGATTCGGGTGCGGCGCGACGAGATGCTCGGGCTCTACGCCAGATGGGCCGGGACCACCATCAACTCGATCCTCGCGGTCAACCCTGACCTTGATCCGGATCGGATGGCCGTGGGCAGCGTGGTCGTGATTCCGCTTGATTCGGACGGCAGGCTCGACTTCGAGGACGCTCGTGAAGCCTGGCATTCCGAACGGAGCGGGACGAGCGCCGACCCGTGAGCGCCATCCAGTGTAATCAAGGGCGTCATCGCGATTCCCGACGGAGGAAAGATAGCCATGCAATTTAGAATCGAACACCGGTTTCCAGGTTCGCCCACCTCGGTGGCGGCCAAGATGTTCTCTCCTGACATCGGTCCGATTCTCTCGGAGCGGATGAGCACTATCATTGAGGTCGAGGGACTCGCCCAGACGCGCGAGGGCGATCTCCTCAGGGCCCGAACGCGCTACTTGCCGGTCCCGCTCATCAAGAGGGTTGGGCCCAAGCGGGTCGAGCCGCGGTGGATGGAGTGGATCGCGGAGTTCGAGTTTGACGAAACCAGTGGCAAGGGATCATTTCGCAACATCCCGACGACAGCGCAGGTCGCGAGGCTGATGGATAATCATGGCACGATCGAGCTGCACGCGGTCCCCGGGGGAGAGACGCTGCGTGTCCTTGAGGGCGAATTGAGGATCAAGGTGCCGCTTCTTGGGCGGATCGCCGAGAAGATCATTCACAAGAACGCGGTCAGCATCCTGGACGATGAGGCCGAGGTGATGCGGGCGCTGCTCGCACAAAAGCCTCACCCCGGATGACTCGCCGCCGCCGGTCCGCCACGCGCCGAGAGCCCCAGCCGCCAGCTGATCTCCAGCGCCAGGTCGCGATAGGCGGCGGCGCCGGTGGAGGCGGGAGCGTAGTCGAATACCGCGCGCCCTTCGAGTTGTGACTTGGCCAGCGCCGTGTTGACTGGGATTTGCGTTTTGAGGAGCTGGGGGCCGTAGTCCTGCTCGAGCGCCTCCAGGATCGCCTCGTTGACGGTCCGGTTGCGACCGTCTACCCGAGTCCGCAAGAGCCCCGCCAGCTTGACGTCGTGTCCCAGCCGCTCACGGACCGTCTCGAGCGCGTCGACGAGATCATGGACGCCCTGGAGCGACAACACCGACATGTCCGACGGGATCAAGACGTGGCTCGAGGCGAGGAGAGCGTTGAGCGTCAGGTTGCCCAAGTTGGGCGGGCAGTCGATTATGATCGCGTCGAAGTGGGTGCGCGCCACCCGCGACGCCTGCCGCAAGAGAAGCTCCTTGCCGATGCGGGCTCCGATGATCCCCTCGGTCTCGTTCAAGTGGCGGTCCGAGGGGGTCACGTGGAGCCCATCGAGCCGGGTGGGGCGCGCCACCTCGAAGATGTCGCGTTTTTTGCCGAGCAGGATATCGGACACCCCCTCCCCCCCGGTGGGCGGGACCAAACGGTAGAGCGCCGAGGCCACATGGCCCTGGGAGTCGATATCGACTAGCAGCACCCGGAGATCATGAAACCGCGCCAGCGCGTAGGCCAAATTGACGGCCGTCGTGGTCTTGCCGACTCCGCCCTTCTGGGCTGCGACACTCAGCACCACGGCCTCGCGCGTCCCGGTCTCGAGCGCGGTCGCGCCGCCCACCATCCGCCGTAACCCTTCAGGTATGAGTTGCACCATGAGAGCGCTCCTGTCCTCTCTTCCGCGCGGCGCTAACCGCGGTGGCAGACGACGACGTTCGATCAGGGTTTAACACCGCTCTCGGGAGCGCGCAAAAAACGCACGTCTCAGTTGGGATAATCGCTGCTCGGCGGCACGGGATCTTCGTCGGGAGCGGCCGGGGGGCCGGGGACGCGGTACTCCTCCCCGAACCACTTGCCGAGATCCGCAAGCCGGCAGCGCTTGGCCATAATCGTCGGTTCGTTCTGAGGACCGAGCGTGTGGAGGCGCGTGCATCTGCAAGGAAACAAGCCGAATTAGGCGGAGGCGTAGCAGCGCTACGTCGAGCACTAATTCGGTGCAGGTGACGCCGCAGATGTGCGGGAATCCACGCGCGAATCCCAGGATGGGCCGACGATTATGGGCTTGGCGCAGAAGGGAAAGTAGGGGTTTTTCGTGAGCGGCGCGATGTTCACGCCGCAGTGTGCGCAAGCGGGGGTGCGTTGTGGCATCGAGATACTCCCGGCTGGCGCTGGGAAGACCACCCCTACCGCGGGGTGGCTCGCCCTGGGCGCTTGACCACTTGGCGCGACCGCAGAAACCCCGGAGCTGCCGCCGGCAACCACAGCCGGGCGCTTCGACCGGCGCCGCCGTTCATTTGTGTCGCTTGTTGCACGAGTCACTGTGGGGCCCGGTCGCCGAGGCACTATCTCAGCGACGGGTCTCCATCACGAACTGCGCGAGCTCACCGCCCACGTAGCGGTAGGAGCTGCGCTCGCTCTCACTGTCCACGATCACAGGCCCGCGCACTTCGCGAGACTGCTCCTTCGCATAGGCGAGCGCCTCTTCCCGTGACGTGTAGGGCGTCTCGTCCTCGCCGATCCGGACGATGTATCTGGGCTCGGGTGTGCTCTGCTCGGTTCCTTCCGTCATCCTTTGTCCTCTTCTCTCCCGTTGCACCGGGAGAAATCGATGGCCCCCGGCGCAGCGTATCGTCGCGAAGGTTGGTAGCCGATGATCCGTTAGGAGTCAAGGGGGCGAAACAGCGCCAAGCCCAATCGACCAAGCGAGATCGTTTCGCGTTGGCGATGGCCGGCCGCCAATAGCGCGTCCACCAGAGGCATTATTATTTCCACACGCGCCGGCGTGCCGTTTGGGGCCAGCGGCAGCGCGAGCCAAATTTGATCCTTGCTCTCCAGGTCGGCGACCAGCTCTGTCGCCGACCGCGCTAGCTCCTCGGGAGTATAGCGCTTCGGCTCGAACCAGCCTTTGTGGTCGGCCACGTCGGGCGGATAGCTCCGGAGCGCGAGCCAGGTCCGCGGCGGCGACAGCCGCCGAAGTTGGTACTCGAGAGGCGCGCGGACGAGTCCCAGCGCCACCACCGCCACCTCTTCGCGCGCCTCTTGAGCGGTCTCATCGACCGCCACCAGGTGTTCCGCCGCCGCCCGGTGGGGCCAAGGGCCGGACACGCTCAAGAGGTAGGGTGTCAACGGCAACGCCACGCCGCAAAGGGTGAGCGCCACCAGCGCGGCCTCGAAAGTGGCGCCCAGGCGTCTTCGGCCGGGCACCTCGAGTGCTCTCAAGCGGTTGGCGACGGACTCCACGCCGAGCGCCCAGAGCATGATCCACGCCGGATAGGCCAGAAGCTCATAGCGTCCGATCAGATAGATGGGGCGCCAGGAGGACAACACCGCCAACCCCAGGGGGGGCAAGAGCAGCGCGGCGGGGAGCAAGGCGCGGCGCCAGATCGACTCGGCGCGGGGGCCGCCACGAATGACGCGGATGAGCCCGACGGCCACCGGCGCGGCGAACAGGAAGCCCACGGCGACAGTCGCGGCGAGGCCGAGGGTGACGAGGCCGAGCTCGCCCAGGTAAACGGGAAACGGCGGCATGAGGCTCATCACGCGCCCGCTGCCGAGCAGCGCGGCCCCGATTCCCTCCCAGTGGCGGATCAACCAATCGATTCCGATGATGTTAGCCTGCGCTTCAAGGAATAAAACCGCCCACGGGGCGTAGGCAAGCAGCAGCAACGCCAGGGCGGCCAGGCCGGCGTACCTCCGGCGCCCGCGCGTGGCCAAGAGCGCGAGTGGCCACAGCGGCAAGAGCAGCAGGGCGAAGTGATGAGTGTAGAGCGCCATCGTGTGGAGCAGGAGCGCGCCGGCCCAGAGCCCACAGCCGCTGCGGCGTTGTTCGGGTTCGGGTGGAGCCGTCACTCGGGTGAGCAGGAGCCACACCCCCGTCGCGAGAGTCCACAGCAGGGTGTACGCCCTGGCCTCCACCGAGTAGTAGACGAGCAGCGGCGACAGGGCGCCCAGCCCCGCCGCCAACCCCGCCGCCAGGCGCCCTCCGTTGAGTTCGCGCACCCCCATGAACAGCAGTACGATGAGCGCGAGCCCGCCGATCAAGGAGGGGAAGCGCAAGGCCGCCTCACCGGTGCCGAACAGCGTGGTCCAGCCATACATCAGGATGTAGTAGAGCGGAGGATTGCTATCGAGCCGCAGCGACTCGATCAGGGTGCCGAGATCGGAGCTCCCGGCAAAGAGCGCGGTGCAGGCCTCGTCGAGCCAGGCTTCGCGCACTCCAATTCGCATCAGTCGCACCAGGAGCCCTAGCCCGAGGGCGGCCGCGAGAGCGCTCCACGCCCCGCGATCCGCCGCTCCGGGTGGAGGACTGCCCGAGTGTGTCGTGAGAGCCATCTTGCCTCCTCCCCCTCCCTGATAGTTGAGGGATCAAGGCCACTCTGGTAACTTGGCGTTCAAGCAGTCAATGGGCCATGCGCTCGCGGACTGCAAGTTGGATATCGTCCACCCGTCAACTATTTGCAACCAGGGAGACTCATGGGGGTCTTTGAAACGCTCGCTGCTGTTTGTGAGCCCGATGATCTCCAGTTCATCCGGGCAGGGATGCGCGAGTTCCTCTCTGTGGCGGGTTCCGGCAGGAAGGGCGCCACGCGTCGCTTGAACGAGGTGGTCGAGCGCCTGTTCCCTTATGAGATTCGTTATCTCCCAAAGCTCGTCGAGGTCGCGCCGGTTCTTCGCGGGTGTCGCACCATGACCTGCTTTGCCGGGCCCGGCAGCCGCCTCGTGTCGTTGGCGGCGGCGGTGTTGCAGCCGGCCCGTGTGTTGCTGCTGTATACACCCGGTGACGAGCCGCAGACCCGCGAGGCGGCCGCAGCGCTCGACGAGCTCGGCTTCAATGTGGGGCTCCTGCCGCTGCGCGGCGAGTCGCTGTCGCAGAGCGGCGCGCGCCTCTTCGATCGGCTGCAAAGCTCAGGCTCCAACCTGCCGGTGCTGTTCTATCCCGGCGACGCGACCCCCGAACAGTCGGTCGTCATGGCCGCACTGGCCCGCCGGCATGAGATCCCCGTCGTGTATTCGGAGGCGGAGCGCTATCACGAGATCGAGCGGCCGTTCAGTTTGACCTTCAAAGTTCTGGAGGTTGCCGCCCCACCGAGGAAGAATCACCGCGGGCGGGAGATAAGTCAGCGCCTCGAGCGCACTGATCGCATAGATGACCCGCAGCTTGTCGCCGGCAATGACGGAGGACGAGAAGCTACGCCCCCCGGCGGCGCGCACGAACCGGTCGTCGGTGCGGCGGAGTTGGTGCCGCCCCTGGCGAAGCTCTTGATCGAGAGCTTCAACGGCCGCAATTACGCGGCGGCGCTTCGCCTGGCCGGCCATGTGGCCAAACACCCCGATATTCTCAGTTTGTTCTGGACTTCCGGTGAGGCGCTGGTTGATTTCGTGCGGATCTTTACGGACTGGGACCGATTCCGGCACTCCCCCTTGGTGGACAATCAGCGGCGGCTGTTGCACCGGCGGCTCATCTCCAACTGGAAAAAGCTGGGCGCCGCGCAAGGCAAACTGGTGGCCGAAAAAGAGATGGCGGCCAACTCGCACTTCCTCCGGACGCTTCAGTCCACCTGGGCCCCTGGAGGGCGCCTCCTCCAGGACTCCCTTCGGACAGTCGACCTGTTCGCCGCCGGCCTGCGCCGATCCAAGCGGGCGCGCTTCGATGAGGCGGTGGTATGTTTCGAGCGCGCGATCGAGCGCTCCGTTGTGCAGGTCATGATGGGCGAGCCCTACCTGTTAGGAGACCCCGCGGCGCCCAATTATGACGGGCTAAGCCGCATTTTTGCCGACGACAACGACATTGTGAAGCGGACCAACCACGTCCTCGCGCGGTGGGGGGTCTCAAGCGTGATGCGACCTCGGGCGGCGCCACTGAATCTCGCTCAGTTGATGGCGTTGGCGCTGGCCGCCGGCGAGATCGTGGGCGACGGTCCGGCGCAGGCCATCGGGACTCGTTACCAGCAGCTCCTGTGCGGCGGGCCGGAGAGCGACGAGGAGCCGTTGAGCCGGGTTTTGGCGCGCGGTGTGCTGCGCGGCGGCAGCGCGCCGCTCGACAAGGAGGCCGGCGTCAAGATGGAACACGTCGCGCGACAGATCGTGAGCCGCGCTTTGGGGAGCGAGTCTTTCCGCAAGCTGCTGGCCGCCGCCACCCACCCGACCATCCAGTTACCCCAATTCCCCAGCCAACCTAGTGCATAGCCCCCTAATCCTCACTCCCCTCGGTCCACGGACGCGTCTCAGGGCCGTTGACAACACTGGGGATCGTTTCTAGGATGCCTCAGCCCTTGTCGAGGGCCCCATGGGCTGGTGAGGCAATATTGTATCGCCGTAGTTTTCTAGTCTTGCTTCTGTTTGCCGCGTGCTTTTGTGGTGGACCCGCGTTTGCGCGCCCCGAGCGCCAGATGATTGAGCGCTCCCCGGGGTGGGCCGACAGCGACCGCGACGCTCCGCTGGGCTCTCTCTTCTCCCTCCGGCACCACGGGGGGTTCAGGTTTCGCTCCGGGCTCTACTGGCGGGGTGATCTCGGCACGCGCGGCACCTCCGGGATTCCTTCGTCGCCGCTTGAGAGTCGGGTCAACGAAGGCTTCGAGGGTGGCTGGGCCGACTCACAGCTCCTGGCCGGCGCCAATATCCGCTTGCGCTATCAGCCGGAGATGTTGATCGGTGAGCGGATTCGAGTGCACGCCATCATCGACGCCTTGGATAACCTGGTGATGGGTTCGACGCCGGCCTTTGGGCCTCGCGCCGACGCGCTCTTCATGCGCCCGGCGGCAGGGGGGCAGGCGCCGCCCACCTCGGGCATCAACTCCTTCAAGGACAGCGTGCATGTGAAGGCGTTGTGGGGAGAGCTGCTGCTCTTCGACGCCATCACGATCCGCCTCGGGCGGATCCCCGATCAGTGGGGACTCGGGATCCTGCGCAACGCCGGGCTGGGGGTCGACGACGACTTCGGCGCGGCCGTCGACCGCGCCGAGTTCATGGGCTCTTACGCCGGCTATCACCTCGGCTTTTCGTGGGACTTCTTCTACTCGGGCGTCACCTCCGCCTCCCGCGCCCAGCCGCTTGGTCAGCCCTATGGCTACACCACCGCCGACACTATCGGCCAGTGGATCGTTTTCCTGGAGAGCCGCCCACGTCGCATCGAGGAGCTGAGAGCGCGAGAGCACGATCTGTTCGAGCGCCGCCGTCCTGTTTTCGATTGGGGTGTGATGAGTGTCTTCCGCACCCAGGAGACCACCTCCGAGCGCCAGGATCGCAACGCGCCGCTAGAGGACGCCTGCCTGTTGGGCCCCGACTCGATGCTTGACATCGCCTTTGACTGCATTCGTCTCGCCCACCGCGACGCCTTCCTCTGGTATCCCGACATTTGGGCGCGCCTCTTGTGGGCGCCTCGCCCCGGTCACCTGCTCCAGATCGAGATCGAACTTGCAATGGCCTACGGCCACGTGTCCTCCTCGGAGTTGCTGCGGCGGGCCGACACCTCCAAGGATATTCTTCAAGGGGGAGGGGTGCTGAGGGCGCAGTATCACATCGGACCGACCGAGATGGGGCTGGAGTTCGGTTTCGCCACCGGCGACGACACGGGCGGTGTTTTCGGGATCCAGGACGGCTCCGAGGTGGTCGACGTGGAGAGCCCTTCGGCGCAGAGCTTTCAGGTCCGCAACCGGCGGCTCACCAACTTCAAGTTCGCCCGCGCCTATACCATCGACTATCTGCTCTATCGTGAGGTGATTGGCGCCGTCACCAACTCCTGGTATCTGAAGCCCTGGGCGCAACACACCTTCTATTCGAAGGGTGACCTCTCGCTGGGAGTGCGCCTCGATCTTTTGTTTGCGCGCGCTTTTGTCGCCGCCGGCACCCCGGGGCAATCGTTGAACCTTGGCTTCGAGGCCGATGTGACCGGGTTTCTGCGTCTGGCGGAGAGCTTTGATGCGCGGTTGATTGTGGCGACCCTGGTGCCGTTCAACGGGCTCGACAACGCCGATCTGGGGCTCGCCGCCGCCCCCTCCGTCTCAGTCCAAGCGCGACTCTTCTGGAACTTCTGATTGCCTAATTCCCCACCTGCACCGGCATTCGCGCGTCGCTACGGGGCCATCTGCGGCGTCAGCTTCACCGATTTTTTTGCTCGACGTAGACGCTGCGTTGGACTGCGCTCAAATCGGCTTGCTTCCTTGCAGCTCACCCCGTTTCGACGCGCTCGGTGCTCGGTTTGATGGGGAATTAGGGCTCTTCCTTATAAATCCTGGGTTTGATCGGCAGGGGTCGGACCGCCATTCGTTGGCGGACTTCGGCGAGCTTGCGGGCTTCCAACCTCGCCACGGCGATCCCCTCTTCTCGCCGCACCTCGGCAAGGATCTCCCCCCAGGGGTCGACTATCAAGCTGTGGCCGTAGCTCTCGCGCTTGCCGCCGTGCCGGCCGGCCTGGTTTGGGGCCAGTAGGAAGCACTGGTTCTCGATGGCGCGTGCCCGGCACAAGATGTGCCAGTGGGCGGAGCCCGTGGCGCGGGTGAACGCGCTTGGCGCGGTCAACACCTCGGCGCCTTGCGCCCCGAGGGCGCGGAAGTGCTCGGGGAACCTCAAATCAAAGCAGATCGAGAGGCCGAAAACGGCCAATGGTGTCGGCACGGTTACGATCTCGCTCCCCGCCAGCATTGTCGTCGCTTCGTTGAGCGTCGTGCCATCGGGGAGCCGCGCTTCAAACATGTGGCGTTTGCGATAGTGGCCCAAAATCTGTCCGCCAGGTGAGACGACGAGAGAGGTGTTGTAATACCTCGTCTCCTCCGGCGCACGCTCCGGTTGGCCACCTAAAAGCAGGTAGCAGCCGAGTTCTCCGGCCAAGTCGGCCATCCGCGACGTAATCGCGCCTCTCAGGGAGTCTATCGGCGCAGGCTTCGAGCCGGGGAGACTGAAGTGCGCGTAGTTCTCCGGCAGCGCGATGAACTCGGCGCCCTCGGCTCGGGCGGCGCGTAGAAGTCGCGTGGCCTTGTCGAGGTTGCGTTCTATCTCGCCGCTCGCACGAAATTGCACCACGGCGGCAACAAAGGTTCGCAAATCAATCTCGCGTCAGCTGCTCGAGGCCCTCGGGGTGATCATCGAGGAGCGACGGCATCCGAATGTCGATATAGGCGCCGGCTCTTAGTTCTCGGATCCACTGGCGATAGGCCCGCTCCCGGGCCTTCATGGTGAGCGACTGGTGGATAAAGGACTCGAGCTCCTCGCGGTCGAAGCTGTCGATGTCGCGCCAACGCCGGTCGGTGACCTCGATCAGGTGCACTCCGAGTGGAGTCTCGACCACCTCAGACAGTTCACCTTCATCGAGCCCGAAGGCGTAGGCGGTGAACCGCTCGTCGAGCAGATAACGGGTAAAGAAGCCGAGGTCGCCCCCACCGGAGGCGGAGCCCGTGTCCTCGGAGTAGCGGCGCGCCGCCTCCTCAAAGGTCAGCTCGCCACTCGTGATCTCGCGGCGGATTCGCTGGGCCTTCTCGTAAATCTCGGCCATCTCGGTGGCGGTTGTCAGCTCGGGGACGCGCAGCAAGATGTGACGGGCGCGAACCTGCTCTTGCTGATCGTTGGGGTAGCGTTCACGAAACTCGGCCTTGACCTCCTCCTCGGTGACGTTGACGCGCGCGCCGACCCGGATTTGAAACGCGTAGGCCTTGAGCATCTCCTTGCGGGTCTTCTCGCGATACGCATCAAGCGTTTCGTATCCCAGCTGTCTGAGGTTGGCGAGCAACTCAGCCTCGGTCCAGCCGCTCATTTGCATGGTGCGGCGGATGTGCGCGTCAACCTCTTCGTCGCTCACCGGCAGCTCGAGCTTCTCAGCCTCCTCCAGCACCAGCACCTCGGCGACGAGCTCGTCGAGGGCCTCGAACCGCCGGCGGTCGAACTCTTTCAGTCGCGTTTGGGGGTCGTCGATCCGATTGATCTCGGCGAGCCCGGGCCCAATCGCCTGCTGGACCTCGTACTCGGTTATCACTTCGTCGCCCACGAGCGCCGCGACGCGGTCGACGAGCAAGCGCTCGGCCGAAGCAACTGTCGCGGCGATTACAATCGCCGCCACCGCGACGGAGGAGACGAAGAGCTTGCGGTCGTGAGAGGGCCTCAAGGGGTTGAATTGCATCAGTTTCCTATCGGCGTTGCGCCTGCTGAGCGCTCGTGAGCACTCTGCTCGTTCGCCAACACCTCGGTGTCGATTTGGATGTCGGCCTCGCTTTTGAGATCGGCCACGAAGCGCTCTATTGCCGCCGCGCGCCGGGCCTGGTATTGGCGGCTGCGAATGGTGCCTTCCGCCTCGGCCAGAGTCAAGGGCTGTCCCGGGCGGCGTTCTTTGAGAAACAGGATGAAATGACGCTCTCCGACGCTCACCACCTTCGAGATTGCGCCCGCGACTTCAAGCTCGAGCGCCGCTTCGCGCAGAACCGGTGGGACGTCATAGGGGCCCCTGCCATCCGAGGTGATCGCTCCGAGGTAGCCGCTCTGCGCGCGAGAGCGTGCGTCGACGGAGTGCTTTGCCACTGCCTCTTCAAAACGTTGCCGGCGCTCTTCGACCGTCGCACCCTCGTCGGCCGTGAGTTTTGTGCGGATCTTCTCGGCGCCGGTACGGGTCGCCATCGCCAGCGCCAAGGTCTTGACGGTGTCGGGCGAGTAGTAGCGATCAGGGTTTGCCTCGTACTCGGCGCGGACCTCTTCAGTGGTGACAGGGTCGACCTTGAGTTCCGTCTGTAGCAAATCGGTCAGCAACGCGCTCGCCATGGCACGCTTTGTGGCCGTCAGGACTCGATGGCGCCGGTCGAGCCCCCGGCCGCGGGCGTCGGCGGCGATGACCTCGAAAGACAGCAAATGGTCCAAGAGGTCAAGGAGCCTGGCCGGTGTGCCGTAGGCGTAACGAATATGGCGTGGGAGCTCGTTGTAGCGCCGCTCCAGGTCGGCGAGTGTCATGGTGAAGCCGCTCATCTCGGCGACCACGATGGCTTGAACCTCTTCCGGTAATCGGGACTCTTCAAGCGATCGTATTTCTTCTTCGCCGGCGCGCACGAGTTGTTCGGCGGGCGCCACATAGAGTTGCTTGCGCTCCTCGCGTGCGCCCCGCCCGGCAATCTCCTCGCGCTCCGGCTTGAAGCAGCCGCACAGAAGGAGCAGGAGGACGAGGGTGGCCGGTAGCCCAACTCGACAGAAAGGAAAGCGAGAGATGTCGTTGCCGCCGCGCATGAATGAGTCTCCGAGGGGTGAAAGCCGCCTCCCAGATCGAGCAAAGACTAGCACACCCCCCCAAGTTGTCTCAATCACCATAGCAGCTCGTTCTGAGGAGACCCGCCAAGTGGAGTCGCGTGCATGTGCAAGAGACAAGACGGTCTCAGGCGGAGGCCAGCGCAGCGCTCACGTCGAGCACTAATTCGTCTGCGGGTGACGCCGCAAATGTGCGCAAACCCGTCCGCGAATCCCCGGATGAGCCGACGATTATCTCAATCCTCCACCGCGTCCGTGGACCGAGGGGAATGAGGCGGGTGTCACCAAACTGATTGTTGAGGATAGTGCCAGGCGCATGGATATGCGGCTCCCATCTGTGCCATTCAGAACCGCGACTGATCACTTCCAGCTCCATATTCTTGTTCTTGTCTCGGTCACCGCGTGCCGCCTCAACAGTAAAGGCCGAACGCCCGCGGCGTCACCTGCGCGCGAAGCGCGTCAGGTGCACGCCGTTGTTCGGCGCTGTTACGACTACGCCCTTGACTTCCGCAAAGCGACAGCCGATACTTCTGTTGGAGGCTCGGCCAAGGGGCTGCTCTCGGGTGGCCTCGACAGCATTGCCTCCTTTTCTCACTCCCCACCGCCTCTCGCCTCATACGGGTCTGGAACGAACACGATGCCGTAGGAATCAAAAACCGCCCCGTCGCGGTATCCCTCCCCACGAAACTGAAGCTGGGCGAGCCATGGACCATAGACGTCGGCGAGTTCCTGTCGCGCTGGAGCGCCCATCCCCCGAGTGGGCAGCCGAAAACCCCAGTTCACGCAGTAGATCGCCAGGTCTGCGGCCTGAACCGGGTAGGTCATGTCCGACGAGACGAAGAAGGGCGCCGGAACAATCCACGTAGACCGGTGTCGTCCCGCCTGTGTCCTCCGAAAGTACGCCTCGAGGCGTCGCACGAAACGCCGGTCTTCGCCCTTCTCCACTTCATCCATCACAAGTAACCCGTGCTGTTTCTCTTGCTCCAGAAAGTAGAAATAGCGCTCAAGGAGAAACACTTGGTCTTTCCGAAGGTACTCCTCTGCCTCAAACGTGGCCGACATGACAGCGCTGCGTGGGATCGCCGCAGCGAACAGACGTGCTCTGTGTTGCCTGAGCAGTTCGAACATCCCCGTCGCCATCTCCAGGCACGCCTGTCCGTATGCCGTGAACTCCATTCGGCTCGGCGGTTTCTTCTCCAGCCCCTTCGTTAGAAAGCCGCGGCAGTGTTTGCGGCGCTCCTCGTCGGACATGGGCGCAGCTTGGGCGGCCCACTTGAACCGATCCTTGTCCAGGAGCTTGCAGCCCTTCAATTCGGCCTTGAACTGATGTAGTGCGGTGCCGAAGGAGGCGAGCTCAAGACGCTGCATGTGTTGAACGAACGGCCAGAGTTCCGATGCGTGCAGCGCCACGCCGCCCCGAACCTCGTAGGGCATAGTTCGGTGGTCGTGACCGCTCTCATCCAGGAAAAGCAAATAGCTCATCCAGCAACCCCACGGTGTTTGTCTTCGTTGCCGCTGCGTACCCGCTGTCGTTGGCCCCGAGTCGCAGCCGCAAGCCCCAACACGCGCCGTTCCCCCCGCGCCCGTCTCTATGCTGCCTTCGACGACGACACAATGCCAGGGAGTTGACCGCTCAACTCCGTCCGTCGCCGCCTGCCCAATTCACTTTCGCCGCAACCCTTTTGAGCCCGTCCGCCTAACAGCTATTAGGCCGCCTCGGCTCCGCCTATCTGCGGCGTGTTGGCTCGCCGCGGTTGGTTTCTGAGCTTCCTCTCGCGCAATAGGCCGCCTGCAGGTTTCCAAGCTCACGGACAGGTTCCATCATGCCGTTAGCCACCCGCGCCCGCAACTCTCGGCAAATCCGAATGATGGCAGACGGCCGTGTGCTCGAGGGCACGGCCAAGCAGATCGTCGAGACGATGCACGGGCTGGCGTTCGGTCAGGAGGACCGGTCGTTGTCCGACTACATCGACTGGGCGGTGGAGATGGCGCGCCGCATGAACGACCTCCACATGGAGGTGGAATGTCAATCGCCGAGACGAATGCACGGGGCCTATTCGAGGCATTCAAACACGTGCTGCCGGGGAGACTCAGCGCTCCGACACTGGGGACACCAGGATTGCACGATGGTTCGATCGTCTCCCATGTTGCGCGTTCCAAAATCGCCTTCCGGAAAAAAACGGTGGCGTCCAGCGGTTACGGAACAGTTAGGGCAGCTCTTCAGCCGTCGCCCATTCGACGCAAGCATGGTCACCGACTTATTCAGAGGAAGCTGGCAGCAGGGGCAGTTCATTCGTTCCTCCTGTTGTTCCCGCGCAGAAGATTACATGACGGGTGGTTTCTTCACCAGCGCGGCGCTTCTTTGTCCGGCGAACGACCAAGCTCACCGGCGGCACGCAGCGCCGTCCGCCGCATACTGTTGTTAGACGCCCCCCTCACGCTGGCGCCCATTCCGCCGACAGCAGCGCCTGCGTCGAGCATCGATTTGGTGAAGGTGACGCCGCAAAATCACCCGAATCGCTTCCCGAATCCCGGAAAAGGGTGGATGATTGAGGATCATGGTACCTGGCGTTTCGTGGGCTCAAATGCGGTCGCTCAAGCTTGCGATTGTCCTTTGGCTTGGGGCATTCTTGTCTTGTTTCCAAAGCGGGGGCGTTTTGGGGCGGGTATTATCAGGAGCGTGGTGATGGATCGCATGCAATGTGTCTTGTCGGGCTCTCGAGCGCGCGCGACGTCATTGATAGGCGTGTTGCTGGCGACTCTCTTGTGGAGCGCCGCGGGAGTGGCAGGACCGCCATACAAGATCGCGATCGATCCGGCCTATGGAGGTGATCGCGGTCCCGGCAAGCCGCCATTTTGTGACGACCTCTACAAAGGCGAGATCACACTTCAGGTGGGCTTGATGCTGCGGGACCTGATGGACCGCGACCCCGATCTCGACCCGATCATGACGCGCGACAGCGACGTTGAGCGCACTTTGGAGACGCGTCTGAGCGTTGCCAATGAAAGGAACGCCGATCGCCTGCTCTCGCTCCGCCTGAACGTCGTCGGCAAAGTCATCTCCGAGCAACAGAAGAGCGGCATCTTGACCATCAGGCGGGAGAGCGCCTCTCAAGATGCGCTGAACCTGTCGAACTTCATCAAGGAAGCGATGGGTGAAGTGTGGGGCGAATTGCCGAACCACGGCGTCCAGGCGTTCGACTACAGGATACTCACCGAGGCCCAAATGCCGGCTACCATCACCAAGTTGGCGTTTGTCGACAACTGCGCGCAAGACGCGTCGCTCTTGCGAGATCCGGTCAGGCTCAAACAGGCCGCCTACGCCCACCATCGAGCGGTCAGGCGGTCGCTCGGACTCGCCGGCCACCCCGATGTCTCCCTCGGTTGGGGGGCTGTCGGTGGGACTGTCACTGAAGATCGCTCTACCGACGGGGAGGATGGAGCACCGGCTCTGTTGGGGGCGTGGGTTGGAATGCGCAAGAAGAGAGCGCCGGTCGACGAGTGGGCCGACGAGACCACGGCCGACCTGCCGGGGGCAAAGTGGCGCATGACTCTCCCGGAAGGCGACTACGTGCTCGTGGCCGCCCTCGAGGGCTACGGGACCGGGGAGCGCGAGTGTAAGGTCCTGCACAATGTGGAAGTCGACTGTTCCATCCGCCTGCTCAAAACTTCACCGCCCGTGGAGCCCCCCGAAGACCTCGACGCCGGGGGAGGCGAGGACGCGCCTTGGTTCCTGGACGAAGTGGTCGCTCCGCCGGCCACCGACACCCGCCCAAGTTGGCCGCGAGATGTGATGGGGCCGCCCTCTGAGCGTGACGAAAACAAGAGCTCCGGATGCGCGACCGGCCACGGCGCGACGGGTCCCCCCCCGCTGTCGCCGGCGCTGTTGCTGCTGGCGCTGTTGGTGGGGGCGCTCTCTCTCAAGGGCGGCGTCGGTTCGTCAGCGCGGGGCGGATTTCGACCGTGAGGCGCCTCGGCGCTGCGGTGCTATTTGGCGCGCTCGTCTTGGCTCTCCTGCCAGTCCGGGGCTCCGCCACCGAGACGTTGCCGGTCATCGGTGCCGGCCGTGAGCCCGCGGCGCTGGAGCTTCTGAGTCCATATGCGCTGCATCAAGAGGTGATCGACGGGGTCGTGATCGACAGCGTTCGCCTCGAGCCGCGCCGGATCGTGGTTCGCATGGTCTCGCCCGCCGGTGAGGCCGAGCTACACCTGTTGGTGACCCCCAGCGCCACTGCACACGGGGGCTCGTTCGAACTCTCTGTGCCGGATGCGCGCTTCACGCCTCCTGAACTTCGGCGCGCCGCCGCCAAGCTCGCCCGCGTCGTTCGCGAAAACGACGACGGGACGTTTTTCGCCGATGTGCCGCTCCGGCCACGCGAACAGTTCGTCACCGGTATTCGTACCGGCGAGGAGGACGAAGCATTCCTCCGTGCGCGCCTTCTGCTGGCGGCCGCGGCGCTGCTTTGGGGAGTGCTGGCGGCGACGATGGTGATGAGCACGCTCTCTGCCGGGATTTCACGCCGCGCTGCGCTCCGTGGGGGCATCGTCTTCGCGGTGGTGCTCGGTGTCGCCTGGGTGGCGAGAGTCACGCTGCCGGCGACCGCGCTTCATGCCAATACTCACGCCTACGCCGGGTTCGAGGTGGCCCTCGCGCTTCCCGAGAGCGAGAACACGACGGCGGCGCGGGTGCTCACCAATGGCCCCGGCTGGTACGCCGCGCAGCGCGCGTTGACCCCGTTTGTCGGGCGCCATCACGATGGGGTCATGGCGCTTTGCGCCATATTCGGCGCGCTGGCCTTGGCGCTCGCGGCCGTGGGCGCGCTGCGGGCCGGGAGCGGGGTGGGCGGCGCAATCATGGCCGGAGTGTTGTTGGCGCTGGTGCCCGCGTGGGCGCGGGTGGGCCGCTCCGAGAGTATCTTCGTGGTCGGGCAGCTGCTCGTCGGCGCGACCTTGTTTCTCGCGCCGCGCCAGGAGCGCATGGCGGCGCGGGTGGGAGTCTGGATCGCCCTTGTGCTCCTCACCTCCGGTCAGCTCCTGGGAGCTGCATTTGCCGGCGGGGTGGCGTGCATGGCCTGGGCGCTCTCGCCCGGGGTCAGACGGCTGCCCGTCCTGTACGCTTCCGCGGTACTCCTCGGGGCGTTGCCGAGCGCCATGACCCATCTCGCGGTCGTCGCGCGGCACGCGGGGGAGATCCGGCTGATCACTCCCCTTCTGCCCCGGTTTTGGAATAACCAACTATGGCTGCATCTCGAGTGGGGCGCCAGGGGGCTGTTGTTGCTGCTGGGGATGGGCCTCGTCGCCTTGGCGTGGCCGCGCGGCGATTCCAGGGGTGCGTGGCGCTCGGCGGCGGCGCTCATGGGAGCGCACATCCTGCTGCTCGCCGGGCTCCAGGTCCACGGCGCGCTGAGCGACGCGCTGCGCTATCAATCTCTTCTGGCGCCATTCCTGGTCCCGCTGGTGGCGTTTGCCCCGTCGCTTGCCCGACTCGTCCCGGGAGCGCCAGCGTGGGCGCGCCTCTCGCGCCGGGGAGCGCTCGTGCTGCTCGCCGCCGGGCTCCTGTGGAGCGCGAGTGAACTGGCGCGGGCGGGCGCGGGCCGCGCTGTGCTCGACAGCCAGGGGCAGGCCTACCGGCACCTTCGCGCCACGCTGGCCGCACACCGGGGAGACATCTGGCTCATCGCGGCCGACAAGGCCGGCCGGGTCGAGAATAATTTGCCCCTGGGCCCCCTCTCCGCCTCGGGGCCGAGGATCAGGGCGCTGCCGCTCGCCGAGGCTCACGCGCGCTGCGAGCGGGAGGGGCGGCTGCCGCCCGCCACCATGGTCTGGCTGCCGCCTCACACCCGAGTGGAGGTGGCCGGGCGTCGATTGGCCGAAAAGCTGTGGCCTTTCGTGGACGAGGGGGGCAAGGTGAGCGCGGCGGAGGTGGTGCCGTTGCCCGACTCGTTGGTGCCGGGGGAGACCGGGGGAGAGTTCCACCGCCTCACGGCTGAATCCGCCCGCACAGCCCTCTATGCCGCTATCTGCCCGGAGGATTGAATCGATGAATGACCAACGTGGGACGCCGTTGGCCGATCGGATGCGGCCGCGGAGTTTGGCTGAGATTAGCGGCCAGGAGTCGGTGGCCGGCCCGGAGAGTTTTTTGGCGCGCGCCATCGCCGCCGACGAGCTGCCCTCGATGGTGCTGTGGGGGCCGCCCGGCACCGGCAAGACCACCATCGCCCATGTGGTGGCGGCTCATACCCGGGCTCATTTCGTGGCCTTCAGCGCGGTGCTCGGCGGGGTCAAGGAAGTCCGCGTGATAATCGAGGAGGCGCGCCGGCGGCGGATTGAGCGGCGCACGGTTCTGTTCGTCGATGAGCTGCACCGGTTCAACAAGGCGCAGCAGGACGCCTTCCTGCCCCACGTCGAGGACGGCACCATCGTGCTCATCGGCGCGACGACCGAGAACCCATCCTTCTACGTCAACGCGGCGCTTCTCTCCCGCTGTCGGGTGGTGCGCCTGGAGCCGCTCGCGCCTTCGGCCGTCGAGGCGTTGCTGCGCGCGGCGCTCAGTGACTCCGAGCGGGGCCTCGGCGGGCGCGCGCTCCCGATCGACGACGAGGCGCTGGCGTTGATAGCCCATGGGGCGGCGGGCGACGCCCGCCAGGCGCTCAACTTGCTGGAGCAGGCGGCCTTGTACTCCGAGGCCGCGGGCGGGCGCCACATCACCGCCGCCAACCTGGCCGAGGTAGCGACCGATCCGGTCGGGCGCTACGATCGCAGTGGCGACGAGCACTACGACTTGATCTCGGCTCTCATCAAGAGCCTGCGCGGTTCCGACCCGGACGCCGCGATCTATTATCTGGCCCGAATGCTGGCCAACGGCGAGGACCCTCTCTTCCTGGCGCGGCGGATGGTGATCTTCGCCTCCGAGGACGTCGGTAACGCCGATCCGCGGGCTCTCGCGGTGGCCGTCGCGGCGGTCGAGGCGTTTCGGTTCGTAGGCCAGCCGGAGGGCGAGATCGTGCTCGCGCAGGCCTGCACCTATCTGGCGAGCACCGTCAAGAGCAACCGCAGCTACCTCGCGCTACGCGAGGCGCAGAAGGCGGTCCGCGCGAGCGGCTCGCCGCCTGTCCCGAAGCACCTGCGGAACGCTCCGACGAAGCTCATGAAGGCCCAGGGCAACGCGGAGGGATATCGCTATCCGCACGACTTCGAGGATCACCACGTCCCGGGCGAGGTCTATCTCCCGAAGGAACTCGAGGGGCGGCGCTACTATCGCCCCTCGCGCCAGGGGCTGGAGGCCAGGTTGGCCGATCGCCTGGCACGACTGAGGGGCGCGGCCGTGAGCGAGGAGTAAGAGGCGACTGCGGCTCTTCGGCGCCGCGCAGGCGCCCCGCTGCGGGAGGGGAGCCGTCATTTGCCCAACGACAAAGCTCACCGGCCACGAGCGATAGCGAAATTGCCGTCCGGGAGAGCCGAACTCTGTGTTTCGACTATCGCATGGCGTCCGTTGTGGCATGAGAGTTCAGGTCTGTTGCTTGATGGCTTGGGTCAACGACTTCAAAATGCCCAAGAACCTCTTGAGCGCGACTATCGCCAGCGCCAGCACCGCGACACCACAGACCCCCCGGATTGCTTCCGAGCCGCTCACCGCTCCCACCACCATCAAGGCGACCGCGATTGAGACTATCACCATGAACGCCTTGAACTGTTCGATCACATCGCCGGCGCGCAAGTAGAGAGCGACCTTGCGCAACGCCACCACCAGGCAGATGAACCCCACCACCATCCCGAGCCTGGCGAGGATGGTGAACGGAGTCCCTCCCGCCAGTTGCTCCACCTCGTCCGTAGAGCCGGCCCCAAACACGGCGCTCGCCAGGAGATAGAGTTCGGTCCCCTGGCCGAGTAGCCCGAGCGCCGAGAAAAACAGGGCCACCTTGGTCATGTCGCGGGCACCGGTTTCTGCGGGGAGCTGGTAAAAACGCCACAGGCCGCCGATCATCCTGGCCGCCAGGAGCACTACGATGATGTTGGTGAACACCAGGAAGCGCAACACGGTCATGATCTCCGCCGGCCCGCGGCTGAACATGATGAAAAGCGCAATCAGCGTCCCGCCGATTGCGGTGATCAAAATCAGGAGCAGAGCCTGGCGGTAGATGTCGAGTCCGCGGATGGCCTGTGCCCATGACTCGGGAACGAGTTCTCGGTTGCCGGGCGGGCCGCTTTCAGGTGCGCTTGCCGGGTCCATGAGCCCCTCCTGGTCAGTTTCCATCCAGAGAGCCCGAATCGCGCGGGTGGCTATCCCAGTGTCGAGCATCGCGCGAGTTCGCGCAAGGCCTCGCGAATACCAGCGATGCCGCGCTCCCACTCCTTGTTGGTGACGGCGCGCGAGAGCCACATGTCCTCCCCCAACTGGAATCGATTGCCTGGGCGGTTCAAGAATGACACCAGCCCCTCCGAGGTGAATGGGCCGTCTCGGCTCAACAAAAAACGAAGCGACTGCGGCCCGAAGACCACCTCGGTGATGCCGAGGTCGCCCGCCTCGCGCTTGACGTGCAGCGACTGGATCAGGTTCCCGGCCTCCGGCGGCAGCGCCCCGAAACGGTCGTCCATCTCGTCGGCCAGCATCTCTAGCTCTTCCAAGCTCTCACAGGCCGCCAAGCGCCGGTAGAGACGCACCCTCTCCTGGGGCTCGGGCAACCAATCCTCCGGCAGATGGGCCGGGAGCTGGATCTTGAGTTCCGTCTCGACGCGCCGCACCGCGGGAGTGGGCCCCAAGTCCCGGATGGCCTCGTCGAGCATCTGCATGAACATCTCGTAGCCGACGGTCTGGACGTTGCCCGATTGGTCGGCCCCGAGGAGGTTGCCGGCGCCACGGATCTCGAGATCGTAGGTGGCGATTTGAAATCCGCTGCCAAGCTCGCTGAACTGCTGGATCGCCGCGATTCGTTTGCGGGCGTCCCCCTCGAGCCGCTCGGGGCGCGGGATCAAGAGGTAGGCGTAGCCGCGCACTCGCCCCCGACCGATGCGCCCGCGAAGTTGATACAGCTGCGCGAGCCCAAGTGTATGGGCCTGATCGATGAACATCGTGTTGGCGTTCGGGATGTCGAGCCCGCTCTCCACGATGGCGGTGCACACGAGCACCGTCACCTCACGGTGGACGAAGCTCAACATCACCTTTTCAAGCTGGCGTTCGTTCATCTGTCCGTGGGCGAGCGCGACTTTGGCTTCCGGCACGAGCGTTGTGATTCGTTTGGCGGTCTCGGCGATGTCCCGGACTCGGTTGTGGACGAAGAACACCTGCCCCCCGCGGCCAAGCTCCCGGAGGATCCCGTCGCGCAGCACCTCGTCCGTCCCACGGGTCACCATCGTGCGGACCGCCAGGCGATCATGGGGCGGGGTGGCGATGATCGAGAGGTCGCGCAGCCCCGAGAGCGCCATGTTGAGGGTCCGGGGGATCGGCGTCGCGGTGAGTGACAGGACGTCCACGTTGAGGCGCAGACGCTTGAGCTTCTCCTTGTGGGCGACACCGAAGCGATGCTCCTCATCGATGACGAGCAGCCCCAGCCGCGGGATGACGACGTCCTTGGACAAGAGTCGGTGGGTGCCGACCACCACGTCAAGGCGACCATCCTTCAAACGCTGCTGGACCTCGCGCTGCTCGGCGGCGCTCTTGAAGCGCGACAGCGAGTCGACCAGGACGCCGCTTTGCCCGAGCCTCTCGGCGAAGCTCAGCCGGTGTTGTTCGGCCAGGACGGTGGTGGGCACCAGCACCGCCACCTGCCGCCCGTCGGCCACCGCCCGGAAGGCGGCGCGCATGGCCACCTCGGTCTTGCCGTAGCCCACATCCCCGCACACCAGGCGTTCCATGGGCGACTCGGAGCTCATGTCCCGCATCACTTCGGCGATTGCGTGCTGTTGGTCCGGGGTCTCCTCAAATGGGAATGCCGCCTCGAACTCGCGAAAAGCCTCGTCCGGGGGGCCGAAGGCGTACCCTGGCTGCGCCTTGCGTTCGGCGTACAGCTTCAAGAGTTCGTCGGCCATCTCGCGCACCGCGCGCGCCACCCGGCCGCGGCGTCTCTGCCAGCTGACCCCCCCAAGGCGATCCAGCCCGGGGGGCGATTCACCGGCTCCCACGAAGCGCTGCACCCGGTTGAGCGCGTGGACCGGCAGGAGAAGGGTCCCGCCGCCGCTGTACTCGAGCCGCAGGAAGTCGGTGAAGCTGCCCCCCACCGCGAGTTTCTCGAGGCCGACGAAGCGCCCGATCCCGTGCTCGGTATGCACCACATAGTCACCGGGGACGAGCTCTTGGAGACGCGGCACAAGCGCACTCGGAGTGCGCGCCCGACGGCGGCGTCGTTTGCGCCCGAAGAGATCTTGTTCGTCGATGATTATCAGCCCGGGGCTCTCCTCCTGAGCCGGGTGAATGAAGCCGTAGCCGATGTTGGCTCTGTGCAGATGCACCCGTGCGCGCTCTTCGTGGTCTGCCAACGACTCGAGGAGCGGCAAGGAGTCGTGGCGAACTACTCCCAGGCCGTGCCACTGAATTATCTCCGCCACCCGCTCCATCTGGCCGCTGGTGTGGCAGCAGAGGACCGCGAGGCAGCCCTCGCCCAGGTAGCGGCGGATGTGCTTGACCGCCGGCTCCAGAGAGCGCTCACTCTCCGGGCCGGCGCTCGGTTCGTGGCTCAAGAGCGGGAGGGGCTCGAACGCAAGCTCGACTATCGGCTCGCTCCGGCGGTCCTCTTCGGCGACAAGGCGCCGGAGCGCGAGCCGTGGGCCTTGATCGAGCGCGGTGAGCGTGCGCGAGGGGTGGCGGTAGTAGCGCGGTGGGTCGAAGACCAGCATCTCATCGCTTCGCGGGCGATTGTAATCGCGTTCGAGCTGCGCGTGCGACTGCTCGAGGCGCTGCGCCAGCTTGTCAGGTTCTTCGAGCACCAGGAGCGCGCCCCGTGGCAGATAGTCGAGGAGGGTCTCCGGTTGAGCGTAAAAGGCCGGCAGCAGGAATTCAGCGCCGACCCCCAGGACGCCGCCCTTCAGCAGGTCGGCTAGCGCTCGCATGCGGGAGGTGGGCATTGAGATGGCGTCGGCCAGACGCCTGAGTTCACGCAATCCCCGGTTTATCGAGTTGTCGTCCAGCAGTGTCTCGCGCACCGGGCAGACGTATAGTTCGTCGAGGTGCCCTTCACTCAACTGGGTGTCGGGGTCGAAGCTGCGCAGCGACTCGACTTCATCGCCAAAGAGGTCTATTCGCACCGGCAGACCATAAAGAGGGACGAACAGATCGATGATGCCGCCACGGATCGCGAAAGTGCCGGGATCTTCCACCAGCGGAACGTTCTGGTAGCCGGCGGCGGTGAGGTTGGCCACGAAGCGCGTCCGATCAAGCTCCTCCCCCCGGGCGACCACGTCGGCGGTGCGCCCCATGCGCTCGCGGGGCAGCGTCAGGAGGCCGAGCGCCGTGACGGGGGCCACGATGGCGCGCGGGCCGAGTCCTTGGCTCAGGCGGAACAGCACTCTCAGCCGCTCCAGCGCGTTTATGTGGCTCGGTGAGACTCCGGCGTAAGGGCTCACGTCCAGATCGGGGTAGATGGCGGCGGCCGACTGTCCGTCCTCACTCCCAAGGAAGGCGTTCAGCCCGTCGCTGGCCTCGCGGGCGCGCTCTTCGTCGGCGACTATCAGGAGAGTCGGGTGCGCGCGCGTCTGCTGCAGTTTGGCAACGGCGTAGGGGACCGCCGACGGCAGCGCGCCGGTGAGGGTCGCCGTGTGCGCGCCGGACTCGAGCGCGGCGGCGACACGCGCCAGATCAGGAGGCAATCGTTGAACCATCTTTTGCACTCGCGTGTGAACTCAAGCGCGGTCGAGCGCTTGCGCCAGATCAGCTATCAGATCGTCGCGGTGTTCGATCCCCACCGAGAGACGAACGAGTCCGTCGGTGAGCCCGATCGACTCGCGAACCGCGGCCGGGATCGAGGCGTGGGTCATGATGGCCGGGTGCTCGATGAGCGACTCCACCCCGCCCAAGCTCTCGGCCAGGATGAAGATCTCAACCGCCTCCAGAAAGCGGCGCGCGGCCGGCAACCCGCCGGCGATCTCAAACGAGATCATCCCGCTCATGCCGGACATCTGGCGGCGCGCCAGCGCGTGCTGGGGGTGGCACGCGAGCCACGGATAGCGGATCGACTCCACTCTCGGGTGGGACTCGAGGAACTCGGCTACCGCCAACGCATTGGCGAAGTGCGCGCGCATCCTGAGCGCCAGTGTCTTGATGCCGCGCAGAGTGAGCCAGGAGTCGAACGGCCCCGGCACGCCGCCGACGGCGTTTTGATAGAAGCGGAGGCGTTCGGCGAGGCCGTCATCGTCGGTTACGATGGCGCCCCCGACCACGTCGGAGTGTCCGCCCATGTATTTGGTGGTCGAGTGCAGCGCGATGTCGATCCCAAGCTCCAGTGGGCGCTGGAAGACCGGGGTGGCGAACGTGTTGTCGACCACCGTGGTGATCCCTCGCTCGCGCCCGATCTCGGCGATGGCGCTGAGATCGGTGAGCTTCAGGAGCGGATTGGTGGGGCTCTCAATCCAGATTAGCGCGGTTGCCCCCGGCCCACTCTTGAGCGCCGCCCGGACTGCGTCGAGATCGGACGTGTCGACGAAGGTGAAGCTCAGCCCCTGCCGCGCGAAGACCTTGTCGAAGATGCGGAATGTCCCGCCGTAGACGTCGTCGGAGCACACCACATGCTGGCCCGCCTCGAGTAGGTTGAGCACAGTGTTGGTGGCCGCCATGCCGGAGGCGAACGCCAGCCCGTGCCGTCCGCCCTCGAGTGCCGCCAGGCAGCTCTCGAGCGCCTCCCGGGTCGGGTTCTGCGAGCGCGTGTACTCGTAGCCGCGGTGCACTCCCGGGCTCTCCTGGGCGAAGGTCGAGGTCTGGTAGATGGGGACGACGACGGCCCCGGTGTGCGGCTCGGGCGCTTGCCCTTGATGGATGGCGAGAGTCTCGAACTTCATGGTTGCTCTTCGTCCTTGCCGTGAGAGTGGCGGTCTTGCGGTTCTTCGTCCAGAAAGTTGTGTTCACGCATCCAGTCGTCGTTGAAGACTTTGCTCAGGTAGCGGTTGGCCGAGTCGGGCAGCAGCACCACTATCATCTCGTCCGGTTGACCGGCAGAGGCCAGCTCGCGAGCCACATGGACCGCGCCTCCCGACGACCCGCCGGCGAAGATCCCCTCCTCGCGCACGAGCCTTCGTGTCATCCCGAAGCACTGCTTGTCGGTGACCTGGAAGACGTCGTCCACCACGCTGAGGTCGAGCGCGTCGCAGAGCATGTCCTCCCCAATTCCTTCGACCTTGTAGACATTCGGGGCGTCCGGCACGCCGCACTTGAACAGGCTGTAGTAGACCGATCCGACCGGGTCGACGCCGATGATTTTGATTTGAGGATTGCGTGACTTCAAGTAGCGCCCCACCCCTGAGATGGTGCCTCCGGTCCCCATTCCGATCACCACCGCCGTCAGCTTGCCGTCGGTGTCGTCGTAGATCTCGGGCCCGGTGGTCACGGCGTGGGCGTCGATGTTGGCCTTGTTGTGGTATTGGTTCACATAAAAGGCTCCCGGCGTCTCGCGGGCGATGCGTTTGGCGGTCTCGTAATAGCTTTCGGGTGAGTCGGCCGGCACGTCGGTCGGAGTGACGACTACCTTGGCGCCGAAAGCCCGCAGCGCGTTGATCTTCTCGTCGCTCATCTTGTCGGGGATTGTGAAGATCAGGCGATAGCCCTTGAGCGCGCCGATCATCGCCAGCCCGACGCCGGTGTTGCCCGAAGTGTTCTCGACGATGGTGCCGCCCGGTTTGAGCAAGCCCTCCGCCTCGGCTTGCTCGATGATGTGGAGCGCCATGCGGTCCTTGACACTCCCGCCCGGGTTCATGAACTCGAGCTTGGCATAGATTTGAGCCCCGCCGGGAGGCGTGAGGTTGTTCAATTTGACGAGCGGGGTGTTGCCCACCGCTTGCAGCACGTTGTCATAAAGCCTCATGCGTTTTTTTTCTCCGGTTGCCGGTATGGGTCTTGGGGCTCCCCCAAGAGTCAGCAAAGAAGTCGCGGCCCTCAATGGGGGTTGCGAGTCTACGACAATGACAAGAGGCGTCAAGAGCCCAGTGCAAAGACAAGCCCCGTCACTACGAGCGCCGCTCCCATGATTTTGACCAGTCGGGGCAGCGTCTCGGGCGAGAGTTGGGAGCGATAGCGGCGGACCATGATCAGCAGTGAGGCGAACCAGGCGATGGTGCCGAGGGCGGCGGCGCCGCCGAACAGCAGAGAGTGCCACGCTTCGATTTCGATGAGCCCGGTGCCGAGCAGCATGGCGACGACGACTGTGTAGGTGGCGATCAGGGTCGGGTTGACGGCCGAGATAGTGAACCCCAGCAGCAGCGCCCGCTTGCGTCCGCGGAGCTCTTCGGTTGCGCTCGGTCGCGGCGGACGCAGGAAGAGCTTGGCCCCGAGCAGCATCATGATGGCGGCGGCGACCAGTCTGGAGGCAGGGATGATGTAAGGGTGGCGCTCAAACAGCTCACTCACGCCCCAGTAGGCGAGCCCGGCGTAGATGCCTTCTGAGACCGCGGCGCCGATGGCAATGCGCAACCCGGTGGCATAGCGCAGCGCCACCGCGCGCGAGAAGACCAGCACCGCGATTGGGCCGGCCACCGGCATGGAGCCCGCGAAGCCGAATATGAACCCAACGATGATTGCCGCCAACAAACCCCCTCCGTTGCGGGCGACCGCTCCCCCGGGGTAGCGTGTGGCCGCCGGCGCGCGGAAGCATAGCGCACCCGAAAACAAATTGGGTGTCGAAATTGAGGGTGGCATGCAGGGGGCGGGGTTGAGGTCATCGTCGAGACTTGGTCGGTCGTTGAGGCTCCTCTTGGGGCTCGCGTCCCTGCTGGTCGCGCCCCTGGCCGCGGCAGGTCCCGTGGCCACCGACCTCGACCTCGAGCTGCGGGTCTCTCCGGACCGCCGGCGCGTCATGGGTGTCGCCCTTTGGGAAGTTGAAAACCGGGGCTCAACCCCCCTCGAATCGTTGCCGTTCGTGCTGTACGCCGAGCGCTATCGCGAACCTCCGCCGCGGGTCGAGGCGCTGTTGTGGTTTCGGCTCTACCCGGGCGGGTTTGATCGTGGCGGGACCCACCTCGCGCGGGCTCTGGTAGACGATATTCCGGCCGTCCTGCGCTCGGCGCGGCGGGAAGCGCGTGAGCCCCGAGGGCTGGCGCCGGTGGCCGAGAAGGAGGTGCTGCTGCCGGCCCCGCTTGCGCCGGGTGACACCGTGCGCGTCGCGCTGCACTTCGAGACCCGCGTCCCGCGTCGTTTCGGGCTGTTCGGGTATGCCGAGGGGGTAATGACGCTCGAGGGCGGCTTTTACCCCGAGCTTTTCACCGCTGTCCCCGGCGAGGGGCCGGGAGCGCCGCCCGCACCCCCGCCGGCGACCGTCAGGATCGGCAGCGCGCGCGGAGGGGTGGCGCTGGTGAGTGGTCACATGCGGCGGCTCGCGCGAGAGGGATTGGCGCGTCCGGTGCGACTCCCCGGCGGGCAGCGTGTCGCGTTGCTTTGGAGCGATGACCTGGCGCGCGCGCGCAGCGCTGTGGCCGGGACCGAGGTGGACGTCATCTACCCACCGCGCCCGGTGGTGGCCCCGGAGCGACCGCCGGCCGGACCGTCCTTGCGCCCGGATCCCGTTCACCCCTTGGGTAGCGCGCCGCCGTGGCCCGCCGTGCCCGAGCTTGGGCGCAGCGCGGAGATAGGCGAAGCGCTCATCACCGCCCGTGCCGCGCTCCGGTATCTGCAGGAGCACACTCTCGTCCCTCTCCCCGCGTCGCTGCGGATTGTCGAGGTGCCGCTACGCCGCGAGCTGGCTGTGCCGGGGCCGGGAGTTATCTGGTTGTCCGATCGATTCATGCGCCTCCTCCCGGTGGAGCGGTTGCAAAAATTTCATCGGGTGGCGCTGGTGCGCGCGCTGTACGAGGGGATTTTGCGCGAATGGGTGGGCTCTCGAGAGGCGCCCGGCTGCCGTGCGTGGGTGGCTGAGGTGGTGGCCGAGCAGCTGACCCGCGAGTTTGTCCTCGAGAAATACGGGGCACGGGAAGACGCGTTCGACGTGCTGGCCCCCGGCGCATTTCTAAAGGCTGTCGATGATCTGCTGCATGCACCGCAGATGCCCTTTCAGACGGCGTTCTTCGAGATGGTGGACGATACCGATCCGCTGCGCGACCAGTACCGCTTGGCGTTCGGCCAGCCCCTCCGAGGGGGCAGGGTTTATCAGCAGCTCCGTGATCGATTGGGCGAGACCACGCTTCGCTCTCTCATCGAAGGCTACCTGGCCGCCCCCGAAGGGCGCTTTGTGGAGCGCGCCGAGGCACCGCCGCCGGCGTTTTTCGCCACCTGGCTCAGCTCTGCGCCACCGCACAGAGCGCCGCCGGGTGAGTCCTTGGGGCGTCCTCTCCTGGGTGGCCCGGATGGCCCGGCGCCGAGGGAGCCGTGCCCTTCGGCGTGCGACTCGCCCGGGTTGCAGGTGCTTCTGGGGCAGATCTTCGTCTCGGCCGTCCCCACCGACGGCGCGTTTTCGGCGCAAGCAGATATCGTCGTGCGCCGCCGCCGTGACTTGCGCCACAGTTTTGGGATTACGCCGTTCGTGGTGCCCGGGCGCGCCGGGGGACGGTTGAGCTATCGCTATGGGTTCGGCCCGCGGGTGGTGGCCAACCGACTGAGGGATTTCGTGACCGCCGGCGTGCGCGCGGCGGGGATCGATCTCGACGAGGGGAGTCCCCGACTGGGACTGATGGCCGAGGTCGCCTTGGGGCGGACGGATCTCGTCAGCCCACTTTTGGCTTTTCACGCCACTACCGCCGTGGTTCGGGCGCGTTATCTCGTGGCGCCGTCCGGGGCCGAGACGGACCACGGGGGGCAGCTATTGGCCGCGGCGTCGTTGCTGCGGACGCCCCATCCCCGCCACTCGGTGGCGCTCCGGGGGGTCGCCGGGCTCACCTGGGGTGACGTACGGGTGAGCGAGCTGCCGACGCTGGGGGGTGTCGGCGGCTTGCGGGCGCTTGGCCCGAGCGGTGGACGGGCGCCTCACCTGTTGACCGCGAGTGTCGAGTACCGCCACACCTTCACCCAGTCGTTGTCCGCGAGTGTTTTGAGGCTGGCCTGGTGGCAAGGGCTCCAGGGAGTGTTGTTCGTCGATGCCGGGTTGGCGGCAGCGACGGCGGAGAGCCTCGTCAAGACGTCTCCGACCCTGGGGGTCGGCTACGGGCTGCGTTTTCACGCCGCGCTCCTGGGGATCGATCCCGCCCTTTTATCCCTCGATTTGGCCTACCCTATCGCGTTCGAGGCGACCCCGCGGCGGCTTTCGGCGCTCAACCTGACCATCGGCGTAACCCAGGCCTTTTGAGTCATGGTCATACCCCTAATTCCCCATCAAACCGAGCACCGAGCGTGTCGGAACGGGGTGAGCTGCAAGGAAGCAAACCGATTTGAGCGCAGTCCAACGCAGCGCCTACGTTGAGCACCGATTCGGTGCAGATGACGCCGCAGATGTGCGTGAATCCGTCCTCGTTTCCCAGGATGAGCCGACGATGGGACATCTGACTTGTCTTACCTGCGGTAGTAGGATAGAAAAAACGTTGTGATGGCGGGTTTTTTTTCAACTGTGTCGTGGGGGGAGGCGCTCTGTGTGTTACGATCAAGAACCCATCAACTATGCTGAACAAATGAGCTTTCTGGAAGGGGCGATCAAGGAGCTGGCCCAGGAAGCCATCGCGGTGTTCAGGGAGGACGTGCCTCTTTTTTTCGTTCGCGAAGGGCGCGAGGTGTTTCTCGCGCACCCCGCTCGGGCAGCCGAGCTTGACGACGCCGCGCTCAAGAAGTTCAAGGAAACGCTCGCTCTGCGGGGGGAGGTCGCGGCCACGGCGATGGCCGAGAAGCTCGCCGATCCTGACTTGTGGCTGGCCGGAGTGGAGTATGACGAGGAGTCCGGTAGCTTGTTCGAGCCCAACTGGGCGCTATGGCTAATCATCAGCGGTGTGTGCGATGATCTCGAAGACATCCTCCAAGAGTACGGTTTTCCGGTGGGACTGGACGGGAGCTATGGGATCTCTTACCGGGAACCCAAACGGTTCATCTCGGGCCACTACCTCCCCTCAATCGCCGAGAAGTACTGGAAGCGTATCGCCGAGTTGAAGGAGCTCAGGGCGAGACTCATGGAGGTCGAAGAGGAGCGGCGGCGCGGCGATTTACTGGCGCGCTGGAACCGAATCTAGAATCTGATTGACGGGTGGCTAGGGAGGGATTTGAACCCCCGACTCGGCGGATATGAGCCGCCTGCTCTGACCTACTGAGCTACCTAGCCGCGACAAGGACCATCAAACGGAGAGCCACCTCGCCGTCGAGGGCGGGATTATTTTGGAGCTTGGCTCTGTTGTCAAGCACTACTTCCGGCCGGGCGACCGATGGGCGTCCTGCGGCACCGCCGATGGAAAGCGCTTGGCTGAGATGGCACATCAGGGGGAGAACAATGATGAAAGCTCTTCAAGATTGCCTGGGATGCGGATTGCTCGGCGTGGCGCGGATCTCTCTGGTGTTGATCCTGTTGTTGGCTGCCGGCTCGGCGGCGGCGCGTGATATCGCGGTGGTCGAGGTGCGGCTGCGTGGTCACGAGAGCGGGGAGATGGCCGTTGTCGCCGAGCGGCTCGGGCAGCTTGTGGCGTTGGAGGCCGGGCTCGAGCTCCTCTCGCCCGAGGTCAAGCGGGCGCGCTTCGGCGGCTCGATGGTCGTGCCGCCGCAGCACGAGCGCGTCAAACGCCTGGAGGAGATCTACGCCGAGGTCCGGCGCGGGGACGATCTGCTCTACACAGACCCCTCAAGAGCGGTGCCGGTGCTGGACACCGCCCGCCGGGAGCTTATCAAGATCTTGGCCACCCCGCCGGTCGACGATGAGGTCAACGAGCGCTTGTTCCAGACCCACATGTTGTTGGCGCGCTCGCACATCGACAGTGGAAATTCCACCGCCGCGGGTGAGGTGATCGAGGATACGATCCGGCAGTTCGGCGTGCGCGCCGACGTTACCGACGAGTATTACCACCCGAACCTGGTGGAGTTATACCGGCAGACCAGCGCGCGCCTGGAGCACGCGCGCAGCGCACTGCTCGAGGTGAAGAGCGCCGACGAAAAGGAGTACGAGATCCTCTTGAATCGGAGTCTTGTGCTCGACAGCAAAGGGGCTCCGGCGACGACCCCTTACCTCCTCGCCAATCTCTTGCCGGGCAGTTATCACGTGCAGCTTCGGCGGAGCGCCGAGGATGTGAGCAAGATCCACCGGATCGTCATTCCCGACAAAGGGCGCGCCACCTTGACCATCGACATGGATTTCGATCAGGCGCTCTACTCGCGCGAGGACAGGTTCGGGCTCTCGTTTGGCGACTCGAGCGCGCTGCGAGCCAATCTCGTCGACTACGCGAGCCGAGTGGGCGAGATCCTCGAGGTCTCGGAGGTTCTCGTGGTGGGGTTGCTGCCGGTTCACCGGAGGTCGGCGCTCAGCGCGGCGCGCATCAACGTGGCGGAGCGAGCGACGATCCAAACCGCGGAGATCACGGTTGAGCCGGGATTGGTGCAGGACTCGCATTACATGGAGGCCACCCAGATCCTGTGTGGGCTCGACGCGCCGCCTTCGCAAGCGGCGGCGCTTTTGACCGCCGACGCGCCGCCGCCCGCGCCGCAACCCTGGTACGAAGATTGGATCGGCTGGAGTTTGGTGGGTGTGGGGGTCGTCAGCATCGGGGGCGCCTCCTACTTCCTCTCCGATTTTTTTGTCAACCGTGATTGCGCCACCGACCCCGCCTGCGCCACCTATCGCCGGCGGGTCGCCAAAGCCGACGACGCCAAGACCTCGCGCGCCGTCGCCGGAGCGCTCTACGGGGTTGGAGGCGCCGCCGTCACCGCCGGTGTGCTGGTGTTCGTGCTCCGCGATCGCACTCCCGCGCATTCCTCCACATCGGCGCGTGGGCCGTCTCGCCCAGGTGGTCTCATCACGCCGTTTGCCGGCGCCGATGGCGGCGGCCTTGTGTTTAACGCGCGCTTCTAGGTGTTCATGAGAGAGTCTCCTCCGGACAAAGGTGCGGCCGGTTTTGACGGCGCAGGTGACCTGCGGATTTTGCTGGTCGAGTTCATCACGACCGATCGGTTTCACTGCGCGCTCTATTTTCCGCACGCCCTCGGCTGGCTCGACTCACTCGGCGCCAAGACGCGGTGGTTGCGCTTCGGGGTGTCGGCCGCGGTCCGCATGATCCGCGGAGAGCAGGGTGTCGGTTTGGAGGAGAGCGATAGTGCCGCTTTGTTGGCGGCCGTGCGCGAATACCGCCCGACCCATGTGCTGTTCAGTCACTATCCCGCGCCTGCCACCGAGGGGGTGCTTTGCGAGGGCGAGGGCTCGACGCCGTTGGCGGCCGTGTTCGGCTCGACCGCCGGTCCGGCCGACTCTGCCGAGGGCGCACCCGGCGCGCTCCCCGTGCTCGCCGAGCTTGACGATCTCGGCCGTTGGCTCCGTCTCGCGCCCTCGTCAGGGAGCCGCCGATCGTCACCGGAGCTGATCGACCTGCGCTCGCCGCCCACAGCCCTCCCCTTCCTGCCCGCCTGGCGGTTTGAGCCGGCCAACGAGTCGGCGCGCTCCATGCAGCCCTTCGTGTTCGTACTGGCGGGGATCGAGTGCTCCCACATGGGCTCGCTTGGCGACAACCCGACTTTCGCCGACCTCGTGGCGGGCGGCGTGGTTCCGCCGCGCTTCGGCTGTACGTTCTGTCGTCGCCCCGTGCCCGACAAGGCGCCTGGCTCGTCCGGGATGGCGCCCATCGACTGGGCCTGCCGCCAACTCGAGGCGGTCGCCGCTACCCACCCCCGGTCACCAACCGGTGAACTCAGTCTGCGGATCGTCGGCGAGCGCATCATGCGCCGGGTGGACCTCTTCGCCGAGCGCGTCGGTCAAATCGATCTGGCGCCGGCCGAGTTCTTGTTCGACGCTCGGGCCGACACGCTCGCCCAAAGCCGCGCGCGCCTCGAGCGAGCGGCCGAGGCATTCGAGAAGGCCGGCCACCGAATGGAGATGTGCCTCATCGGGGTCGAGAACTTCAGCCAGCGCGAGCTCGAGCGGTTCAACAAAGGGTTCGGCCCCGAGGTCAACCTGACGGCAGTGCGGATCCTGCGTGAGCTTGAACGACGCCATCCCGGAGTGTTCGGGTTCCGGCGCTACGGGGGGTTGTCCACGATCTTGTTCACGCCGTGGACGACTCTCGAGGATCTGGCGCTCAATCTGGCGGTCATCGTCCACTTCGATCTGACAAGGCTCTGCGGCAAGGCGCTCACCTCGCGCGTGCGGCTATACGAAGACTTGCCGCTCGCCGCGCGCGCGCGGCGCGACGGCCTGCTGCTTTTGTCCTACGACGATCCGGCTCTCGACACTGCGCGCCGCAACTTCTACGAGTCCGAGTTGCCGTGGCGCTTTGTCGACCCCCGCGCTGATCGCCTCAATCGCCTCACCACACGGTTGCAGCGCGATCCCTCCCTGGCCGGCGAACCTCTCTACGAGGAGATTCAGGCCGTCAGAGCGCGCCTCGGAGAGGGCGAGTTCGATCTGGCGCTGCGCTTCTGCCGCACAATCGCCGGCCACCCATGCGAAGAGGATCTGAGCGCACTGCTCGCGTTGGCCGAGGAGGCCCCCTCGACTCACCTCGATCCCGCGCTGGGGCCTTTGGGGGTGACCGACGCGGCCAGATTGACGGCCGAGAGCGACATCGATGAGCCCGACTCTCCACCGTCCCGCGCGCGAGGCCAGGCTGAAGACTCTCTCGATTGCAAGGATCCGTTCTTGGGCACATCGGTCGATTGGTATGGGTTCAAGGCGGGGCTCAAGCCGGTCTGTCGCCTCGAGCCGCTCTCGAAAGAGGAGCTCGAGCGGGTGGCGCCGATAATCGAGCGCGTCCGCCCGGATGCGGTGCAGTGCGCGCGGCGGCGGGACTGGAACGAGGTGGAGTCCTACGAGTTGTTCGTGGGCCGCGAAGCTCAGGATGTCGATGAATTAATCGAGATCTTGGCGGCACGCGAGAAGGGCGTTCCGGGCGAGCTCGATCGACGCTACGTGCGCCGAGTCGGAGTGCTTTTGGGATATCCCGCCTGCTGCTCCAAGAGGTTCGCCGCCGCGCCCGAGATAGGCTGGCTGCAAAACGAGTGGCTCCATCTGGAGAACCGTATCGCCACTCCGGGCCCCGTCGCCACCTCGATTCGACCCTTCGGCGGGCCTTTATCCTATGTCCCTTGCTCGGCCGTTTGCGCCCAATCGATTGCCGACGAGGCGCTCCTTCGCTCTCACGGTCTTGAAATGGGAGACAATCGCACGGCCGACTGGCCGATGCTCTTCCTGCTCGACAGGCCGGCTCATTTCGCCGTTTTGCGTCCCCTCGAGCCGGTGGGTGAGCGCTTCGCCTATCGCCTCCATCGCTTGTTCGGACAAGACGCGCGGCTGGCGGCGCTTTCCTACGGCGACACCCTCGAGCTTCTCCCCGGGCAGATCCGCGTGCTACGGACCGCCGGCGACACCGACGAGGAGCGAGTCATCACGGCTTTCTCTCTGGATGCTTACTTGTGGTGGCACGAGAGGGCTTTCCATCCGGAGTTCTGGCGGCAGGTGGTGCGCCGGAAACTCGATCCCGTGGTCGCCCCGGTCGAACAGGGAGCGCCGGTTGAAGAGCAGGGCGGTGAGCGCGCCGGTGGTCGAGCTTCGCATTCCAGCGCGGGCCGCGAGCCGGCCGAGCAAGTCGTCCACGCGCCGCCGCCTCCGCCTCCCGTGGACAAGCAGACCGCACAAGAGGCGAGTGAGGTGCCGCGACTCGACCTGCTGCTCGCCTGGCTGCGTCGCCTCCTCCGGGAGCGCGGGTTGCCGTGTCGCAGCTTGTTACCGACAGCCGACGGTGAACTCGATCTGTGGTTTGAAGACGGGGCGCGGCTGTTGGGGGTGAGGTGGCTGAACTCGGACGCCGCGTGCGGCGAGGGGACACTGTTGTGGGCGCCGGTGGTGCCGCTTGGGGGGACACCACTCGAGGCGGTGGCCGAGCTTACGCCGCGCATTCAGGAGGCGGTCCTGCCGGCCTGGATCGGCGGCCTGAGGGAGCGGCTCGACCGCGGTAACCGCGAGCACACTCTGCTCGATCCGGCCGGTGGGGTGCGTTTCTTGCTGCGGCGCCGGATCGCCGTGGGCCGACCGCTGTGGGGCGCGTACGGGCTCGCGAGCTGGGACGAGCGCCTTGACGACGAGGGGCATCCGCACAGCCGGCTCTTGATATCCGCCGGTGACCGTGTCGTCGAGGTGGTCTTCGAGCGCGCCGCGGCGCGCGCGGTGGAGCCGTTTTTTAGCTCGGGGCTGGGAGTCCTGAGGGTTCTGACGGATGGGCGCCCCCCCGCCGCGCGACGGCAGGTGGCCCATCAGGTGGAGCGGTGCCTCGGTTTCCACTTCGCCCGCGCGATTCCCAAGGAAGCGCGCTGGAGCTAACACTTCGATGGGATATCCAGAGTCCGCATTCGGTTTATGGTCGCGCCCAAGTCGAGGCTCCTCACCGCGGCGCGGTTCCCCATTCCGGGGGCAAGCACCGCGGCCAGCCCCTCGGCCTGAACGCGCGCCTCGAGTGCCGCCACCAGCTCGCTGAGAGAGCGCTGCGCGTGGGTCTGGTCACGACTGAGCACCAGCAGAAGATCGCCTATCGCGCGCGCCTGGCTGTCGTCGACGAGCTGGCCCAGGCCGTCGAGCTCGATCTCGGTCTTGCCGAACCGGATCGACCGCGTCGCGCGAGTCTTGACTCGCTCGGGCCGCCGGCCGTGCGACGGATCGAAGCTCTCCGGGGCGGGAACACGAGCAGGGGGGAGGATATAGGGCGCGGCCCCTTCGGGGCGTCGCTGGTTCGGATGAAGGCGACAGATCTCCTTGGCGCGGCGGGTGACGTCCAGCGGCCGGTAGTTGTTCATGTGCACTACGGTGTGAGCCACGTCCAGGTAGTCGCTCGCGCCACCGAGCACCATGATCGTCGACACTCCGGCCACCTCGTAAAGCTCGGTGACACGGTCGATGAAGGGGGTGATGGGCTCCTGTTCCTTTTCCACCAAGAGCTGCATTCGGTGGTCGCGCACCAGGAAGTTGCTGGCCGAGGTGTCCTCGTCGATCAGCAGCAGCTTGGCCCCGAGCTCGACCGCCTCTTGAATCGCCGCCGCCTCGGAGGTGGATCCGCTGGCGTCGTCGGTGGTGAATGAGGTCGTGGCGCGACCGAGCGGCAAGTCGGAGATGAAAGGAGAGATATCCACCCCTGTCACCCGGCGCCCATCCTCGGCACGAACGAACATCGTCTCGCCAATGCTGACCACCTGCTCGCGGCCGTCGCCCGGGATGTGATCGTAGATGCCGAGCGAGATGGCATCGAGCAGCGTCGATTTACCGTGAAAGCCGCCTCCCACGATTACGGTCACGCCGGCGGGAATGCCCAACCCCGAGACATCCCCCGCATGCGGCAACCGGAGCGTCACGCGCAGAGAGTCGGGCACTGGGCCGAAAGGGACCGCCGCGCCCGAGAGCGGGCGCGGATCGACTCCACTCAGCCGCGGCAGCGTGGCCCCTTCGGCCACGAACGCCACCAACCCGGCTCCCGCGAGCTGTGCTCGCGCCGCGCGCTGGTCGAGCGCCGCGGCCAAGTGGGCCTCGAGGGCGGCGAGAGGCAGGTGCTTGGCCGACAGCGCGCGGTCCGCGACGGCCGGCAGCTCGCGGGCGAGCATCTCAAATGCATGCCGGCCCAGGATTCGCCGGCCCTCGGCCGGCAGGCCGACTTCCAGGCGGATCTCGACCATCCCGTCAGCGATGACAGCGCTCGTGCGTTCGAGGATCTCCTGCTTGGGCGCGTCGATCCGGACTGTCCCGCTCTTGCCGCTGCCGCGCCTCCCTCGGCAAACGTGCGGCAACGCCAAGGCCACTTGCCGCGTGAGGAAATCGGCCACCGCGATCGCGTTGTCTCCCTCGACAAGCGCGGGCGGCACGCCCACCCCGGAGAGAGGCCGACGCAGCGCAAATCGGCTCGGCGCGGCGAACGGATCGCCCTGGATGTGATCGACCCGCAGCTCGATGTCGTCGCCGCGGTAGACTCCGCCAAGATCCTTGTAGGCGCCGAACCCCTTGCCGTCGATCCGCCTCAATGTGGCTTCCAGGCGATTCACTAGATGGTCTCGATCCCTTCCGGGGTCAGCCCTGAGTTGTGGGTCACGATAAACAAGCCGTCTCGCCCGCGGCCGTAGATGTAGGTGAACTTGGCGTGCGCGACTCGCTTCTCGCCGTCCTTCTCGAGGAGGAACTCGTAGTAACCGCTGTAGGCGGCGTGGTCATCGCCGAGCGCAGTCACCGTCCCGGCCGGGATCTCGGTGGGGAAGCGCGGCTCGATTGCATCATTGGCCAAAAAGTGTTCGAAGTACTCGCGGATGCGCGCCGGGCTGTTGCGATCCGTGGTCGCCGCGGTGTCGAGGGTCCCGAGGAGGCGCCCGCGCTCAGGGTCGTAAAGCGCCACCACGCGTTCCACATCCCGCGCTCGGACCGCGTCTATCCACTGCTGCCGTGCCTCTCGGATCTCTTCAATGCCAATGCTCATTTGCTCCTCACTCTCCATCTTGTTTGCCCAAAAGCCCACCGGCGGCACCAAGGCCACTCGGCTGGCGACGGAGCGTATCACAGGTGTTCTCGCGCCCTCAATCATCCACCCTTTTCCGGGATTCGGGAAGCGATCCGGGCGCAATTGCGGCGTCACCTTCACCAAATCGATGCTCGACGTAGGCGCTGCGTTGGACTCCGCTCGATTTGGATTGTTTCCTTGCACTTGCACCCGCCTCACTCCCCTCGGTCCACGGACGCGGTG
>PWKZ01000061.1 GCA_003559575.1 Bradymonadales bacterium | reverse complement strand
TCGTCGGCCCATCCTGGGATTCGCGCGCGGATTCGCGCACATCTGCGGCGTCACCTGCACCGAATTAGTGCTCGACGTAGCGCTGCTACGCCTCCGCCTAATTCGGCTTGTTTCCTTGCACATGCACGCGCCTCCACACGCTCGGTCCTCAGAACGAACCGACGATTATGGCGGATTGACACGCCTCCCCCTCAAGGCTAGTTTGCCGGTAGGTGGTGCCGGCGGCCCAATGACTCACCCAGCACTCTGCCGCCCTTGACGAAGCACCCCTGACCGAGGAGGGAGATAAAATGCGCAAGACCCTGTTGTTGTTAGTCGCAGTCGGTATGGCCGCCGCGCTCATCGTCGCCGGCTGTTCGCGAAAAGACGACCCCGTCTCCGAAGAGCAGCCGGAGCCCCAAGAGGCGCCCAGCGAGGAGGCCGAGGAGGAGGCCGAGGAGGAGGTCGACCAGAAACTCGAGGACGAAGAAGCCGAAGCGGCCGCCCAGCCGCTCGTCCCCGCCGCGCGGACCGTCGTCAACAAAGAGATGCTGGCCAAGGCCTACGAGGAGATTTACTGCGCCCAGAAGCGCGGCGAGACCGACGAGATACTCGATATCTACAAGCGCTACGGTTTCGACACGCCCAAGGCCTGGACCGAGGCCTGGAGCCGAACCTCCGAGGACGCCGAATGGCAAGAAGCGCTCACCAGGCGTGTCCAGTCCTCCAAGTGCGAGTGAGCCCGGAAAACCAGCCATGAAGCCCCCCATAATCGGCATCACCCTCGGAGATCCCGCGGGGATTGGCCCGGAGGTCATCTTGCGCGCGCTCTCCCACCGGGGGACCGTCGAAGGGGCACAGTTCCTACTCTACGCCGCCCCCGACGCGCTCGAACAGGCCTGGATCCCGGCGCGAACTCGCCCCGACGAAGCGTCGATTGCGCGCGCGATCATCGCCGGGCGACCCGACAGGCGGGCGACGCTGGTGCCCATCACAGTCGACTCCGAACCCGATTTGCCGCTTACTGTCGGACGCTTCGATCCCAGGCACTCACCCGCCGTGCTCGCGACTCTGACCCGCGCCCTCGAGGACGCTGTCCGAGGCCGCATCGCCGCCGTCGTCACGGGCCCTATCAACAAGGCGGTGTTCACCAACGATGACGCGACGATGTCTTTCCCCGGCCAAAGCGAGTTCTTCGCCCACCACACGAACACCACGAGCTGGGCCATGATGCTCGCAGGCGAGCGGCTTCGAGTGGTCCTCGTGACCACTCACCTTCCGCTCGCGGCCGTGCCCGATGCCATCACCAGACCTCTCATCGAGGAGCGCGCCGGAGTGGCGCTCACTTTCCTGGCCGACCGACTCGGCTTGGCGCGCCCTCGCCTGGGTATCGCGGCCTTGAACCCTCACGCCGGTGAAGGGGGCCTGATGGGCCACCATGAGGCGCGCGTCATCGCCCCCGCCGTAGAACGCCTCCGCGCCAAAGGGCACGATGTGCAAGGCCCGCTGCCGGCGGACACTCTTTTTGGGCGCGCGGCCGACGGGCATTTCGACTGCGTCCTGGCGATGTATCACGACCAGGGGCTCATTCCGCTCAAGCTAATCGAGTTCGGAAATGCAGTGAACGTGACCCTCGGCCTGCCCATCATCCGAACTTCTCCCGACCACGGGGTCGCCTACGATATCGCCGGCCGAGGGCAAGCCAACCCCGGCGCGATGATGGCCGCAATCCAAATGGCGCGTCTTCTCGGCAGTCCCCAAACACCTTGAGTGACGGGACAGAGACCGCCGCCAAGGCCCAAGGGCGTCGGCTCATTTTTTGGGACCGAGATCTCCCTTCGGCGCTCCACACCGTGACGAGCTTGACCTCGCACGCCTTGGCCGCCTCAGGCATGGGCCACCTCCCCGCGGATCGTATGGCCGCAAGACAACCACACCGAAACGATGCCCCACGGCCGCGGTGGATGATTGAGGCGCTTGGCGCTAATTGACCCTCGCCGGGGAGCGTGATACTCATTTTCGGCGCGCGCGGTTCCAAAGCCGCCCGCGAATAGAGACCAATTACCAAAGATGACTGCCGGCGAGGTTTTCAATGCAGCGATCCGAGAGCCGACTCAGGGTTCCCGTCGTTTTAATTGCCGCTTTGATTGCAGCCGCCGTGCTGCGCGTGGCGGCGCCGGCTGAGGCCGGAGGGTTCGAGTACCCCGTTCAAGGGGTTCACGCTCTCGGTCGCGGGGGTGCCTTCACGGTCAAGGCGGACGACCCCTCCGCCATCTACTGGAACCCGTCGCGGCTGGCGCTGCTTCGAGGCACTCGCGCGATCTACAACCACAACATCACGCGGCTCAACATGCGCTTCGAGCGCCAGCCGCTCCTGTGCGACTGCGAGCTGTTCGAGTTTCCGGCGGTAAACGAGCAGCAGGGTTTTTTCCCTATGGGGATCTCCGCGGCGGTCAGCACCGATTTCGGCCTCGAGGATTGGGGCTTCGGTCTCGGTCTGGTCGGCCCCACCGCGATCGGTAGCCTGCGCTACCCTTCGGGCACCACCGCGCCGACCCGCTACTCATTCATCGAGGCCGAGATGATGGTGATCTTTGCGACCATCTCGGCGGCCTGGAAGTACGAGGAGCTGTTCGGGTTCGGCGCGAGCCTGCAGTTTGGGTTCATGCCGCGGCTCGACTACTCGATGGTCGTAGTCGGCCCCGGGGAGCGGTCCACCGCGGTGGCGACGTTGAGTGATCTGCGCGCCGACGCGCGCGCCAGCGATCCGTTTCGCATGACGGCGATCTTCTCGGGTTGGGTGCGGCCGTTGCCTTACATGGAGCTCGCGTTGTCCAGCCGCGCGGTGCCCATCAACTTCAACGCCTCAGGCGACATCCGGATGTCGGCCGAGCCCGACAGCGTCTTTTACGGCTCAGATCCGTTCAAGGTCCCCGCCTCGGTGAAGTTCACCTATCCGGTCAACGTCCAGGCCGGGGTGCGGTACTTCCATGAGCGCGCCAGTGGTGAGGAGTTGTTTGACATCGAACTCAACTTCGTCTGGGAGCAGTGGTCGCAACTCGACGCTTTCACGCTGGACTTCGGGGTGGATGAGATCGACGTCTTCGGCTCTCGGATCGCCTTGCAGCGCATCGATATCGTGCGCAACTTCAAGGACACCTACAGCGTCCGGCTGGGCGGGCAGTGGAACGTTCTGCCCCGTCTGTTGACGCTCAGGCTCGGAGGGCTGTGGGAGTCGGCGGGCTTGCCGCACGGTTATTCGAGCGTCGACTTCCCGTCGTTCGAGCGTTTCGCGATTTCGGGCGGGATCTCGGTGGCGTGGCGCGGAGTCGAGCTTTCGTTGGCCTATTCGCGCGTTTTCCAGTTGCCCCGCGCGGTGGGCACCAGCGAGGCGCGGCTCACGCAGCAACGGATGACCTTCGAGGGCGAGATGGTGGACGGCTGCCCGGTCAACGCGGGTGTCTATCACAGTAGCTACGACGTCTTCGCGTTCGGCCTCGGCGTTCATTTCAACTCGTTGTTCTCCGACTGAGCTTCAACTCTCGAGTCAAGCCGAGAAACGCTGACCGCCATAATCGTCGGTTCGTTCTGAGGAGTGAGCGTGTGGAGTCGCGTGCATGTGCAAGGAAACAAGCCGAATTAGGCGGAGGCGTAGCAGCGCTACGTCGAGCACTAATTCGGTGCAGGTGACGCCGCAGATGTGCGTGAATCCGCGCGC
>PWKZ01000170.1 GCA_003559575.1 Bradymonadales bacterium | reverse complement strand
GCTGTACATACTGTCCAGGCCGCCGCGCGAGAACAGGCCGTCAATCTTCGGGTTGCCGGTGTCCATCGCCACCCCGGTGTGCATGAGATCGGACAAACCCGCCAAGCTACCGCCCTGCAGAAGGAGATAAGCGCCGCCGCCCAACATCACGCCGGCGATGAGGCTCGGAATGGCCGGAACCTTGACGACGATCATTACAATCACCACCAGCGGCGGCAGAATCAGCCACGGTGAGAGGTTGAAGTGTTCGCGGATCGGATCGGCATAGAGCGCAATGTCACCTTCACCACCGTTGCCGGCGACAATGAACCCCATCACCGTAAAGACGACCACGCTGATCACCAGGCTGGGCAGGGTGGTGTAGAGCATGTGCTTGATGTGATCGAACAAATGGACCCCGAGGACCGACGGCGTCAGGTTGGTGGAATCGGACATGGGAGAGATTTTGTCACCGAAAAACGCCCCCGAGACCACGGCTCCGGCGGTCATCGCCGGCGGAATGCCGAGCCCCTCGCTGACGCCGATGGCGGCGACCCCGATCGTGCCGACGGTGGACCAGGAGCTGCCGGTCAGCAGCGCCATGACGCTGCTGAACAGCAGCATCGCCGGCAAAAACCAGCGCGCGACGACGAACTCGAGCCCGACCAGCATGAGCGCGGGGACGATCCCACTGGCGATCCAGACCGCGATCAACATCCCGATGATCAACAGAATTATCAAGGACGGGATGGTCCGGCCAATGGCCAGCTTGAACCCCTCCTTGATCGTCATCCATGGGACCCCGTGGGCATAGGCACACAGGCCGGCCGTCACGCCGCCTAGAAAGAGAGAGAAGTGGGGATCCGTCTCCAGCACGAACACGGAGTAGGCCAGGGTGCCGCCGGTGACAATCAGCGGAATCAAGGCGAGCCAGAGAGGAGGAGTGGGGATATCGTGACATTTTTGCATTAGAGTTCCGTGATCTCCTCGGCGACCCGGTTCCAGTCGAGGATCGGCCACGCTCTCCGGCGCGCCTCCCGGCGAAGCCGCAAATCGGGATGGACCACACGGGGATGCGCGACCCGCTCGAGCATCGGCAAATCGGTGGTACTGTCGCTGTAAAACCAGGAGGCGTCGAGATCGATGCCGTTCTCGCGCGCGTACGCTTCCGCCTTCTCGATCTTGCCTGCGCCGTAGCAGAGCGGTGGGACTACCCGCCCCGTGAAGCGCTGATCGTCGAGTTCATAGACCGTACACAAGTAGTCGTCGAGCTCGAATTGTTCGCGCGCGCACTCGGAGGCGTACGGCGAGCTGGAGGTCAGTAGCACGAGCGGATGTCCCGCGGCCCGGTGCGCGGCGAGGACCGCGGCCGCCCCGGGAGCCGCGAAGGACGCCACCTCCTGTCGATACCACTCGTGAGTCCAACGCCGGAGGTTCTCCTCCGGCTCGCCGCGCACCGTGGCGAGCGCTTCGCTCATCGCCCGCTCGATATTGATGGTCCCAATCCGATAGAGGCCGAGGAACAACATGCCCTTGAGCACCTGGCGCGCGTTGATCCGCCCGTTGCGACGCTCGCGCCGCAACCACAACCGGCCGCTGTTGACGGTCAGGAGCGTCCCGTCGAGATCAAAGAACGCCGCCGGGCGGCGGCGCGCCCCATCGTCGAATCGGCCGGTGCCGCCTTTGAGCTTGCCGTGGTCCCGCATCGCACCTCCTCCCGTCTCACTCCCGCAGAATAGGGCCCCCAGGCCAACTCGACAACCCCAGATTCGCCGGCCTATCCTGGGGTTCACGCGCGGATTCGCGCACATCTGCGGCGTCACCTGAACCGCTCCCCTGTTTCGCTATCGCTTCACTGGCGACGATTTTTCTAGGAAATACGGCCCCCTATTGTAATATGGCGGGCTTGGGGTTGGTGGGCGTTTGAAGTGGAGGCGCAGGTGTCACGTTTGACTTTGGGGATTTGCTTGCTTCTCGCGGCCTGCTCGAGCCCCGGCACTCCTTTGTCCACCTCGGACTCACTCTCACCCGACACGCTTCTGTCCGACACCTCCTCACCCACCACACCGGACCCTGACGCTTCCCTCCCCGACACGGCTCCCCTGGGGCCCGACCTTCAGCGGCGCGAGACAATCGAGACCAGCACGCCGGACGTCGTCGCCGGCCCCGACTCCGAGGAAGTCGTCACACCACCACCGCCGCTCGACTTGACCGCGCGACTGGGACCGGACGAAGTGCGCGCCGGGCGGGTGCGCTTCCCCGAGGAGCTACTCGACGGCCCGTACACCCGAGGGCAAATTGGAGACTACAAACTCTACAACTCGAGGGTGGCGTTCATCATCCAGGACGCCGGTGTAACCGGCATCTATCGGCGCTACGGGGGGATGCCGATCGACGCCGACATCGTACGCCCCGAGGGCGAGCCCGGCGGCAGCCAACTTGGCGATCTGTTCTTCGGTTACAACTTGAGACAGTTCGACTCCCGCGAGGTGCGAGTGCTGTCAAACGGAAGCGACGACGACGCCCGCGTCAGAATAACCGGCAGCGACGGCGACTTCCCATGGTTGGAGTCCTTCTTGGCGTTTCTTTTCCCCGCCCAGCCGATGAACCTTAATCTCACCTACGACTATGTGCTCGGCCCCGACGACGATTTTCTAACCCTCGAGGTGACGGTCGCAAACCCCACCGACCGGCCCATCCCCGTGCGGACTCACGCCGTCGCCTTCCTGATGAGCACCGGCCTCAGCACCCACTTCCCGGGCCCCGGGTTCGACTCGCGCGAGCACTCGGGGAGATATCCCTGGTGGAGCGCGCTGGGCGACCGAGTGGCTTACGGGTTTTGGATGCAAGAGTCCGTCTTCGAAGTGTTCATGAACCACTCCGACATCATGTTCGGCTCACTAACCCCCTTCTTCCTCGACCCGGGCGAGTCTCTCCCGTTCTTCCGCTACCTGGCGGTCACCGAGCGAGGGCTCGCCAAGGTGGAGGCCCGCCTGCGCGAACTTGCCGGCGCGCCGGCGCTCGTGCCCGTCTCGGGGATCGTGACGGCCGACCAGGAAGCGCTGCGGCGCGGCGTTCGACTCCACGTGGTAACCCCCACGGGGGAGCACCTCACGACGGCGCGAGTGGGAGATGACGGCGCATTCGGGCTGCGCCTCCCCCCCGGATCGTTCGAGTTGCTCGCCAAGGCCGACGGATACCTGCCCTCGCCCGTGGTCGAGTTACAGATCGACGACGGTGACCCGGACGCTCCTCCGCTCGAGCTGACCCTACCCTCCGGCACCCCGTTCACGCTGACCGTCAGCGACGGCGTCCAAAATATCCCGGCGCGAATCTCCTTCATCCCCACGAGCGGCGCTCCGGGCAACATCCTGCCGCGGGCATTTGGAGAAGAGAGTCACCCCTTCGGCGCCGCGCTCGAGATCCATTCCGGCACCGGGGTAGAGTCGGGTGTGATCCCTCGGGGTGAATACCAGGTGTGGGCCATGCGAGGGTTCGAGTACGAACGCCACATGCAATTGGTGGAAGCCGGCGACGAGCCGCTCGAGCTATCCTTCGAGATCGAGCGGGTGGTCGACACCACTGACTATCTGTCCACCGACACCCACGTCCATGGCATCCACAGCCCCGACAGCGACGTCCCCGACGAGCTTCGCGCGCGCACCGGGTTGGCCGAAGGGCTCGACGTCATCATGCTCACCGACCACGACGGCATCTTCGAGC
>PWKZ01000067.1 GCA_003559575.1 Bradymonadales bacterium | reverse complement strand
GCGATTCGGGTGATTTTGCGGCGTCACCTTCACCAAATCGATGCTCGACGTAGCGCTGCTACGCCTCCGCTCGATTTGGCTTGTTTCCTTGCACTTGCACCCGCCTCACTCCCCTCGGTCCACGGACACGGTGGAGGATTGAGGTCGAACTTGATTTTCGTTTCCAGTCCTGTAGCGTGTTGAGGGCAAGTTACGGTTGATAAAGACAGGAGAGGCATAGGAGGGATCATGTGGGCGAATGATAGCCAAACGAAGAGTTCGTTTGACTCGGCGCGACGTTGTTCCGGCGCCGGTCGATGCAAATGGTTTTTGCTTGCCGTGGCGACGCTCATGGCTTGGGCGTGCGGTGGTGGCACTACCGCGCCCGATGTCGGCCAACTCCACGTGGGTGTCTCCGGGTTGACCACCGACGTCTCGGGGGTGCTCTACAAGGTCGAGTGTGAGGACGGGACCGAGCTGAGTCAGTACGTCCCCCTCGAGGAGCACGGGCTGCCGCATCACGTGGACAGCGATCTGGCCGGTTCGGCGTTTGCCGATTGGTTTACGCTCCTGGCCCCTGGGATCTGCACGGTGACCGCCATCGCCATGGAGGATCCCGACACCCCGGCTTCGGGGTGCAGCGAGGCGACCGAGGAGGTCGAGATTGTCGCCCACCAAACGACCGAGATCGTGCTCGTGATAGTCTGCGAGGGGAAACCCATCGGGGCGCTTGATGTGGTGGCGGTGATTGTCGAGGGCCCCGGGATAGTCGACATCGTCTTCGAGCCGTCCAAGTTCATCCCGCAGTGCGAGGAGGTGGTGATCACGGTAACGGCCGAGGGGGGCGAGGGCGCGCTCGAATACGAGTTCGAGTTCATCACCACCCCGCCCGCCGCCGATTACACCTGGAGCCATGTGGGCGGCCAGCTCACCTTTTATGCCGAGACGCCCGGCATGTATGAGGTGGTCGTGACGGTGAGCGACGCGCACGGCTTCTCGACCGGCATGACCTTCCCGATCCACGTCATCGACGATCCGATGATCGAGCACTGCGACGAGGTCTGTTGCCGTCTGCAAGACGACACCATCATCTACGTCGCCAGCTTGGAGGCTTGCTTGGAGCTTGGGGGCGAGGAGGTCGACATCGAGCTGTGCAAACGCGAGGTCTGCTGCGACACCGACGAGGGGCCGGCGTATGTCCCGCTGGCATTCTGCCCCGCGAGCGCGGTGCTGCCGTGGGACGAGTGCGAGGAGGTCTGCTGCGCGTATCAGGACGAGAGCGTGGCGTTCATGCCGAACTCCGCCGCCTGCCTCGATTCGGGTGGCTGGGTGGTCGACCACGAGTTGTGCCTCGACGAGGTTTGCTGTCATACGGATGACGGGCCGGCCATCGTCCCGGCCGGAGACTGCCCCGCCGAAGACGTGCTGGATATGGAGCGCTGCCGGTTCTGCTGCGAGATCGACGGGGTCTACTACTTCATGCCGAGCCCCGACCACTGCGTGGAGGCCGGCGGCGAGGTGGTCGATTATGTGAAATGTACGGAGATCTGTTGCGAGTTGAATGGGCTCTATTACGAAATGACCGAGCAGAAATGCCTCGACAACGGTGGGTTGGTCGTGGATCACGAGGAGTGCCAACCGACCGTCTGCTGCGAGGTGCCCGACGGGACATTCGAGCTCATGCCCGAGGCCACCTGCGACGCGCTTGGGGGCACCCCGGTCGCCGATGAGCTGTGTAAAGAGGTTTGCTGCGTGAAAGACGGCGTGACGGAGGTCATGACGCTCGGGCTCTGCGAGGTTATCGACGGGGTCGCCGTAGAGTGGGAGAAGTGCTTGGAGGTTCATACATGGACGGCCGCCTACACCCTCGATCCCGACTCTTCGTGCGAGGAGACGCCCTACCTCGTGGTCCCGTCGACGGCCGCCAACCAACTCGCGGTCTACGACCTCACGACCCTCGAGCCCATCGCCGGCACGCCGTTCAACACTTGCGCCAACCCGAGCCGGATCCTGATGGACGCCAATACGGACGTCTACGCCGCTTGTCGGGTCGACGGCCGGGTCAACAAGCACACGCGCGGCGGCGCTTTGCTTTGGTCGACGCCGCTGCCGGGCTGTCACGCGTCCCGCGGCATCGCTCTCTCCGGCGACAACCGGCTGTTTGCCGGCTGCGACTGGGGTGACAACTCGGGGTTCGTGTTCGAGCTTGATCCCGCTACCGGGACCGTGGTGGGATCGGTGGACACCGGCCTTTCAATCTACGGGCTGGCGGTCGACGCCGAAGGCATCTATTCCGCCGGTGTCTCCGGCATGAGCGTGGTCAAGATCCACTTGGGTGGCGCGCTGGACATGCAAGTAGCGTGGACTGTCGCGTTCGATTCACGGCTTTACGGAATCGCCGCCGACAACATGGGCAAGGTGTGGATCGGTTTCGCCGGCAACCCCATGCTTTACGGGCTGTCCACCTTGGACGGCTCGGTGTTGGACAGTGTGCCCACCGAGGTCGAGGTCGACGGAGTGACTGAATATCCGGGAACCTATGGTCTGACCGTGGGGCTTGACGGCGCCGTCTACGGCGCGACGATGAGGGGTTACTACGTCAAGTACGATCCCGTCGACGACGAGGTGTCGGCCTACAAGCTCGACCCGGCCGCTTCGGGTAACCGCGGCCAGGCGCTCGATGTCGATCACAACGTCTATTCGGTCAACTTGACCAGCAGCACGCTGACCAAGACCACCCCGGGCGGGGTCTCCACCGGCTTCGGCGACGACGCCGGGACCGCCTTCCTCCAGGGCCCTTACGCTTACAGCGGCGACATGACCGGCATCACGTCGAGCTGCATGGCCTCCACCACCGACGAGTGGTACTCGGCGCCCCTCGACACGGGCTCGCCCGGCACAACGTGGTTGACCATCGAGTGGGACGCGACCACGCCTCCGGGTAGCTCCGTGAGCGTCTATTACAGCACGGATGGAGGGGCCAGCTGGACCATGGCCGTCAACGGAGGCGCGTTGGGCGTGGTGGGCCAGACGTTGCAGCTGAAGGCGATTCTGTCGTCCACGATAGTCGGTAACGAGCCGACCCTCCACGACGTCACCGTGACGTACCACTAGGGCGGTGGGTATGGCTTGCCGGTTTGACGAGAGAGCCCGCTCGCGGCGGCGCGCCGCCGCGCTGGGGTTGCTCGTGGCGGGGCTGCTGGTGGTGGGGAGCGGCGCCTGCGACGATCCGCGCGCGGTGCCCACCGCCGAGCACGTCGGTGCGTTGCGGTTCGCGGGCCTCGACGCGGGGGCCGCTGGTGTTCACTACGACGTGGCCTGCGCCGGCGGCTCCAGCTTCTCGATCTATGTCCCGCTCGCCGCCTACGGGCTGCCGCACTTCATCGACAGTGAGCACGCCGGCCGGCCCTTCGCCGACCTGTTCGTCGTGGCGCCGAGCGGGAGCTGTACCGTCACCGCCCGCGCGATGGCGGCTGCAGGAGAGCCGCTTTCACACTGCGCGCCGAGCGTGGCAGAGGTGGAGGTGCGCCCCGACGAGACCGCCGAGATAGTCGTCGCGATCAGATGTGACTCGCCGTCGCAATAGAGGGAACTGGGGTCACCCCCAAACCCTCAATCCCCCACCTGCACCGGCTGTACCGAATTAGTCCATAATCGTCGGCCCATCCTGGTATTCGCGCGCGGATTCACGCACATCTGCGGCGTCACCTGCACCGAATTAGTGCTCGACGTAGCTCTGCTACGCCTCCGCCTAATTCGGCTTGTTT
>PWKZ01000104.1 GCA_003559575.1 Bradymonadales bacterium | reverse complement strand
GCGCGCTTGCCGCCAGAGGGAATAGGCCCCCAGAAGGGCCAGCGGCGCCAATAGGGGCGGGGTCATGTGGGGGGTCAAGAGCGTGTTGTAGTCAAGATTGAAGACGGTCAGGGCCGCGTTGTAAAGGGTCTCGAGTCCCAGGCCTTCCCCCACCTGGTCGCTGTGGAGCGAGACAAATTCGCGAAGCGCGAGGCCGGCGACGGCGGTCAAAAGACAGGCCACGAGAGCCCCTCTCCAGGCTCTGGCCGTGCGCTGAGATGCGGGGGGCTGTTTGTCGGCGGACCCTCTCAAGAGCAAGATCACGGCGGCGACAAAAAGGGGCGCCAACAAGAGGTTGAGCGGGCGCAGAGTGTAGGTCTCAAAAGCCGTCCGAGTGAGCAGAACGAGAAGTGCGGCGCACGTAAAGCGGCGCTCGGCCGTCAGTGCGGCGTGGCTTAGCGCGAGAGTGAGCGCGGTGAAGACGATTGATTGGATCGAGTAAACGTCGCTTCGTGAGAAGCGAATGTGCATCGGGAGGATGGCCATGATCAGCGCCGCCAGGAGGGCGGGGCGGGTTCCGATTAGTGGCCTTGCGGCGGCGAAGACGACAAGTGGGGTGATGGCCGCGAGGCCGAAGTTGGTCCATGAGTTGAGTTCGATCAGAAACACCCGCCCGGAAAAGAGCCCAAGCAAGTGGGCGAGCAACGGCCGGTCGTAGATTTCGCGAGCGAGTGGGACCACCCGACTGTAGGGCCAGGCTGTGAGAGTCGTGTCTTCGGAGAGAAGAAGGCGCAGTAGTATCCCAAGCGCGACTATCCCCGCGAGCGCGAAGGCGTGGCGGAGCGGCAGCGCGATATCGCGGAAGGTCCGGCGCAGATACCAACCGAGGAAGAGCAGAGCAACGAGCGCCAGTGATAGCCCGTCGAGCAGCCAGGCCTTCGTTCCCACCGCGAGGCGCCGCAGCGAGTGCAACAGCGGCGTCGTGGGCGGTGGAGGGGCTACAGCGAGCCGCTCGACCCGCCAGAAATGACCGGGATCGTTGGCCGCGACCGCGTCGATGAGCGCATCTAGAGCGGCCGCGGCCGCCGCCGGGGATTCTTCGACCAGCAGCGCGAAGCTCGCGGAGCGAGTGGCCAAACGAGCCCCGTCGGGCGAGGTCGCGCCCTCGGCAAGCGCCGCGGTCGCGGAGGGGTGCTCCAGTCGCAGCGCCGCCTCTGAATCGCCGGGGCCCCGCAACAGCAGTCGAATGAAGGTCCGCTGGACGCTGATCGAATCAAGCTCAAAGCCGTCGCGCACCACGGTGCCGGTCCGGTAGGGCAGGACGAGCGCGCGGATCTCATCCTCACGGCCGGCCTCGATCACGGGCACGGGCTCAGCGGTGGCGCTCGAAGTCGCGAGGAGGATCACGGCGAAGAGCAGGGCACGCATCAGACCTCCCCGACCCCCGCGCAAGACGGGCGGCTCGCTAGCGGTGGCCCACGGTGGTCTGAATCGGGCTCGGCACATGATCGGCGGCCACATGAGCGTCCACCGTGATAGCGCCGGCGTACTCTTCGAGACCGGCTTGGGCCAGGTTGAAGAGATAGGCACCCGCGGCGTGATCGAATGTCACGAGGTGCTCTTCGGCCGCCGGCAAGGTGTCGGTTGAGAGCGAAATCAGAAGCGGGACGCGCACGTTTTGCGGCTCTTGGGGCGCAACCGTGGCGTCGAACAGCCGCCAGCCGGCGGTGGGCCAACGGCGATCCTTCTCCTGCGCAAACTCCACCGGCGGGAGAGTCAGGCGCAGGTGCAATTCGGAGTCATGAAGCTCGGCCGACAGGGCGGCCCCGGTGGCTTGTCGAATGCCGAACTCGCGCGACACCACCTCGTACGGTCGCACCTCGGCGCCGTCCCAGTAGGAGCCGGTCGCCACGAGCCGGTAGGTGCCGGCCGGGAAGTCGTGGGGCACCTGCCAGTCGATGAGCCAGGCGTGTTGCCGTTCGGCCCGAATCTGACCGCTCGCGGGAGGATCGGGCGTGTACCGGGTCAAGATGTGATGGCGTGTGTTGTCGTAGGCTTCCCCGGGCCACCCGGCGGGATGCGGCACATCGACAAAACCCGAATCGGTGGAATACTGGACGCGAACACGGGGCGGCGCGATGGAAGGATCACCGCCGACCCAGTGAAAGTGTACGTGCTCGGTGCGCTCATAGTCGGTCGCCACGTCCTGAATTACGGACCCGAGATTGACGCTCACCTCGAGAGCGCGCGGCGTGAACTCGCCGGGGGTGGAAAGATCGCGCGATTCATTGTAAAAGACCGGCCGCGCGTAACCGTCGAGCAAATCCTCAGCCAACTCCATCTGGCGATCGACGAGATAGCTCGACCCGAGCGGCCCGAAAAAGCTCATCTCGGCCTCGTAGCCGCCCATGAACCAGTCCTCGGCGGTGGACAAGTAGAGCGCGTGATCTTGCGAGTAGCCGATCCCCATCACGTCAAAAGCTCCGCTCTCTTCGAGGCCGCGCTCGGCGATACGGGCGGCGAACTCGTGAATCATGTAGCGGATAATGGAGTTGTTGGGCTCGCCGGGGAGGGACATGAAAAACAGCGGCCCCAGGCGCGCCGTGCTCAGGTAGACCTGATGCACCTCGGAGAACGGGATCGGCACCCGCATGAGCGCAAGCAGACTCTCGAAAGCGCTGCACACCTTGGGGTGGCCCGACATACTCTCACCCTCCTCGACCCCTTTGCCGCGGCACTGCCAGCCGCCCCAATAGTAGGGGGTCCCGCTCTCATCCGAGAAGTCATCGTAACCTTCCGGATAGATCCAGTCGTAATGTAGGTCGAGACGGCGAGAGCGAACTCCAACCTCAGCCTCGGAGCGCCATTCGATGCTCCGATAGAGTTCGACGGCGCTCTGGGCGGCCAGGAGGCCGATTCGCTCGATGCGCTGCGGAATCGGATACTTGACTCCGCCGCGAGGCGCCGCGTCGCCGGCGCCCGATTGCATGAACAGCGCCACCACCGGTTGCTCCTCGGTGGAAAAGAAATACTCCTCGAACTGCATCTCGATTGCGCCCGGCACGTCTTCGCTCAGGAGGTCGTTGCGGGAACCGAAGCCCGTGCCGTGAACGGGGAAGTTGACCATTGCCGCCAACGGGCGGCCGTCGGGCCGACGGACGCCCAAGACCACCAGGCGATCATCCTTACCGTAGAGATGCTGAACCTCTTCGCGGCGGTGACCGTAAATCTCGTCGTCGGGATCGAAGCCTTCCTGGGTGGCATAACCCCACTCGGCCGGGCCCAGATCGTCGAGAGCGCTCTTGACCGTCTCGGCCAACGCCGTCGTGATGCGGTCGAGCACCTCTTCGTCGGGCGTGTCGACGCCGGCGATTGCCAACAGGTCGGGCATGCGCCAGTAGCGCGCCACCGTATGGTGCGAGTGCCCGGCGCCGGTGATGATTCGCCCGCGAAGATCGAGCCCGTAAAGCTCATCGAGTTTGGCCGCGGCGCCCTCGGTGACGGCCGTCGCGGAGCTCATCATGGGCGTCTTGACGAACACCACCTGCTCCCCCTCGGCCTCAAACGCCAGCGCCTTGAAGATTGGCCACCCGTGGAGCCCTTGCGACCCTTTCAAGAGACCGCTCCACGTGGAATTGATGCCATCCACGCGGCCACCGAAGCCGGCCATCGAGACCCCGACCGGCACCTCGAAGTAACCGACTCCGACTCCGGCCTGGAGCGGCCCTTCGACGAGCGGGTATTCTTCGCGCCGATGGGCGCTGCGTCCGAACTGAGGCTCGGGCGTCGCGTCGCCCTCGTCGATTTCCCCGGCGGTATCGTGGTCGAAAACCGCATCGGGTCCCGGCGCCGCATCAGGCACCGGCGCCGCGTCGGGGCGAGGGGCGGGATCCAGGTCGGCCCGTGCATCGACGGGAGGGGCCACCGTGTCGGTGGATGAGATCGCGTCACGGCTCTCTTCCGGCGGCGCGGGCGAGTCCGATGTGCAGGCCACGGAGAAGCCCAGGAAGGTGGCGATGGCAAAAACGACAGGTAGTGAGCGCGACAAACAGGACGAGAACATCAGTTACTCCAAATTGCAAAAGGGACGCGAGACCGAGTGACGGCGGAGGGCGCCATCAGGTGCTCCCGAGAGTTTGCCACGAGTCGGATTGATTTTTCCAGTGTCCAACCCTAATTCCCCACCTCACGTTCTCGCGCGCGAAAGCGCAGAGGTTGACGCAAGCCGGCACTTGACAGGTGAAGGTGAGTGGACTACTATGACATTGTTATGCGTGGAATTACACAAAAGTGGTTTGTTCCCTTTTCAAGCTATTATTTGGCTACCCACAGGCATCGTGTCCTAACCCCGCGCGCTATGCCGCGATTCTTTCGTATCACCTGAAAAGTGTTATAGTGCTCGACCCAGGCGCCTGAGCGACACGGAGCGGCTACTCCCCGGACTCCCGGCGGCTGGATTCAGGAATGATTAGCAGGAGATAATTTTGCAAGGCGCATCACATCGCTACAAAGTCGGCATCATTGGTGCAACCGGATACACAGGCTGCGAGCTGGCACGGCTGTTGGCCTGCCATCCCAACGTGGATCTGGATGTCCTGACCTCGGAGTCGTTCGCCGGACAGATGCTGTCGGACGTTTATCCGTCAGCGCCGGCGCTACCTCTCGTCCCCAGTGCGGACGCTTCCTTCGGAGAGCTGGACATTGCATATCTGTGCTTACCGCACGCGGCGGCGGCCGAGACCGCCTTGCGGGCACTTGAGGCCGGGTCCAGAGTCATCGATTTGAGCGCCGACTTTCGATTGCGTTCAGTGGAGCTTTACGAAAAGACCTACCAGACCCGTCATCCGGCCCCCGAGTGGCTCGATCGAGCGGTATACGGATTGACCGAGTACGCGCGTGAGGCTCTCCCCGAGGCGCGCCTCGTGGCCAACCCCGGTTGCTACCCGACCACCGTCTTGCTGGCCTTGTTGCCGCTCGTCAAGCTTGGTGTCCGAGTGAGCGGGCGAGTGGTGGTGGATGCCAAATCCGGGGTCTCGGGCGCCGGGCGCAAGCCGACCCAGCTCACCCACTCGGTCGAGGTGGCCGACAACTTGACGCCCTACAAGCTCGGCCGCGCCCACCGCCACCTGCCCGAGATGGAGCAAGAACTCAACCGCTTCGGCACAACCGCGCCGGAGCTTTGTTTTGTGCCCCACCTCCTGGCGATTCCGCGAGGGATGCTGTCGACCATCTACGTTCCGCTTTGCGATTCGCCCGACGAGTCGGCGCTGCGGGCCGCCTTCGAGAAGGAGTACAGCGAGGAACCGTTCGTCCACCTCCTGCCGCAAGGCCAGGTGGCGACCGTCGCGCACGCGCATTTGACCAACCGCGCCGCCATTTCACTGAATGTGTGCGGCAATATGCTGATAATCGTCTCGGTCATTGACAACCTCCTGAAAGGGGCCTCCGGGCAGGCGCTGCAAAACATGAACGTGATGCTCGGGCTCGATGAGACCACCGCACTTCCAGGCTAGGCGTCTTAAAAGATAGGGGGCGATGCAGTGAGGAGAGATTGCAAATGACACATGTTTTGAAGATAGGAGGGAACGAACTCGACGATCCGGCGTTTTTGCCGGCGCTCGCGCGCCGCATCGCCCGGCTCGAGGTCCCTCCGATAGTGGTCCACGGCGGCGGGCAGGCCATTGCCCGGCTACAGGAACGCCTCGGCATCCACCCGCGCAAGGTGGACGGGATCCGAATCACCGATGCCGAATCGTTGCTGGTTGCCCAGCAAGTGCTGTGCGGACAGTCCAACAAGCAGATAGTCGGTGCCCTCATGGAAGTCGGCGTCGACGCGATTGGGCTCTGCGGCCTTGACGGGGCCTTGCTTCGTTGCCGCAAGAAGATGCACCCCAAAGTCGACCTCGGGCTGGTGGGCGAGGTCGTCGAGGTGCGCACCACTCTTCTTCGCCAACTGATGGAGTTCGGGCTGACGGTGGTGTTGGCCCCCATCTCGGTGGGCCCGGACGGCGCTCCGTGCAATGTCAACGCCGACGACGCCGCCTGCGCGGTGGCCGCGGCGCTGCGAGCCGACCGGCTCGATTTCGTCTCGAACGTGCCGGGTGTCCTCAGGGACGGCGCCGTGGTGCCGACCCTCACTCCCGCCGAGACCGCTGTCTTGGTCGCAAACGGCACCATCGAAGGCGGCATGGTGGCCAAGACAAACGCTGCGCTCTTCGCGATTGGCAACGGTGTGCGCGAGGCGCGAATCGCCGACCTCGACGGGCTCGCCGGCGACGGGGGGACACGCTTTTTGCCCGCGCGCAAAAGTGCTTAGCGCGCATCAAGCGCTCAGGAGAGATACTCAGCATGGAGTTCGACGAGACAGAGTCAGGTGAGTCGCGCTATCTGATGAGCACCTACAGCCGACCGGGAGATATGATTCTGGTGTCCGGCGACGGCTGCGAGCTGACGGATCACCGCGGGCGAACCTACCTCGATTGTATGTCCGGCATCGCCGTGATGGCGCTTGGCCACAGCGACCCCGAGTGGGTCGCGACGGTGGCCGCCGAAGCGGGCCGCCTGGTGCATGTGAGCAACCTTTATCACTCGGCGCCGCAGGTCTCGTTGGCGCGCGAGCTGGTCGAGCGCTCGTTCGCCGACAAGGTCTTCTTCTGCAACAGCGGAACCGAGGCCAATGAGGCGGCCTTCAAGCTCGCGCGCAAGTGGGCCGTCAATCAGGGCTCCGCCGACAAGACGCGGGTGGTGGCGTTTGAGGGCGGCTTCCACGGGCGCACCATCGGGGCGCTCTCGATGACCCACAAGCCGTCGATTCGCGAGCCGTTCGAGCCCCTGCTCGAGGGGGTCACCTTTGCGCCCTTTAACGATGCCGAGGCGGCCCAACGCGCAATCGATGACAAGACGGCGGCGGTGTTCGTGGAACCGCTACAGGGCGAGGGGGGAGTGCGCCCCGTCGACCCCGCGTTCCTGAAGCGCGTGGCGGAGCTATGCCGTCGCCACCGGGCGCTATTGGTCTTTGACGAGGTGCAATGTGGCCTCGGCCGGACCGGTACGCTCTTTGCGCACGAACAGCTCGGGGTGACTCCTGATCTGATGACGCTGGCCAAACCGTTGGCCGGGGGACTCCCAATCGGAGCGCTGCTGGCCACCGAGGAGGTCGCCATGGCGTTCGGCCCCGGAGATCACGGCTCGACGTTCGCCGGCGGACCTCTCGTCTGCCGGGCCGCCGAGGTGGTCCTGAGGCGCCTGACGCCGGAGTTTCTTGCGGAAGTCCGTGCGCTTGGGGATCAACTGCGAGAATCTCTCGAGGCCTTGAAGCACCCCGCGATTGTTGAGGTGCGCGGCCTCGGTTTACTGGTTGGAGTCGAGCTTGACCGGCCGGTGGCCCCGGTGGTCGAGGCCGCCCGGCGACGCGGGTTGCTCGTGATCCCTGCCGGTGAACAGGTGGTGCGTTTCGCGCCGCCATTAATTATTTCACGTGCGGCGCTGTTGCGTGCCGTGCGCTTGTTTGACGAGAGTCTGGCCGCGGCCGACGAACGGAGTGAATGAAGAATGGTTATTCATGCGATTGGAGCGGAGGAACCACCATTAATGGCCGGCCGACCCGCCAAAATAGTGCTGGCGACACCACGTGTCTCCGAGGTCGGCGCGATTCGCCGACTCGTGGCGTTGGGTGTCCTCCGCGGTGAGCTGCTCGATCGTACATCGACCGGCATCCGCGCCTCACTGGGCTCTTGGCGGGTGGCCAGGCGAAACGGGCGCATCGTCGGGTGCGTCTGCCTCCAGGCGGCCAGCTCCGAGTTGGCCGAGATCCGCTCCCTGACAGTCGAGCGAAGGTTTCGCGGCGCAGGGATCGGAGCCCTTCTCCTCGAGGCCGCCCTTCAGCTGGCGCGCGACTTCGGCTACCGTCGTGTCTGTGCCACGACCTCGGCCGGGGCGATTTTTGCGCGCGCCGGTTTCAAGGCGTTGCCCGGGCAGTGGACATGCGTCCTGTCCGGGACGCGGCCGGTGCGCAACGGCTGCGTGTTAATGGAAAAAGAGCTTCAACCCAAGGGCGAGGAGATCGTCCAAGAGGCCCGCAAATGAGCGAGTTTGAGATGCGTCCCGGCGGAGGGGTCACCGCCCCATCCGGGTTCAAGGCGGCCGCGTCCTCCTGTGGGCTGAGGAGCTCCGGCGAGGGGCTCGATGTGGCGATTGTCGCTTCCGACAGCGATTGCGCGGCGGCCGGCGTGTTCACCCAAAACCTCGTGGCCGCGGCGCCCGTCGTGCTCGACCGGGAGACCTTGGCTCACAACAGCGCCCGAATCCGCGCCGTGGTGGCGAACGCCGGGATAGCCAACGCCTGCACCGGAGAGCCCGGCATGGACGACGCGCGCCTGATGCAGGCCAAAGGGGCCGAGGCGTTGGGCTGCCTATCGGATCAGGTGCTGGTGCTCTCCACCGGTGTGATTGGCGTCCGCATCGACATGTCTCGGCTGAACAAAGGGATCGCGGCGGCCGGCGCGAAACTCTCCGTCGATGGCGGCGAGGCGGCGGCCGAGGCGATTCTGACCACCGACACGCGGTCCAAGACGGCGACCGCGCGTGTCCCGCGCGGCGCCGACAGCGGAGCTGCGTTCGTTACCATCGGCGGCATGGCCAAGGGGTCGGGGATGATTCACCCGGACATGGCCACCATGCTGGCGGTCATCACCACCGACGCGGCCATCGCGCCGGGCGACCTCAGGCGCCTCCTCTCGCCCACCGTGGAGCGCACCTTCAACCGGATCAGCGTCGACGGCGACACGAGCACCAACGACACTGTTCTGCTGTTGGCCAATGGCGCCGCCGGGCCGCTCGCGAATGAGGCGGCGCGGCAGCAGTTCGCAAGGGCCCTCGAGGAGGTCTGCGGATACCTGGCGCGCGAGATTGTCAGGGACGGTGAAGGGGCCGAGCATTTCATCAGCATCACGGTCACCGGCGCCGAGAGCGAGGAGGAGGCGGCGCGCGTGGGGCGTGTGATTTCCACGTCGCCGCTCGTCAAGACCGCGTTCGCCGGGGGCGACCCCAACTGGGGCCGCATCCTGGCGGCGGCCGGTCGCGCCGGCGTGCCGCTCGATCCCTCGCGGCTAATGCTGGCTATTTCGAGCGCCGGGGGGGACTGGCTGCGGCTGGTCGAGAGCGGTCTGCCGAACGACTACGAGGAGGCCGAGGCGGCGCGGATCTTTGCCGCAGAGGAGCTTGGGGTGCGTCTCGATCTCGGCCGCGGCGAATCCGAGGCGACGGTCTGGACGAGCGATCTGACCCACGGCTATATCACCATCAACGCCGACTACCGCACCTGACGACCCGCGGATCGACTCTTGTTCGTCAGATCATGCCGGCAAGCGCACGCGGATGCGGGCCCAACTGCGAGCGCGCTATCAGGGCGCGGAGCGCTTGTCGGGGGCCCGGGCGGGAGACGCGATGGCGGGCGTCACGTTGCCGAAACGTACGATGGCGACGGAGCTTGCGATAATCAGCACTACCCCGGCGATTCCCCCTGCTCCCGGCCACTCGGCCCACACGAACCAGCCGAGGGCGAGGCTCGCCACCACGCTGGCATACATGAACGGTGCCACCAGGGAGGCCTCGGCGAAGCGGTACGCGTAAGTCATGCCGAACTGCCCAACCAGGCTGAAGACGGCAACCCCGACCAGCTGCGGCCAGAGCAATCCGCTCGGCCACACGAACCCCTGGAGGAGCACCACCGGCAGCGCTCCGGCGAAGCACGTCATGGAAAACCAGCGGATGATGACATGGGGAGGATCGCTGCCGCGCAGCGCGCGCACCAGGACATAGGAGACCGCTGCCAGCACGCCGGAGGAGAGCCCCACCAACGCGCTGAAATCCACTCGCGCCCAGTTGGGGGCCACCACCAGCGTCACTCCAAGGAAAGCGACCGGGATGAGGACCAGCACCGGGAGGGGAGGGCGCTCCCTCAAGAACACGAGCGCCATCAACGCGACGAAGATCGGAGAGCTTTGGTTGAGCGCGCTGGCAACACCCAGGTGGGTGTTGGCAATCGCCCAGGCGTAGGCCGAGAGCGCCAGGAATCCGGCCATTGAGCGGGCGAGCAACCGCCCGCGGCCGCCACCTCGCCGCAGTCGCCCGTGGCGCACGATCTCGGCTCCGCCGATCACGAGGACCCCGAACAAGCCGCGAAACATCACCAGCTGCATCGGCGGCAGCGTCGCGCTGGCGGACTTGATGAGCGCCGACATGACGGCAAAAGAGAGGGCCGCCCCGGTCATGCAGGTGACTCCGATCAACACCCCGCGCCGCTTTTGGGCTTGGTCGCAGGTCTCTTTTTGGGCAGACTTCATAATCCTTTTCCCTCGCGCGGTGGCTGGAGCCCCAATTTTTGGTTAGGATGCTCCGCGGAACTTGACCTCGCCCCGGCGGATCTCCGATCCCCCGGAGGGCTATCGACCGAAGAGAGTTATGCCAACCATGCTTCAGCAACACAACGGTGGCTATCGGCTGGGAGCGCCATTCGGCATTCCCCTTTACGTCAACAAAATGCTGTTCTTTTTCGTCGGCATCTTCGCGGTCTACGGGTTTGCCACCAGAAACCCGCTGCAGGCCATCTGGCCGTTCTTCATCTATCTTTCCGTTTATCTTCATGAGCTTGGCCACGCACTCGCGGCCACCAGGCTCGGGGGGCGCGCCGAGCGCATCATGCTGCACATCTTCGGCGGCGCGACCTTCACCAAGGGTGTCCGCGGCACGCGCAACCATGTGATCCTCTCTGCCGCGGGACCGGCGGTCAATTTGGCGATTGGGGCGGCGCTCCTGATACTCATCTCCCACGAAGTGTTTCACGAGGGGCTGCCGCAACAGCTGAGCGGCGCGCTGGCGTTCGCCAACATCCTGTGGGGGGTGTTCAACTTGTTGCCGATCTTCCCGCTCGACGGCGGGATGATCCTGCTGGCGCTCCTCTCGAGACGCCGCCCGCCCGCCCAGGCCGAAGTGATCTCCGGCGTGGTCTCCTTGGCCGCGATCGTCATGACCGCTCTCGTTGCGGCCAGGACCTTGCCGATCATTTTCCTGTTTGTGATCTTGGGGCTTCTCGGCTGGATGAACGTCCAGCGCATTCAGCGCGCCCGGGCTGTCGGCGGCCGCCCGGGTGCGAGCCCATTCGGGCCGCAACCCGCCGCGAGTGGGCCGAGTGACAACGGCCGGGGGCCCCACGATACTGCGCGCGCCTCGGGCCCGGACGACATGCGCTCGCTCGCCACCGACAGCGAGCTGATGCGCGCGCTGCTCCGCCATTGTCGTGACCACGGGCTGGGCGACCTGAGCCCTGACGACCGCCGCCTGATAATGTTTCACCGCCACTTGCTCGAGGAAGAGTTGGCGCGGCGCGGTTTCGAGGCGCTCGACGCAACGAAGCGCGAGCTACTGGCGCTCCACCACGACATCGACGATCACCAGCCCACCCATTAGACCATAATCGTCGGTTCGTTCTGAGGAGCGAGCGTGTGGAGTCGCGTGCCGATTATGGGGTTAGACCATCAGCTTCGCGACGCGGCCGATGCAGATATAGCCGATTACCAGGCGAACCAGGATAATCCCGAAAATGCCGGCCGTGCTCATCGTGTCGACGAGCGGCGTGGTGTTCAGGTAGTTTTGGGCTGCCAGGGCAGCCCCCTCGCCGGCGGCCAACGCGACGACGTGGCTCGCCCCCGCGGCGGCGCTGCCGAGACCGGCGCCAAGCTCGCCAATGAGGGGCATCAGCGGCCCGAGGGCCAGATAGGAGGCGAAGCCGCCGTAGAACACGCGCATCGCCATCTGGGTCGTCCCAAGGCCGGCCACGCTCACCGGGATGGTCCCCACCAGCATCACGATGGGTTGGAGTGTCAGCATCGCCCCGAACGGGATCTGAAGGTTGAAGCAGGCCGCAATCTGCCATGTGAAAGTAACGTATACGAGCAGCAGCCCGAGCCTCAGCCCTATCAACCAGAGATAGTCAACAACCCGCGCCTCGCGAAAAGCGTGAAAGATCCGTAGATTGCGCAGCCTGCCGAAGACCAGGAAGTTCCAGCCGGCGTTCCAATAGAGCAGGGCGCCCACGACCAGGGTGGCGGCGCCTAACAGGATCCACCCGAGGGCGCGCGTTACCTCGGACGTCAACACGGTGGCGACCGTTTCGCCCGCGAACAAAAGCCCGAGCGTTATCAGAATACAGACCCCGAGGATGTCGATGACGTTCAAGAGCAACAAACTCGAGCCGCCCTCCAAGAGGTCGACGCGGCGGACGCGGCGCAGATAGACCGCGATTCCTCCCATGGCGGCATTGTAGTTGACTATGTTGAGCAAGTAGGAGGCCCCTTTGAGCCACAGAATCTCACGGAACCCGACGGGCGCGTTGAAGCGCCGAAACAGGAGCGTCAGCGAGAGGGAGTCGTAGAGATAGCCAACGGCTATCCCTACCGCGAGGACCACCAGGAAGCGGAGAAAGTCGGCCCGCTGGAACGCATCCCAGGCGCGCGCCGGGTCGGTGGTCCAGGCGATGTAGACCAGGAGCCCGAGCGAGACCACCCAAGGGATAATACGTTTCAGCATAATCTCGATGCCCTGGGTCCACATCGTCTATGAGGGGCCCGGCGAGATTGCCGGGATCCTCCACTCAGCGCTCGGCGTTCAGGCGTCAGCAAGTATGCGGTCAACAGATCGCTGAGGCGCTGAATCGCGGCCACGGACAGGGTCCGTGGGTTGTGAGGGCGAGGGGCATGGTGGTACGGTGGCGGCTGGTAAGTCAAGGCCCAGTGCCTTCCTGGCTTGAATCTAACTCGAATGATCGGTGTGACGAAAGTGGATTGGCGTTGATGCCTCAGAATGCCCGCGAGTTGGCGCACCAGGTTCTCCTGGCCGTCGAGAACGGCCCGATTGGATCCCAGGAGGCCCTGGCGCGAGCCTTCGCGGAAGAGAGTTCGGCGGAGACCAAAGCGAGCGCGCCCGGCCATTCGCGAGCGCTCGTCAGCGAGCTGGTCTACGGCGTTCTGCGAAGGCGCCGCCGGCTCGACCACGCCCTCTCGGAGCTTGCTCCCCGGGGCTTGCCGCGCGACGATCCCGCGCTCTTGACGGCGCTGCGTATCGCCGCCTACCAGTTGTTGTTCATGCCCAAGATCCCCGACTACGCGGCGGTAAACTCAGGCGTCACCCTGGTCAAGCGCTCTCTTCGCGGCGCTAGACGCGGCAACCTCAAGACTGGCCGTGGTGCCGCGACGGTTCGTTTCAGCAACGGTATTCTGCGCGCGCTGGCAGCCCGGCGCGAGGCTCTCTCCGCGTGCCCCGAGGGGTCTTCCATCGCGGCGCTGGGATGCCGGCACTCCCTGCCGGACTGGATAGTCGAGCGGTTGGCGGCGATCCCACGGGGGCAAGGAGTCTTGCTCGAAGATATGCTGACCCAGGAGAATCTCCCGGCCCCGCTCGTTCTCCGCGCCAACCGCGCTCGGATTGAGACTGAGCGGCTGGTGGATCTTCTGCGTTCCGAGGGGGCCGCGCTCGAGTCGGTCCCTGACCTCCCCGGCGGGATTGTGGTGAGCAACCCCGGAGATATTTTCCGGGGGCCGTCGTTCGCCGGCGGGCTGTGGCTGCCGCAGTCATTGGCGTCACAGCGAGTGGTGACGCTGCTCGACCTCGAGCCGGGAATGCGAGTCCTTGATCTCTGCGCCGGAGGTGGTGTCAAGACCACCCAGATAGCCGAGATCGTCGGCAACGCGGGCGAAGTCCACGCGGTCGACGTCGACAAGCGCAAGATAGCCGCGCTGCGCGAGCTCGCGCGGCGATGGGGGGCCGAGTGCGTGCGCGCCGAGGTGGCTGATCTGACCTCAGCGAGTGCCCCCTTCGACGGCCTCTATGAGCGAGTGCTGCTCGACGCGCCATGCACGGCGCTGGGGCTATTGCGGCGCCGCCCGGAGGTGCGCTGGCGGCGAACGATGACCGATGTGCGGGAGCGCGCGGCGCTGCAGGCGAAGCTGCTCGCTGCCGCCGCGCGACGAATAGCCCCCGGTGGGCGGCTCGTCTACGCAGTTTGCAGCTTCACCGCCGAGGAGGGGCCGGATCAGGTGCGGAGGCTCCTCGAGGAGCGGAGCGACCTTCGCCTGGCATCACCCCCCACCGACCAACCACGAGCGGCGCGCTTCGGCCCCGACGGCTTCTTTCGCACCGGCCCCGAGTGGGGCGGGGAGGGAGACGGTGACCGCTTCTTCGCCTCAATCCTCCACCGCGTCCGTGGACCGAGGGGAGTGAGGCGGGTGCAAGTGCAAGGAAACAAGCCAAATCGAGCGGAGGCGTAGCAGCGCTACGTCGAGCATCGATTTGGTGAAGGTG
>PWKZ01000162.1 GCA_003559575.1 Bradymonadales bacterium | reverse complement strand
GCCCGCCTCGCCGCCATCACCACCTGCGCCGCCCGCGCCGCCCGCGCCGCCCGCGCCGCCTTGGCCGGTGCGGATCTCGCCTCCAGTGATGCTGATGGGGCTATTCCACAAAAACACCCCGAAACTGCCGCCGCCGCCACCGCCGCCGAGGCCGGCGGTCCCGCTGCAGCCACCGGCGCCCCCACCGCCACCGGCCGAACCGTACCGTCTGCACCTGCCGGGAAGGTCGCAATCGTTCCCGCCGCCGCCGCCGCCGCCGCCGCCGCCGCCGCCGGCCGTGCCGTCGGTGCCGTCCTCGCCGCCCACCGGAGAGTAACCCGCCATGGCGAAGCTGCCGAGCTCACCGCCGCCGCCGCCGGAGGAGCCGTCTTCACCGCGCGCGCCGGAGTCGCCCGACCCCCCGTCGCGAGTGGATCGCCCGCCGCTGCCCCCGTCCCCGCCGCCCGGCCCCGCGCCGCTCGCGCCCGCGAGACCATCTCTGTCGGCCCTGCCGCCGTTGCCGCCGGCGCCACCGCTCACATCGACGTCGCCGCAGGTTTGCGAGCCGGCGTTGCCCCCCACGGGACGACTGCAGTCGCGACACAAACCAAAGCAAAAGGGAGAAGAGCAACAGCCGTCCTCGCAGCCGGAGGTGCCGGTATCGCCGTTGGGGCCGCGGGTGCCGGAGCTACCATCGCTGCCGCTGCTACCCGCGCCGCCGTCGCCCACCAGTATCTCGCAGTTGTTGAGGGTGACGCCGGGGCTGTTGATGAGGAAGAGGCCGTAAGCCGAGCCGCCCGGGTTGCTGTTGCCCTGGGAGACAATCTGGATCAGATCGAGGACCGTCTCGTCCGAGATGTTCAAGCCGGTCACCACCCTGCTGCCACCGGTGATGGAGACGGTGTGGCTCGGATCGCGGCGCCAACCCTCGCTGGCGTTGTAGCCGCCGTAAATGCTGATGCCGTTCTCGAGATCGATGGGGCCTGAGTAACTGCCCACCGAGACATATAGATGCGGGCGAGTGGCGGCGTCGGCGAGCGCCAACCCGCGCGCCAGGGTGCGCACCGGCGCCTCGCGGGTGCCGTCGTCGCCGTCGTCACCGGCGGCGCGATCGACGAACACCGCGATCGAGGCGTCGCCGTCGATCCCGTCGCAGTTGCGATCGAGCCCGTCCGGGGTATCGGTGGGCTCGGCGCCCAGGAACGGATCGCATTCGGTCCACTCGCCGTCGACGCAGTTGGGGATGGTGTTCTCGCAGATCCCGAGCCCGCAGGTGGTGTAGCCCAGGATCTCGGGGTTGTCGGTCACCCCGTCGCAGTTGGTGTCGCGCCCGTCGCAGTCCTCGGGGGTCTCCGGCCCGTCCCCCTCGCAGACCAACCCCAGCTCGTCGCTGGCGCAGACCCACTTGCCGCGCTTGCAGAAGTCCACGGTCGCCGGCGAGTCGCACGGCTCGCCCTTCTGGAGCCGCCAGGGGTTGTCGGTGATGCCGTCGCAGTCGTCGTCCAGGTTGTTGCAGCGCTCCTCGCGGGCGCCCTCAAACGGATCGCACTCCTGCTCGACCCCGTCGACACACACCGGGACCGTTTTCTCGCAGATCCCGAGCCCGCAGGTGATGTAGCCCAGGTAGGCGGGGTTGTCGATTATTCCGTCGCAGTTGTTGTCGATCCCGTCGCACTGTTCGGGTGCCGGGACGCGCGCGTCACACGGCTCCAGCTCACCGTCACGGCAGGCGCGGGTGCCCATGCAGCGGCCGTGTTCGTTCTCGATGTAGCACGAGGTCTGCTCGCCCTCCAGCGCGTTGGTGCAGCCGCAGATCCCCTCCTCGAGCACGCACTGGAACGCGGTCCCGCCCTCGACGTACACCTCGTCGCACAGGTATCCGTCGGGGCAGTCGCCGTCGCGCTCGCAGACGGTGCCGCAGAACATGCCTTCGGGGCCGTAGTCGAGGCAATAGGCGTCGCTCTCACCGAAGGGGCGGCAGTCCACATTGCGCAAGCACGGGCGGCAGAGCTGGTTCATGGGGGGCACACAGACGTAGATCACGTCGGGCCGCGCCTGGATGTTCTCGCGACACTCCCACCCAATGGGGCAACTGTCGGAACTCAAGCAGGTGCGGGTGCAGACCTTGCCGGTGCGGGTCTGAATGCACCAGCCGCTCGCGCAGTCGGAGTTCTCCTCGCAAGGGCACATCGCCTCGGCCGGCGGCTCGCAGTCCTCTTCGCTCACTTCGCGATCGGGTGGCCTTTGGGTCTCCGGATCCGTGGGCTTGGTGTCCCTGTCCGGATCGATCACGTCGGACACTTCGGGAGTCCGGATGTCGTCGAGCCAGCCGTTGTCGCCCGTGTCGGGCTCCCCGACGGAAGCATCGCCGCCGGTCCCTCCACAGCCGATCATGAGCCCCAACACCGCCACCAAGACGAGGGCTTGACGCCTTGCGCCTGACAAAACCAGCATTCACTTCGTCCTTTTCCCAAACTAAATGAGCAGCGCGGGCGTTCGCTCATCTACGCAAGCGAGCCCACCCGCCCAAAATTACCCAGTGGATATTCTACGCGGATGGGCGCAAGAGGTCCAATCGCCCGGCGCAGGCCATAATCGTCGGTTCGTTCTGAGGAGCGAGCGTGTGGAGGCGCGTGCATGTGCAAGGAAACAATCCGAATTAGGCGGAGGCGTAGCAGCGCCTACGTCGAGCACTAATTCGGTGCAGGTGACGCCGCAGATGTGCGTGAATCCGCGCGCGAATCCCAGGATGGGCCGACGATTATGGGCGGACATCAGAGGTCCCAGGACATCAAGGGCTCGAAGCGGCCTTGGAAGAAGCGCAGCACTTTGGGCTCATGGCTGAAGCGCAGCCCCGAGATTGACTCGCGCCGCTCGTAAAGGCGCTTCAACCCCTCGACCACGAAGTCCATGTGGTCGTTGGTATAGACCCGCCGCGAGATGGTGCAGCGCACCAACTCGAGCTTCGGCCGATAGTTTTCGCCGGTCTTGGGGCAGCGGCCCTTGGAGACATTGCCACGCTCCATCGTCCTGACGCCGGTCTCAATGTAGATCGCCGCCGCCAGCGCCTGGGCCGGGAACTCATCCTGATCGATGTGCGGCAGGAAGCGCCGCGCGTCGAGGAAGATGGCGTGGCTGCCGGGCGGCAGCACGATCGGGATCCCCGCCCGAATGAGCTTCTGGCCGAGAATTTGGGTCTGATCGATGCGCGCCCGAATGTAGTCGTCTTCCACCGACTCGAGGAGCCCACGCGAGAGCGCGACGATGTCCTTGTTGTCGAGCCCGCCGTTGCCAAGCTCACCCTCCCAGACGCGCAGCATCCGCCTGAAGCGGGTCGCCAGCGCGGCGTCGTTGCACGCCAGGATGCCACCCATGTTCACCAAAAAGTCTTTCTTGCACGAGATGGTGCAGCCGTCGCCGTAACTCATCATCTCGGTCAGGATCGAGCGCACCGTTCGATGGGCGTAGCCCGGCTCCTCCTGCTTGATGAAGTGGGCGTTCTCCACCGCGCGGGTGGCGTCGAACATGATTGGGATCTCGTGCCGCTGGCAGAGAGTCGCCAGATCGCGCAGGTTGGCCATCGAGAGAGGCTGCCCGCCGGCCAGGTTGACGCAGCACTCGGCCGAGATATAGGCGATGTTATCAGCTCCGACGCGCTCGATCTCGGCCTGCAATTTGGCGCAATCGAGGTTGCCCTTGAAGCGGAACGTGCTCGTCGGATCGTGGGCGTCATCGACGATGATGTCCACGAACACGCCCCCGGCCATCTCCTGGTGCAGCTTGGTGGT
>PWKZ01000193.1 GCA_003559575.1 Bradymonadales bacterium | reverse complement strand
CAGACTGGTGACGGCAGGACCGTCCTTGGGATCAGCAAACAATTCAGCGGCAATGTCCTGGACCGAGTTCACCAGGTCCTGTGGCGCGGGATATCCATACATCTCCGCCAGGGCCTGATTGACATAGAGAAAACGTCCTTCCGGGGTTGTTCTGAAGACGCCTATGGACGCATGGTCCAGAATGTCATGTGAGGCTTCCCCCATTGGTTGGTGGGGGATATTTTTCTTCCTGGAAGGTCGGGACATGATCAGCCTCCTCAAAAGAAAACAATTACCATGATAGGGAAAGAGTAGACACTCTTTATGAGCGTATATTTTTCTGGTAAATTAACCTGTCGCTAAAATCAATCTGAAATGAGAACTAATTTGTTTGGGGCAGGATAAAAAGTTGCAGGGTCCAGACTACGTGCATGCTCTGAGAGAAGTTTAGTCCTGCCTGAATAATTAAGCTTTGTTCCGCGTCTTCAGAATATTTGGAAGGGACTACGCCATGGCCATAGCTGTGTTGTGAGTTGGATAAGTTGCATGCCTTTGAGATAACTACTCAATCCTGCATCAGCGCTGTCCTGGCTAGATAGTCTTCCATTCCGGCTTCAGTAGACTTCTCACGGCGTTCAATCATAGCGCAGCCTGTCAGGTTACATCCAGGAAATACTTTGCCCAGGCTGTCGCCTCGTTTTGGGTCTTTGCCGCCTCATGTTGGGCAATACCCAACCGGGTCAGGTTCTTTCCGGCCAGTGTCCACTGGCCACGTTCCGAGGCCAGAGCCAGATCCAGCCATGTCTGCAGTTCCGGATCTTCGCCCAGCAAGGCATTTCGCAAGCGCGTTTCAATGGAAAGCTGACCCACGATGTCCTGCATCGGTTGTGAAAGCAGAGCGTCCAGGGAGGAGAACAGGCCGAACAGGAACATGGAGTCCGGTGATAGTGGAGCGGCCCGGTTCAACGCGCTCAGCATTTCCAGGAACCTGGCCCGCTGCAAAGAAAAGAAGAGCAGTTCCCTGGCATGGGGCGCGGGGTTCATGTCCGCCAGGATGAGCACTCTCAGCCAGGCCGCGATCTTTCTTTGCCCAAGCAGGTTCACGGCCTGGACAATGGATCTGACCGCTTGGAGAAGACCGATCCCCGGCGAATTGATATAGCGCAGCAGGCGATAGCTCAGCGACACATCAGCCTGGATGATCCTGGATATCTGCTCCAGATCCAGTTCCGGAGCGCCGAGTTCCTGGAGCAGCTTGAGCTTGGAGAGCTGGTTGGAAGACAGCTTCTTGCCGGCCACAATTTGCGGACGACTGAAAAAAAAGCCCTGAAACAATTCAAAGCCAAGTTCACGGCACTTGTCGAACATGGCCAGATTTTCAACTTTTTCAGCGAGCAGGGTGCATGAGTACTTTTTCAGCCCGTCCATGACGAAACTGAGCCGCGCCTGGTCAACCCCCAGAACATCCACTTTAATAATGTCCGCCAGTTCCAGCAGCGGCTCAAAGCCGGGTTCGCCAACAAAATCGTCCAGAGCCAGAGTATAGCCTTCGCTTTTGAGCTGCATGCAGATATCCAGCACCTCCTGAGTGGGCTTAACACACTCCAGGACTTCCACCACGGCTACTTCAGAAGGCAGCGCACGGGGCATGCCCTGGATGAGCATGTCTTGGGGATAGTTGATGAGCACCTTCTGATTCGGGGACAGCCACTCCGCAGCCAGGCTGAACCCATCCATCATCACCCGCGAGGTGGCCACGCTGCCGTCCTCGATCATGGCTGTGCTGCACTGAGCGCTTTGCCGGAAAAGCAGCTCATACCCCCAGACCTGCATGTCCACGTCAAAGACAGGCTGCCGGGCCACATGGACGGATTCCGCCGCACTCTGAGGCTCATGGGAAGCCTGGGAATTCTGGGTATTGGTCATATCGTGTGGTCCTTATCACTACAGCGAAATTTTTCCAAAAAAACGAAAGGGTTTGAAAAGAACTATACCGCTGGGCATCTATATTATCTTTCGATGGGGCATGCCAAAAAGACATCGACATCATTTATTTGGGTTATTTTCCGAACCGTGCAGCGCCTCGTAAGTCATTAGGATGCGATTTTGCGCTCTGAAGGTGAAAAACAAAAAGTAATCAATGGTCCCCTTATGTCAGATTTGCTCTACTTCGCTGGAATCACCATATGTCTTGATATTCATCTTGCCGGCTATTTTTTCTGCTCTGGCATCGATCATGGGAGAAATGACTATGAGTTTGTCAGCTTTTCTCTGGTGCCTTTTTTCATAAAAACGGGCTTTGCGCTCAAAGGCGTACATATCAGATTTGCTCATGGAAGACTTGAGCTCACAAATAATGAGCAGTCCGTTTTTGATGATGATGTCTAGTTCTACCTGTTCAGGTCTTCCAAATACTTCCCCTGCATCATCATATTCAGTAATATTAAGAACTTCCACGCCGAAGTTTTCTTCAAGTATGCCTGCCAGAGCATCCCGAAAAGCCTTTTCAGAACGTAGCCCCCACCTTGCTCCCAAGGCCCCTATGGAACGGTCAAATTTTTTGGCTTGAGCCATTATGGCTTTTTGATTCTCATCCCACTTTCTATTCTGTTCATGCCATTTTTCATTCTGTTCATGCCACTTTTTATTCTGTATTTCCCATTTGCGGGTGTTTTCTTCCCGGTCAAGACGCATTTCATCAAGTATTTCGGATATACTTTTCTGAGTTTCATCCTTGTCAGCATAGACTTCTCTGGTTAAGCGCAAAATATAGTCACTCAGAGAAGGGTCATCCCTCAATAATCCTGGAAGCACTTCTTTGATGGTTTTTTTTAGGGTTGTTGCATCCATGTTTTGTCCTCAATTATATGGGAAAAGATTCAGACTGGTCTGAGTATATAGTATTACAATCAAACAGAAACAGTCAATGGTTACCAACGACAATTATTTCTTCCTGTCAACGAAAATAATAATTCCATGCAGCTGTTGCCAAATAATCTCCTTTAATCAATTAGTTCAACAGCTTGATTAGGTCCGACCCCCAACGGACCCCATTAAAACGAAAGATGCTAAAAGAACCTACCCGTTGGGCTTTTTTATTTTCATGCGATTTAGCATACCGAAAAGACATGGAAATAATTTCCTTGGGGACCTATCCGAACCGTGCAACGCCTCGTAGGTCATTTTCCCCGCTTCCATGTAAAGAGCCGCGGCCTTACTTGAGGGCATTGCCAACCTGGACAAAGAATCCTGGACTTTCTCCAGGCTTCCATTCTCCAGGTATTTCAGCATGGAAATCCATGGCGATCTTTGCTCGTCCTGCCCTGTCAGCGCTGATTTGAGCCATGGCTCCAACGGAAATTCCGCCATAACCTGGTCCATGGTCATGCCCATGAGCGAGTCCAAGGTTATGTGGTTTTCTTCGTATGTGGCATGAACTTGTTCAGCGCTCTTGCCAAATCCTCTATCCGCACCGGCTTGGAAATATAGTCGTTCATCCCTGCTTCAAGAAATTTCTCCCTGTCTCCATGCATTGCATAGGAAGTCAGAGCGATTATGGGTATGTCCTTTCTAGTCCCGGGATCGGTTGATGAACGGATGGCTTTTGTGGCCTCTACCCCGTCCATGACCGGCATCTGGATGTCCATAAGGATCACGTCGAAGTCCTGATCCGAAAGCAGGGCCAGGACCTGTTGCCCGTTTTCAGCCAGGGTCACGGTGTGACCGGACTTTTCCAGAAGTTTCCGGGTGGGATACTGGTTGGAAACATCATCTTCGGCCAGCAGAACGCGCAGACTCTGCCCTGATTCCCTCATCT
>PWKZ01000084.1 GCA_003559575.1 Bradymonadales bacterium | reverse complement strand
CGAGTTCACACGGCCTGCCGGGGATCGGATATGCACCGTACGTCCCGATTCGAGACTTGGACTTCCCGCTTCGTCCTGTTGTCGGACCCGAGCGCGCGCCTCGAGCCGCCGATCATCTGCAGCACACCGGTCCGGCGGCTATCGCGAGGTCGGTGCTGCCCAGTAGGACCGACTCATGGAGAACCGAAGATGCTTCCCGCAGGGATAGTGGAAACGCTTCTCACTGGGGCTTGGTCTCGAATGTGCCCGTACACCGTGCGCTGCCGTGGCCGCTGCTCGTGACCGTGGGCCGTGGCCGTCACCGTGACCGTGGTGGCGTCGGCGGACCTTGCGATAGCCCAGCACACGGATCCGTCGGTCTCGGGGAAGGGAAGGGATGAGATCATGGGATATCGCGAGTTCCGCAGCGACACGATGACGCGGCCGTCTCAGGCCATGCGACAGGCGATGGCGGCTGCTGAGGTGGGCGACGACGTCTGCGGCGAGGACCCCACGGTCCATCGCCTGGAGGAGATGGCGGCCGCGCTCTTGCGAATGGAAGCGGCCCTCTTCGTCCCAAGCGGCGTCTTCGCCAACCAATGCGCCATCGGAGTCCATTGTCAGCCGGGCGAAGAGATCATCGTGTCCGAATCCGCCCATGTAGTCGCCCACGAGTCCGGGGCAGCCGCCCTGCTCTCGGGCGTCCAGCTCCGGGCGGTGGTACCCGCGCGAGAGCGATATCTCACCCCACAAGATGTGGAGCCCCGGATCCGAGTAGGAGAGGACGTCCACCACCCACGCACGAGGCTCATCATCCTTGAAAACGCGCTCTCCGATGGGACGGTGATGCCGGTGGAGGCGATGGCCGAGATGGCCCGTGTGGCGGACAACCACAGAGTCTCCATCCACCTGGACGGCGCGAGGGTTTTCAACGCCGCGCTCGCTTTGGATGTGGCCCCATGCGAGTTGTCGCGCCACGCCGACAGCGTGTCGTTCTGCCTGTCAAAGGGGCTCGGAGCGCCCATCGGCAGCCTTCTCTGCGGCGCGAAGGAGTTCATCCACCGGGCGCGCCGCAGACGCAAGGCGATGGGCGGCGGTATGCGACAGGTGGGGGTCCTGGCGGCCCCCGGACTGTTGGCCCTCGAGGAGGGACGGAGACGCCTCGGGGAAGACCACCGCCGCGCGCGGGATCTCGCCGTCGGCCTCGCCGCCCTCCCCTGTGTCCGCGTCGATCTCGATGCGGTCCAGACCAACATGGTCTATGCGCACCTCGACCACCCGACGCTATCGGAGACGGACCTTGTCGAACGCCTGTGGCGTCGCGATATCCGGGTCTACCCTCCCCTGCCGGAGGGCATCCGCTTCGTCCTATCGAGCGAAGTGGGCGACGAGGATGTGGCGGCCGTCATCGAGGCGGTGCGCGGTATTCTACGGCGGTGAGGGGATAGCTCTACTCGGTGGGGCGATCGATGCGAGCCTCCGCAACTCCGTCGGCTCCGATGACGACCGCGACCTCCGGGAGCAACCGTCCCGCGTGGGTGTCGAAAGCGAGCAGCGCCACCTCCTCCCCCGGTACCCCGGCGAGCTTCAGCCGGATCCCGCCCTCGTCGTAGGCCACCTCCTCGAAACGGTGATCGGAGAGCGTCACAAACTTTTCGGCCTCCCCGATGAGCGCCAAGCCGTTCGGAAGAATCGGTGCAAGGACGTAGTACGCGAAATCGTAGAGATCCTCCATGGGACCCAGGGAGAATTCGCCCTGGACGACCTCCGCCGTCCCGGCACGCCAGTCATACCGCACGACCGGTTCCAGGATGGAGAGGTCCTTTTGCAGGGAGACCCCCCAATCCGTCACGGCAGAAGGGAAGTGGAAGGTCTCGTCCAGCGGGATCGTGTCGTAGTTGAAGGCCGCGAACACCCTGTCCGCGGCGCTGCGCTGCGGATGATCGCCGGCGATGTGGTAGGCGCTCAGATAGACGGAGCGGCCGATATCCGAGCGATCGGACCAGGTCATTGTGATGAGCGGGCGGGCGTGGGGTACAAGCATGGCATCGATGACGGTGGCCGGGCGGTCCGGCTTGAGCAGGAGCCCGTCCTCGCGACAGGTCCGCATCAGGATATCTCTTCGCGCCGCCGAGATAGCATCGCTCGGCCCCACCATCCCGCCCGAGAGCGCGCTGATGAGCGCTTCCTGCATCCCGTGGCGCTCGGACGACTGGAAGTTGTCCTTGAACGGCCAGATCCCGAGCGCCCAGGCGAGCATGTTCACAGTGTGGAACTGCGGCCAGAAGGACTCCTTCGAGACGTCGGCCGCATAGTCGATGGAGGTCCGCACGGTGGTCGTCTGGGTCCGATCCACCGTATCCATGAGGTGTGCGGCGCCCGCCATGCAGATCTGGACGGTCAGCCCCTTATCCCGCGCCGCGTCGTCCATGGCCGCCATGTACGCCTCGCCGCGGCCTTCGCGCTCTCTCAAATAGCGGAGGCCCCAGTACTGGGAGACGAGCCAATCTTGCTCATAGGTGAACGCGCCCCAGCGCGCCGCGTCGGCCATGAACCTGTCGAACACCCCCCGTCCCACGGGAAACGCCATCTGCTCTCCGTCCACGAACTCGAACTCATCCCGATAGATGTTGTCCTTCGCGAACCAGCGGTTGTGGAGGATGAGCGGCAGCCCGAGCCGCTCCCTGAAGGCCTCGAGCCCGTCCGGGAACATCTCTGCGAGGGGCTCCCACCGGACAAGGCCCCCGCGGATGGGGCTTGTCGTCTCCTCCTTCTCGTACCACCAGGAGTTCAGCTGGAAGTAGGAGTAGGGGATCCCCTCCGCGATAGCATCCTGCCGGACGGCGAGCAGCGTCTCCTCCTCGTTCATGCCCGGCGCGGTGCGGTAGTAGTAGGCCGCGCCGTTGTCGGTCCAATACCCCATGTGTGAGAGGCCGAGGTCCGCGTATCGTGAGACCCGCGGGCGACCACGGTCTCCTCGCATGATCTCGCCCCAGCGCTCCACGGTGCGATTCACTCCCCTGCCCCGGACGAGGAGAAAACGGTGCGTGAACCCCGCGGGCAGCTCTTCCACATCTCCATGGAGCCCATAGCCGAGGCTCCCATCCTCCTCCCGCCAGACCAGCGCGGAGAAGAAGTGATCCAGGGGAGACAACACCACGGTCTCCATGTCATCGGTGTAGACGATGAGCGGGCCGTGGGTGGGTAGACCGCGCATGACCGGCGGCATCATGGGGGTTATCTGGAAAGTCATGGCGTGGCGGTAGGACGACTCCATCGCCACCGTGCCATAGACGATGGACGGCGTGAAGAAGTCACCGGTGGCGATCCCCTCTCGACCCTCGGGCTCATGAAAGACGACAATCTCGAAAGAGAACTTCTCTTCACCGGCTGGCGTGTCCTCCCGCTGCACATCCGGGGGTGCCACGTCCGGAGTCGCGTCGAGCGCTGTATCCGGGCCGGCGTCCGGGCCGGCGTCCGAACCGTCGGGCGCTGTCCCCTCGGATCCGCAGGCCAAGAGGAGGAGAGCAACCGAGCAAAGACATCTCAACAGACCACCGCGCCACCTCATCGCCGCACACTCCTTCCGTCGCCCATAGAAGCCGGCACCAAGCCACAATCGTCGCTTATGGCCAAGACCATAATCGTCGGCTCATCCCGGCATTCACGTGCGGATCCAGGCACATCTGCTGCGTCGAAGACAGCCGATAAGAACTACTATAGGGAAATTCCGTTCGGTGTCAAATATCGTGATCTCAGTGGGTTAGGGTGGTAGCGGCTCCGTGGGGGCTCTTTGGGCGGGGCTTGGGGGGTCAGGGCACGGG
>PWKZ01000206.1 GCA_003559575.1 Bradymonadales bacterium | reverse complement strand
TCTTCGAGATATGATCGCCGGAGGGCGCACTTTCCAAAGCACCTGGAGTTTCAGCTGGTTATCTTGCAGGACGGCCCGTCTGATGGGGTTCGCAGCGACTGATCTCAGCCATGGTCTCGGGTTCCACGTGGCCGGCGAGCGCCTCGGGGAGCCTCGACTCCGGGAGGCGGATTATCTGCGCGTCGACCCTACGCGGCCCGTGCGCGCACGAGACAAGGACGACGCCGCAGAGAGCCGCCATGACGATCCCCGCCTTGCGGCGGCTCATCGCGCGCGCTCCCAGGCACGCGCCTCGCGACGCAGCGCAGCGGCCGTGGGCTCATGCGGCCCCAAATTGTTGTCTAGTAGTTCCAGGCACCTGGCGGGCTGCCCTGCCTCGAGCGCCGCCAGCGCCAGCCTGATCAAGCTGTCGGGATCGTCGCGCAAACCGGCCGCGGCGAGCCGGTCCTCGAGCGCCAGCGCCCGCTCGTAACGCTCGGCGGCGGTGAAGATGGCCAGCCGCTGGGGCAATTTTTGCTCAACCTCAAGAATGAGCGCGTTAGCCCGCAGCGCCGCCCGGTATGCCCCCGCCACTCGGAGTTGGTCGGCGGCCTTGAAGGCGTAGCCCGGATCGAACCACAACAGAGAGGCGAAAACTCGCCCGGCGGCCCCGGCGCGCCCCTGTTGGGCGTACGCGTGGGCCAACCGCGAGGTCAGCGCGAGGACACCGGGGAACCGCAAGCGCGCCTCCTCCAGCAGGATCACGGCCTCCTCCGGATGCCCGGCGCGCTCGTGCGCTTCGGCCAGCGCCAACCAGGCAAAGGGCTCGTCGCGCGCGAGATCGAGGTAGCGTCGCCCCGCCGCGCGCGCCTCGGTGGTCAGGTTGAGCTCCAGGTAGACAATGGTCTGCTCGCGATGCAATTCGGCCAGGTCGGGAAACGCCTGGAGCCCCTCGTCAATCACGAGGTGTGCCGCCGCCGGCCGGCCCACGGCCAGCTCGGCGCGCGCCCGCAGCAAATAGTAACCGCTCAAGTTGCGGCCCACCTCGGCGCCCTTCTCAAACGCCTCGATGGCGTCGTCGAACTCGCCGAGCGCGAAACGCGCCTGACCGAGATAGAGCCAGACCGCGGTGCGGGTCGGCCGCTCGGCGAGCACGGCCTCGAACGCCACCGCGGCCGCTTCGAACTCGTTGCGCTCGAGGGCGATGAGCCCCTGGAGCGCCAGACGCTCGACCACTTCAATGGTGTCGCCCGCGGCGTGCAAGACCGCCTCGGCGGCGTCGATCTCCCTGTTCATCAGGTGCTCGCGGGCGGCATGCACCGCGACCGGCCCGGTGAGGACGCCGTCCTCCTCCACCCCGTGGTCGTCCCCGAGAGCCGCCCTACCCTGCATTAACAGTAACAATAACGGGACCATGGCGTGGATTGCGCGTCTCACGAGCACTACTCCAGGCGAAAGACGAGCCGGCTGCGTGTCCACACGGAGACGGTCCGGCCATCGTAGACGGCGGGTCGGAAGCGCCAGCGCATCACCGATGAGCGGGTCGCGGAGTCGAACACGCCGGGCGGATCGGACGAGACAATCTCGATGCGCTCCACGTTTCCATCCGTCCCCACGAGCGCGCGGAAGCGCACCTCACCCGTAATACCTCGATCGGCGGCCGACACGGGATAAGACGGACTGACCCGATGAATGAGGCGCGGCGGCTCGTCCACCTCCTCCTCGCGGAACACGAGGCGCATGTCCCGGCTCAAGGATCCCTCGAGCGCGGCGCCGTCGATAAGCCCGCCCGCGTCTAGGTTCGGCGCTTCAAGCCGCTCGGCGGCGATACGTGATGGCGCGTTCGGCACCGCGGCGGTCGTTCGGCGCCGCAGCGGCTCGCGCTGCGGGCGGGGCGGCTCGGGGCGCACTTCACGCGGCTGTTTCGGTGGCGGAGTTGTGAAATCAATTGCCGTCACCACCCGCGCCTCGGCTTCGGGGACCTCGATGGCGCGAAGGTTCAAGCGCGTGATGACACCGAGCCCGACACCGTTTACCACCAAGGTAAAAACGAGCGCGAAGAGAACCTTTCCGGTCTCCGGAAGTACTCTCGAGGCGCGCCGGCGAGGCGCGGTGGCGCTCACGGGGGTCATGGGGCTTGCACCGCCACGCCGACGTTGGCGGCCCCGGCCAAACGGCACTGATCGACCACGTCCACAAGCCGGCGGGTCGGCAATCCTTCGTCGGCAATCACCAGCACGGTCTCGACTTTGGCGCGCTGAAGCCGCTCGCGCACCTGGCTTTGGAGCATCCAGGGTTGCACCGGTCGATCATCCACATACAGGGCCCCGCGGCGATCGATGGTCACCCGCAGCGAGCGCTGGTCGGCGGCCTCCGCCGTGCGTGCGCCGGGACGCTCGATGTCCAGCTGAAGATCCCTGACAAAAGTGGTGGTCACCATGAAGAAGATCAAGAGCAGAAAGGTCATGTCGATGAGCGGCGAGACATTTATCTCACCGCCCTCACGAACACGCGCGTCCCTCTCGAAGCGTCCGAACAAGCGGTTCATGAGAGCGGCTCCCCCGGATGTGAAAGCTCGACGACCAGAAAATCGAGATCGGCGCGAATTTGCGACTCCCGGCGCTCGAGGAATTTGCCGACGATGTGTCCGGGGATCGCCACCATCAGCCCGAGCTGGGTCGTCAAGAGGGCCTCGGCGATCCCACCGGCGACTCCCCCGGAGGCGCGAAAGAGCGCCATCTCGCCCAGCGAGCGGAAGGTCTCGATCATGCCGCTGACCGTCCCCAACAGCCCCAGCAGCGGCGCGACGATGACGATGCTGCGGATGACGGAGCGATAGCGCGCGGTGGCGTGGCGCTCGGGCAGGACGGCGGCCAGCACCTCCAACTTGCGGTCGCCGCCCGCCCTCAGGAGGGCCTCGAGGGCCGACTCGAGCGCCCGCCCGAGAACCCCGCCGGGGCGCGCGTCGCCGCGGCGGCAGGCTTCGATGACCAGCCTGCGTTTGCGCGGCGCGCGCGGCAAACCACGCCCGAGCGCGAAGAAGCGCAACGCAATGAAAAACCACAACAGGAGCGCCAAGATGAGGATCGGATAGACCACCACGCCGCCATCACCGAGGACCTCGGTCGCCCGGGCGATCTCTGTGTTCAAGAGCGCGGTCAACGACGCGCCGCCTTCGGCCGCTCGACTACTCATCGCCCGCTCGTGCCCCGCTCTCGCGCCGCGGCGGTCGCCAGCGCAAGCGACATGGCGCCCCCGCGCGAATCTTTCGACTCATCTTCGGCCGGCGCCGGCGGCGCGGCCAGGTCCGCTCGTGGGGTCTGCCCACCGGCCTCCTCGGGTGCCTGCAGCGGCCCCGCCGCGGGCGCGCGGAACAGAGAGACGCTGGCGGTCAAAATCGCGCGCTCGAGCGAGGCGCGGTGGCGCGCCGCCCAGCCCGCCAGGACGCCGTGGAGCAAGAGCGTCGGGATGGCCACCCCAAGGCCGAGCTGCGTCGTAATCAACGCCTCGGAGATGCCGCCAGAGAGCAGCTTTGGATCGCCCGTGCCGTGATCGGTTATCACATCGAAAGTGGTGATCATGCCGGTGACGGTCCCGAGGAGCCCGAGCAACGGCGCCGCGCCGGCGATGACTTGCATCGCCGGCAGAAAGCGCTCGAGTCTCAGGCGCTCTCGCTGCATCGCCCGGCCGACCGCGTCCTCATACACCTCGCGTCCGGCGCCGCGGTGGTTGAGCGCGGTGGACAGTACCCGCGCCAGGGCACCGCCACGGCGTGCGACCATCACCTCGGCGGATGAGTGATCTTGGGAGTCGACGGCGCTGACGACGTCTTTGATGAGACTGCGGCTGCCCGTGCGCGCCAGCAGCAGCGTGAAACAGCGCTCGATGAGCAGCAACACGACCAACGCGGCCAGGAAAACAATGGGCCAGACGAGAAACCCGCCGCGGCGCAGGAACGAACTCAGCCCCGCCTCTTCAGCCGCCTCGATGCTCGGGGCGCCCGGTGAAAAAAGGTAGAGGGGGAGCATCGCCGGTGGGTTGCCCTGCGCGAGCGCCCGGGCCTCCGCGCGACGCTCGGGGGTCACCACCACCAGGCGGCCCGCGCCCGCCGGTCCGAGAACGCCGCCGCCCTCCTCCGAGATTCCGATCGCCGCGAAACGCCCGATTCGGAAGATGGTCCCGGCGGTCTCGCGGCCGTCGGAGAGGAAAAAGTCCCCTTCGTCGCGCGCGACCGACCGAAAGCGCTCGACCAGCGCCGCTCCGGCGGTAAAGACGCCTTCGAGCAGGATGGCGTTGTCCGTCTCGGGTGTGAGTTCGAGATCGAGAGTCACGCCGTGACGCGCGAGAGTCTCGAGCGCCTGGTCCAGCGAAGCGTGAAGCAACGCGCCCTCGTGGGTGCGAGTCCCGAGCGCGCGCTCGAGCGTGCCGGCCTCTTCTTCGAGGGCCGAGGCGCGGGTGCGCATCCGCGACAGCCGCTCGGTGGCGCGCCGGAGACGACCGCTCAAGGCCGACTCGCGGCGGCGCGCCGCGCGCCGCTGCTTGTCGAGTTCTTGTTCGAGCGCCTCACGCTCGGCCTCGAGGAGCGCTCGCTCGCGCTCGAATGCTCTCCCGAGCGCGGCGGTGGTGGCCGCCTCGCGCTTGGCGCGCTCATCGGCGCGGGCGATGTCCGGCCCGCACACCGTCACCGCGAGCGCGAACAAAGCGCTGAACGTGATTGTCGCGACGCGCCGGCGGGCGGACCTCATGGCGCCCCCCCTACCCTGTCGCGCTTGCCGCCGGTGGATCGAAGCCCCTCCGCGACCTCCGCGCCGATCGGCAACTCGGTCGGGCCGGTGCGAATCTGTCGCCGCAGTGACTCTTGCAACGCGCGCAGCGCCTCGGTCGCGGCCCCCTCGGCGACGGGGCTGAAGCTCCACCCCGCGTCATCACGTCGGGCCCTCAAATAGCCGTCGCGCGCCTCGACGAACAGTGCCAACATGCCGATGCGGAGAACATTGGAGAGGGTCCGCACCCCGTCCACCTCGACCACCTGGCGGTGAAGGTCGACCTCTTCACACAACCGCAGCTCGTCTTCCACGAACTGCCACAGCCTCGAGGCGGCGCTCTCGGGATCGAGCGTCCGGCGCGCGACGCGCGCGCGAACTTCATCAAGCTCGGCCAGCCGCTCTTCGCGCTTGAACGGGATGCCGTCTCGCACCAGCTGCTCAAGGAGCGCGATGGCCTCCTCCAGCGGCTCGACCAGGTGGTCGGCGCCGGCGAGCTGGACCTCACGTTCTTCCTGCCGCTCTTCGACCAGAACTTCGAGGTCGGCGAGCCGCACCTGTTCGCGCTGGATCAGCAACTCCAGCTCGAGGAGCTGCGACTGAAGGCCATGTTCCCGGTGGCGGCCACGTTCCCGCTCGCCGTGAAGCTCGGCTTCGAGAGACTCGACCTCGGCCCGCAGGACGGAAAGCTCGCGCGCCCGCGCGCTAAAATCTCTCTCCCCGCCGTAGAGCGGATCCGTCGCGAAACCAATCCCAAAGAGCGCCAGCATGGTGAGAGCAATTCTAAACACCGGAGAAAAAGATCCTCTGAACACGAGGCCCCCAATACACGTTTCCCGTGGGCGAGCCCGACCCCCTCCCAAAAAGAGGACGGACCCGAGCGATGGGGATTAAAGCAATTTTGCAGCCAAACGCAAGCCCTGAGCGTGCCTCGGCAGAGAACACATTCAATATCAGTGGTTTGTCGCTTGCGCGGGGAGGTTCTGCCAGGACAACTCTGTTACGTTGATCGTAATATTGCGTGAGGGGCGTGACACGGAAAACGAAATTATCAGATCTCGAGCTTGAGGCCACCGTAGATGAACCGGCCGCGCATCGGGCCCCAGATATAAATCACATCAGCCGGCTCCAGCATTCCGTCCTCCATGGGGAAAAAGATCGGGCTCTCCTTGTCGGCCTGGTGGTAGTCGAGCAGGTTTTCGACGCCGGCAAAGACCGACAAGCCTCCCCAGATCCGCTGCTCGACCCGGACATTCAAAATCCCGTACCAGGGCGAGCGTGAGCGCTTCGGGCGATTCTCATCCCAGGCGCTCTCTTCGTCGAGGTAGCCGGCCAAGGTGGTGCCGGGGCGCGCGCCATAGCCCATCCCGTAAGCGTGGCGGAGATCCATCGGCGCGTTCAACTCGGCGTTGATGCTGGCCATGAAGCCGATTGAGTCGACGGGGAAGTCGAGCCCGAGCGTTATCTGGTGTGTGGGCGCCGCGCTCAGGAGCGCCCCCCCGGGATCGTCGTAGTGATAAAATCCGTATCCGAGGGACGGCCTGAGCCAGGACAGCGGGCGCGACTGGGCCTGGAGCTCTACGGAGACAACCGACAGCGCCTCGTCGGCGTTGAAGTAGCGCACCTGATCGACCCCCTCCCCTTCCACGCTCTCACTCGTCTCGAGACTGATCGGGTTCATCACATGGTTGAAGGAGCCGGACAGGGTCGCCACGATGTGGCGCCCACCGTCGTAGGTGATGCTCAGCCCGCTACTGACCGAACGCTCGGCCTTACAGGCATCGTAGACCAGGCTGTAGCCCTCGGGCCGCACACCGTGAAAGTTTTCAAAAAAGGCGGTCGGGGCGCGGAATCCCATCCCGCCCGAGGCGCGAATGGTCAGATTGTCGAAGGGGACGAACTTGAACGCGGTCTGGGGGGTGATGACCGCGCCGAACTCGTTGTGCCAGTCGAAGCGCGCCCCGTGAACCCACTCGACCCTGTCGGTTATATGCCACTCGCCTTGGGCGAAGATCCCCGGCATGTGATAGCTGTACTCGCTCAGCGCGATGTTCTCGCTCAACCGCTCGAGTCGGTAAGACAGCCCGCCGAGCAGGTGGTAGCGCGGCGCCAGGTCGACGAACACCGCCTGCTGGGCGAACAGCATGAGCTGGCGGGCGACATAGATCTCGCCCGCGTAATCCGAGTCTTGATAGTGGTGCGTCACCCCGAGAGTGCTCTCGAGCCGCAACCTGGGCGATGGAGTCCAGTTCGCCTTGAGGGCGCTGTCGACTCGCCGCGACAGGACGGTCTCCGAGATCTCCCGCTTGTCGTCGTCATCGATGGCCGTGAGCAAGCTGCCCATCCCTCCGCCTTGACGACGCTCCTGCCCGAATGAGCCGCGCAGCATGACGTTGAAGTCATCGCGCGGATCCCAGTGGATCGCGCTCGAGACGTACGCGCGGTCGTAGCCGCTGAACTCCGAAACTCCATCTCCGTCGCGGTCGATCTTATCGTGATTGGTCAGATTGCCCACCACCGAGACCCCGAATTGGTCGCGGCGCATCGAGGCGTGGCCCATGAGGTTCAGGAAGCCGAAGTCGCCGGCCTCGAAACGCATCCCGGCTCGTGGCTTGTCGGTTGGGCGCCGAGTGATGACGTTTATGACACCACCGATGGCGTCCGTCCCATAGAGCACCGAGGCGGCTCCTTTGACCACCTCGATGCGCTCGATATCGGCCGCCGGAATATTGGCGAGGCCGTAGGTTTGACCGAGAGAGCTGAATACCGGCAGGCCGTCGATCAGCAACAGGGTGTAGCGCCCCGGCAACCCCGAGAGTTTGACCTGTGCCGTGTTGCAAATGGAACATTGCGTGTCGATCCGGATCCCCGGCTCGAACGCCAGCGCATCGAGGAGGCTCGTCCCCCCTTTGGACTCGATGCGATCCATGCTCACCACCTCGGTCAACACCGGCGTCTCGCTCAACCGCCGCGCGGTGCGGGTCCCCGTGACCACGGTGTCCTCGAGATCGTAGACGCGCTCTTGCTCGCCTGAGTCCATCTCTCCGGCAATGACTCGCTCACCAAGTCCCATGACGAGTAGAAGCGAGAGAGCCAAAACACACCCCCGGCGACAGCCGCCGCTAAACAAGCCACTCATTCGCAGTCCTCGCAGATTCCAGCAGCCCTCTTGGCAGCACATTGGGCGCGAAAGTGCGCCCCGCGCACTCCTCTTTGCAGGTGATGTGCCAGCTCGCGCGGGCGAGGCGCTGAAAACATTTACGGCTTTATTTACTTGGATTTAGCAGGCGGGATTGCTGCTCTGAGGGCACCGGCAAAGGCTCAACAAGAGGGCGGGAATTCCCGTGAGCGGAAAAGAAAACGAGCGCGAATTACGGCGGGCGTCAAGAGGGCACAGACGAGCAACAACAGCGCAACCGGCGGTGTCGAGGATGAGCCGCTTACCCCACAGCCGCCGCCGGTTTTGTCGCTCTCGCGTGAGACACACTCCCCGACGCGGCAAGTGAGACCGCGATCCGAGCAGTTCTCGACCACTGTATAGCCCAACCCGTCCTCATCACAGCGCTGCACCCAATGCACCGCGGTGCAGGCCAGGGTGCCCGGCGTGCAACCAGGGGCGCCGCTCTCCCCGATGTCCTCTTGGGGCAGGGGCTCGACCTCCCGGCCGGTCGAGTCCGGCGGGGGCGGCCCAATGTCGGGGGTCGACGGGGCGGTCACATCCGGCTCACCGATCGGGCCGCCGGCGTCTGGTTCAGGTTCATGGTCATCAGGGGGGCCATACCCCGGCGCCGGACAGGTCTTGGTGCCCGCGCCGCGACCGTCCAACGTGAAGTCCATCGAGCCGCGATGATCGGTCGCCCAGTCGTAGAACTCCTCGAAACGCTCGGCGTAGTCGCGCACCTGGCGTACATGCTGTGGAAACGGCGGGTAGCCTTCTTCCGGCACGAGCAGAATCGCCGCCGCCTTCCAGTGGCACGGCGAGGTGGGCGGGTCGCGCGGCCCCTCGGCGTGGATGATGTCGTCGATCGTGAAGTCCACCCGCGTCCCCGAGACTATTCTATCCTCGCGCACCAGCACGGAGGACGAGCCGGTGAGGCCCATATTCGTCTCCACCAGGAACAGGGGCCCGACCTCCTCCGGGGCGCGCAGCCCCATCAGATATTGGTCGAGCGGGCCGTAGCCGGGTCCTTCGTAGACAAAACGGAACTGGCCGTCGCCGAGATCCTCGATATTGCTGCCGTACATCACGGACTGCGAGTTGAAGTAGTATGACCAGTGGTTGTTGAAGTCGGCCTCGGCGTATCCGCCGCTGCAGGTCTGCGCGCCGGGCGAGGGCCCCCCTCCGTTATTCCCCGAAGGCTCGTAGCCCCGCAGATGGCACTGCAAGCCCTGGCCGTCGTCCTTGTCGAAGTTCACCGTGGCCAGCCAGTGATGGCCGAACTCGTGGGCCATGAGCTCCATGCCGCTCATCCCGAGGCCCCAAAGACCGTCGGGCGTGTCGGGCAGATCCTCGATCCGCCCCATGTTGACCGCCTGCTTGAGTCTTTGATTGCCGGCGCAGAAGCGGCTCGTCTGATCACCCCAACGGTCGCGACCGATGCCCATCGCCGCCCGCTGCACCGGCCAGCCCTGTTGGATCGGGGTGCCCCCCCTGCTGAGGGTGGTGAAGACGAAGATGACGTCGTATTCGTCCTCCCACTCCTCGAAGAACGCGCAGGCCGTGCTCGCCAGCCATCCGTCGGGGGTGACCATGCCGGGGAGGAAACTCCCCTCCCCGGCGGCGATCTTGCCGTCCACGTCCACCACCACCGCCACGTCGTCGACGGTGAGCTGGGCGTGGGCGGTGGCCGGCAGCAGAACGGTCAGCAGGCAAGCCACGCTCAGGATGGAGGGCGGCAAAAACCGGCCGCGAGGCCGATCTCCAACAGTCCGGCGCGCGCTACTCGCGGCGCGGAACGACTCGCGGATCTTCATCGTCTCTCTCCCTGCGCCCACATGTGCGGATAGCGATAATCCGTCGGCGGCACAAAGGTCTCCTTGATGGTGCGTGGCGACACCCAGCGCAGCATGTTCCAAATGCCGCCGGCCTTGTCGTTGGTGCCCGAGGCGCGGCCGCCGCCGAACGGCTGCTGGCCCACCACGGCGCCGGTGGGCTTGTCGTTGATGTAGAAGTTGCCCGCGGCGTGGCGCAGCTCCTCGGTGGCAATCACCGCCGCTTGCCGGTCGCGGCTGAAGATGGCGCCCGTCAAGCCGTAGGGGGAGGTCTCATCGCAGAGGCGCAGTGTTTTCAGGAAATCGCGCTCCGGGTAGACGTAAACGGTCAAGAGCGGGCCGAACAACTCCTCGCTCATCAGGCGGCTCTTCGGATCAGCGCTCTTGACCAGCGTGGGGGCGACGAAGTAGCCCTTGGAGGGGTCGGACTCGCCGCCGGCGATGACCTCATAGTCGGCACTCTCGCGCGCCTCGCGCTGCGCTGCCGCGAGCTTGTCGAACGAAGCGCGATCGATCACCGCGCCCATCAAGTTGCCGAAGTCGGCCGGATCGCCCATGGGAATGGTCGCGATCTCGTCGCCTAACCGCTCGCGGAGCCGCGGCCACAAGTTGTCGGGGATGTACGCGCGGGACGCGGCGGAACATTTTTGCCCCTGATACTCGAACGCTCCGCGCACCAGGGCGGTCGCGAGGGAGTCGATGTCGGCCGACGGGTGCGCGAAGACAAAGTCCTTGCCGCCGGTCTCGCCCACGATCCGGGGATAGGTGCGATAATCGGCGATGTTGTCGCCCAAGAGCCGCCACATCTGTCGAAACACCCCGGTGCTGCCGGTGAAGTGGACCCCGGCAAGGTCGGGATGCACCAGGGCGCTCGGCCCCACCTCGCGGCCCGATCCCAGGACCATGTTGATGACCCCGTCAGGCAACCCGGCTTCCATCAGGAGCTGCATCACGAAGTGGGCGCTATAGACCGCGGTCGACGCCGGCTTCCAGACGACGGTGTTGCCGAGCATGGCCGGAGCGGACGGCAGGTTGCCCGCGATGGCGGTGAAATTGAACGGAGTGATGGCCAGCACGAACCCCTCGAGCGGGCGATAGTCGAGCCGGTTCCAGACGCCGGCCCCCGACTCGGGTTGGTTGCGCATGATCTCCGACATGTAGCCCACGTTGTAGCGCAAGAAGTCGATGAGTTCACAGGCGGAGTCGATCTCGGCCTGCATCACGTTCTTGCTCTGTCCGACTATTGTGGCGCCGTTCAGGATGGGGCGGTAGCGGGTCGCGAGCAGATCGGCGGCGCGAAGGAAGATGGCCGCGCGCGCCTCCCAGGGCATCGCCGCCCACTCGGGCTTGGCCTTCTGTGCGGCGGCGATGGCGTCCGCCACATGTGCGGCGCTCCCCTGGTGGAAGCGCCCGATGACGTGCGCGTGATCGTGGGGCTCGCGGCAGTCGGCGAGCGTCCCGGTTCGCACCTCCCGCCCGCCAATGACCATCGGGATCTCGCGCGTCGCGGAGCGCATTCTGGCAATCGTCTCTTGAAGCTCGGAGCGCTCGGGAGAGCCGGGGGCGTAATCCTTCACCGGCTCGTTTTTGGGGATCGGGACTTTGAAATGACCGCAGCTCATGAATAGCTCCTCCTGAATGGTTGTCGCCCGGCGGAGTCTCAACCCACCGCCGGCGCGAGGTCTGATCTTAGCCCATTATGGGCGCGCGATCCAAGGCCCACAATTACATACTTGGCTCGGCATTCGCGCTCGGCTACGGGGTTATCTGCCGCGTCGGCTTCACCAGTTATGCCATCCCTCCGCCCGAATCGGCTTGCAGCTCACCTCCGTACAGAACGGCCCGCGTAAGCGAGGTGACTATTCGTGGCGTGGTGGGCGGCGGAGCGCTTTCTTGCGCCCGTGGTGCTTTTTATTATCCAGCCGCGCGCGTTTCTTTGCGGCCGGTAGCTTGGATGGACGGCGTCTCTTTGGGACCCGGTTCAAGGCCTCGAGCCGCTCGGCCAACCGCCCGAAAGCGTTCGTGAGGTTTTGCACTCTGGAGCGGCGCTCGGTGGCGACAATGACAATCCCGGTGGGAGGGTGCCACAAGCGGATCCCGGTCTCCCGGCGGTTGCGGTGCTGTCCCCCGGGACCGCCGGCGCGCACGAACTCCACCGTGCAGATCCGCTCGAGCTCCTCGATGTCGGTTTTGTATCGAGGGCGTCGTGGCGGATCGGGTTTTTTTGTCTCGTCAGTCAAATGAACCGCACCAGTTGAACCGAAGCCTCCGAGAGGGTGAAGCGACCACCGCGCCGCCACCCCTGACCATCCCCGCCAATCTGAAACGGGAAGTCCTGATCGAGCTCGATCAGCAAGTCGGTGGCATAGTAATCACGCATCTCGTCGTGATACCACTCGCCGTTCCAGAGGGGACCGATGTTGGCAAGGGCGGCCCTGAGCGGTATCGAGGCGACCCGCACCTGCATGAAGTGGGGGGTCAATCCGGCAAACGGCAAGACCTTCAGCCCGAACCCGTAGTAGGGCGAAGTCCCCACGATGACCGCGCTCAACGGTCCCTCGTAGATGGTCTCGCCCTGCCGGATGACCCGGCGGACGTTCCCGCCGACCCCGAGTCGGTAGGCGCGCTCGCCAAGATTCCTGATGGTCACGACGCCTGTTTGGCGGCGCACGGTGCGAGCAAAGATGCGGGGAATGGTGCGTGTCCCGATAGCCACCCCGTAGCCCCCCAGGCTCTGGGAGAATTTGCCGAGGAACGGCGTGTCCTTGAAGCGTTCCTTGACCGCGATGTAGTCGTTCAGAATCTCGGCGTCCCACCCAAACCCGCAAAACGGAAAGCGCCGGCCTTCAAATTCGACGAGCCCCAGGCGTTGCAAATCCTGAAAGCCGTTCTCGACATATGCCTTGATGTCGCTCGCGAAGCTCCCCGAGCTGACCATTTGCGCCAGCGCGTTGCCGGTCCCCAACCTCAGGATCCCGATGTTGGGGCAGGGGAACTGCGGCATGTCCTCGGCCACCCGCGTGATACGCTCGATGAAGTCGATCACCGTTCCGTCGCCCCCACCGGTGAAAACCACCGGGTAGCGGCGCTCCACCAGGAGCTGCGTGATCCGCTGGGCCTCCTCCAGGCTGGAGGAGAAGAACAAATCGTCGGGGGGGACGAGGCGCGCAAGCTCGGCGCGCACCTCCGCGGAGACCTTTTTGGCGTTGTAGTTGAGCATTACGGCGAACCGGCGCATTGAATCTGTCGCAGTCTTCGCCAACGAGCACCTCCCGCGCGTCCTCGGGTTTGAGGGTGCCACGCCACCGTTCTCTTGACAAGCGCCCCATCACTGCCTATAAACCCTTTGTTCTTTGGCAGCAGGCGGGAATAACTCAGTTGGTAGAGTGTCAGCTTCCCAAGCTGAACGTCGCGGGTTCGAGTCCCGTTTCCCGCTCCCCTTCGCAAAACCCATCGATTTTTATTTGACAGCGATCAGATCGAGACCGCGATTCCAGTACCTTGTCTGAAAGCCGACTGCTGAAACCTGAAAGGGTGGAGGATTGAGGAACGGGGGGGGTTACTCCGAGTCCTTGCGGAGTGCGTCGAGTTTGGCCGGGATCGCCAAGATGGCGCGCAGCACGTCGACCACGAGATAGAGGAGCAAGAACAACAGGTAGGCGATAATAGGGAACAGCGCCAGGACCACGAGCACCATCGTGAGCGGTTGCAGCAGCATTAGCCAGCTCGAGTCGGCCATGAGCCGAATCGCCACATAAAGGCTGCCCAGAAAAGCCGCGACCATCCCCACTCCAAAGACAAAAGGAACAAGGCGCAACGGGAGCTTGTAGAGGAACGCGAGGATCCCGATCGCCTCTTCGCCGGCCGAGGCGCGGTGGCCGACTCGCACGTTGATGAGAGCAGGGTTGAGCGCCACCCCGCAAACATAGAAAAGAACGGGCGCCGCCGCGAGGAGGCCTATCGCCTGGACAAACGAGCCGCTTATGAGCGAGAGGAGCCCTCCCAAGATGGCAACCCCCCCCAGCAACAGGTTCCCCAAAGCGTAGCAGTGAAGAAAAGCGGTCGAGGAGAACGCGCTCGGCGACTCACTCAACAGCGAGCGGCCGGCGTCGAGGAACTTGGACGCCATGAAGTGCATCAACAGAATGCCGAGGGGAATCGCGACGAGCGCGATCAAAACGTACTGGGCCCTCCCGCCGCCCATCAACTCAATCATCTCGCCGTGGGCGATCGCCGTCACCAGGTAGCTCAGCATCAGAAACGCCGCGGCGAGAAGCAGGGCGACGCTGCCGATTCCCTTGGCCCAGCGGTCGACCCCATCGAGCAACTTTGCGGAGAAGCACCCCTGTAGTTTATCGAGTAACTTCTGGATCAGGCGCAGATGCGGCATTTGTTGGACGAGCCCCTCCTGGTCGCCGAGGGTCTCGATGCGTCCGAGGAGCCCCGGGCCGCTGGCGCGCGGTGGCGCCGCCTGTGCTTGCGGACCGGGTGGGGCGGCCACCGGAGGCGGCTCCGGAATGCCTCTTTGGGGAGCAAGCTCCTCCACCTGCCCGGCCGGCTCCCAGCCATCCATCCCCTCCTTCCAGACGAGGTCGCTCTCCGCCAGGCTGTCACTTTGCATGAGGGCCTGGAGGTCCTCGATCCCCACTGGACCGTGTTGCTCTCCGTTGCGGAGGTAGTACCAGACTTTTTCGCTCATCTCCAACTCCTCATCCATAATCGTCGGCCCATCCTGGTATTCGCGCGCGGATTCACGCACATCTGCGGCGTCACCTGCACCGAATTAGTGCTCGACGTAGGCGCTGCGTTGGCCTCCGCCTAATTCGGCTTGTTT
>PWKZ01000304.1 GCA_003559575.1 Bradymonadales bacterium | reverse complement strand
GGGAATAAGCAGCACGAAGAGAACGAGCGCAAGGAGCAGCAGGATCGGCACCAGCCAGTACCATTTGTTGGACCACACGAAGCGCAGCAGGCGGTTGTCTCGCGAGGGCATAGTCCTAGCCTCTGTCCGGCACAGCACTCAAGTCACTCTTGACAGTTTGTTCGGTTGGACGCAAGTTTAGCCAAAGCCAAAACCTCTCGCCATCATGGGGTGTGACCGTGCTCGATCCAAGAAAGATAAGCCTCCCGAGCGTTGACCGCCTGGCCGATCAGGGCGCGCTTCAGCTCGCCTGCAAGATCCTCGGATTCGCGCTCGTCGTGCAGTGGTTTCTGCCCTGGGTCGGGCACCAGGGCACGACCTACTATTCGTGGGATCTGATGCGGGAAGGCCGGGGAGTGGCGTTCGTCTTGTTTTGGTCCCTCGCCGGTGGCGCTTCATTCGTGGCGTTTGGTTTTTTGCGCGCGCAACTGTTGGCGCCGCCGCTTATTGCCGCCGCCACCGGTATTGGTCTCATAGGTCTGTTGGCGCTCGCACAGTTGAGCGGGAGCGCCCCACCGACGACGCCGTTGGTCGGATTTTTCGTGCTTCTCTGGGGCGTGACCTCGGGTGCAGGGTTATACTTGCTCCAGGGGGGGGCACTCCTCGTGGGGCGCATATTGCTGTTTGCATCCCTTCTCGCGTGTTTGCTGTGGCTTGTGGTGCCAATCGATGGGATGCTACCGCTGGTTTATATATTCAAAGTGTGGAGCATGTCCGAAGCCGGATTGGTTTGGCGTCTTGTGGCGTTCATCGGGATGCTGTCACCGATTGCGCTCGCAGCGCTCACCGCGCTCCACTGCCTCGTACCGGGCGCCAAGGTTCAGTATGATTGGGTGCGCTTGCTCTTTTGGGGTCACTTGGCGTGCCTGCCGCTGGTCCTCACGCTCCTCGGGCTGGTGGGGATGTTTACTTCGCCATGGTTTCTGTTCTGGAACATTCATTTGCTAACCATTTGCGTGGCTTTTGGGGTACCGCTAGTGATGGGTGGCAGCCTGATTTTGGCCGAGCGACGCGCGGCAGGGGCGGGTGACTTGTGGCGGCGTTCTTGACCCGCTGCCCATAGGGCCAGATAATCTTTAGTCGCTCGCCCTAACACCCGGTTGGGGTGAAATTTTTTTTAAGAGCGCGGCTGCACGCCGGGACGTGCCGCCTGCCGATGCGAGTAATTAGGGGGCGCCCGTGAACATAGTCGATCAACTCGCCGGATATCGGCCCGCAGGAGAACGTTATCCCACCTGCCTTTTAATTGGCGCTCTCTTACTGGCGGCTTGCTTGCTCTCAGGGTGTGATGACGACTCCGGCCCTCCGACCCCCGGGTGGCGCGAGCTGCCTCCAGTGGAGGAGGATACAGTTCAGCCGCCCCCAGACGTGGTGACGCCCGACGTGGTGACGCCCGACGTGGTGACGGATGTCGGCGCCGAAATCTCTCCGGTGCCGCCGCCCGAAGTCGTCGAGCCCCAGGCACCGGAGGTGGAGTTTCTCGAGCCGGAGGAAGGCGCCATAATTGACGCCGATACGATAATTCGTGTCCGGGTCGGGCCAGAGGATGGAGTGCGGACGGTGGCGTTCGGTGTCGATGGTGAGGCTGTGCTGCAGCCGGCCGTCGAACCGTCGGGTGAGTACACCATAAGCTTCAGTGAGCTCGAAGAAGAATATGAGGAGGGAGAGTACGAGCTGGCCTTTTTGGCGATCTCGCACGGGGGGCAACAGACCACTGCCAGGAGAAGAATCAGTCTGGACCTCGAGCCGCCCGAGCTTTTCTTGCATGACGCCGTGGCGGAAGACGAGTTCATGATGGTGGTGGGCAAGGCGCGGCTCCATTTGAGCGCTGACGACACCTTCGGTCTCTCGCGGCTCTTTGTTTTCGTGGACGGGAACCTGGAGCGTGACCTGCCCATTGCACCCCTTGGGGAGTACATCGTCAAAGTAGACCTGAGTGATCGCCCCGAGGCGAGCGAGATCACGGTCGAGGCGATCGACCATGTGGGTCGAATCACCGAGCTTCAGATCCCCGTTCGCGTCATCCCCGCGCCCCGATACCGACTCGGACACACGTTCGACTTTGGAGTCGACACTGAGATATTGTCCATTGTCCCAGGGCATTTTGATGACGATGAATACCCCGACGTCTGGGTCTCGACCAGCAACGGACTCTGGATTCTCCTTGGGGACGCGGGCGGCGCTTTCAAGGGGGGCTTCAAGCTCCTCGACGAGACCCAGGGCCAGGCCGACAGACTCTTCTTGCAGGATCTCGACGATGACGGCCAGGAGGATCTCCTCATGATTGGCCGGGGCTCCGGCGGGATGACTGTGCGGGCGGCGCTGCGGCGCCCGCCCGCGCACGAGCGCGCTCTGGACGATTACGTGGTGATCCACGACCGCACGGTGGGCCAAGCCGGTGAGGCGGTCGCGTACGGCGATTTGAACGACGATGGGATCCCCGATCTAGTGGTCGCGATGGAGACGGATGAGCACGGCTTGGCGGTTCTCTACGGGCGTGTGCCGGATACTTTGCCGCCGGTCGATGAGGAACCCGCGCCGGATCCTGGCGAGAACGACGAGAACGGCGAGAACGACGAGAACGGCGAGAACGACGAGAACGGCGAGAACGACGAGAACGGCGAGAACGACGAGAACGACGAGAACGACGAGCCCGCCGGGGAGAGTTATTTCTTTGAGGAGCCCTACTACGTGCGTGGTGTGGCTGGGATCGTCGATATCCACATCGCCGACTTCAACCAGGATGGGATTCAGGACATCTTGGTCGGCCGTGAGGGCGCGCGTCAGGTCTCGTGCCATCTTGGAGACGGGGAAGGAGGCTTCTACGATGCGCTCGATACGTTTGTCTCCCCCACGAGCCAGGGCGAGCCGGTGCGTTTGCAACCGATGAACTTCCGGGGTGGCGACACCCTGGATCTCGTTGTCGCCACCAGCGGAGATCGGCGCTTGTACTTTTTCGAGGGAACGGGCCTTGGGACCTTCAAAAAGATCGCATTTGAAGAACTCGGCGCCCACGCCGAAGAGATTGTTCCTGTCTCGATGCTCCAACGCGACGCACGGGATCTGGTCTTGGCATCGCCGGGCGCTAGCCTGTTGCGTGTCTTTCTGTACCAGGAGAGCGCGGAGAGATTTCGGTTCTCGGGGGCGTTCAGCGCTGGGCGCACCCCGCGCCATGTCCACGGTCTCGACATGAATCTCGACGGTCGCAATGACATCCTCTACGTCAACGGGGGGACCGGCCGACTGATGGTGGGGTTGGGGCTGACGGGCGGTGATCTCGATCTGCCGCCTGAGATCCTTTTGCCGTTCATCAACTCTGAGGATCCGGGTCGTGGCCCGATGTTGCCGGTGGATATCGCGACCGGCCTGACGGTCACCGACAACCAACACCAGCTCGATGATCTCGTGGTTCTGGCCGACCGCGCGGTTCGTTTGGGAGAAACCCGGGTGCCTCCGCTGGAACCGAACGGTGAGGTTGATATCCTGACGGACGCCAACCTGATCCCCGTGCTCGTCTACGAGAGCCGGGGTGACTTTCCTCGCGGTCCGGCCAGGATCACATGGCTCCCGCCCGCGTTCACCGGCGCGCCGATGGCGCTGGCGCTTGGCAGACTCGACGCGGACATGGCGCGCGACGTTGTCGTCGCGGTGTCCGGTGATCCTGGCGCTACAATGGATCTAGGAATCTTTGACGAATTTGGCGAGCAACGCTTCGATGCCCAGGGACAGCCTTTGATCGAACCGGTTCCAGTACCCAATATTGCGACCCTCAGGAATCGTGGGGATGGGACATTTGCACCTTTCGTGGAATTCGAAGGCTCCTGGATGAAGCCGTGGCTAAGGGGGATTGGGTTCGTGACCCTCGCTGATGCTCCCGGGCCGGATGGGACGATCAGTGTCGAGCAGGTGCCGAGGGCGATGCTCGGCCGTGACATGGACGGCGATGGTCGGATGGATCTCGTCATCATGAGCGATGAGGTGGGTAACCCACTCGACGAGGAGAGTTATATTCCGCCGACTCTCTCCACCTGGACCTCCATCGCCAGTCCACCCGGCACGTTCTCCTCGCCGCGGTTCGCGACCTATCTGCCACGCTCACCATTGTGGGGCACTTTTCACGACTTCCATATTCCGCAAAACGGACGTATCGATCTCATGATCGCGTGTAACAGGGACCAGGCCGTGGCTCTCCTCACCCGTCTGCCGCCGGCGGCCATGTTCACCGCGCCCATTTATCTCTCGACCCCTCCGTCGCCATCGGCGCTGACCGGAGCGGATCTCGACGGTGACGGGTTCGCCGATTTCGTGGTGGTTGTCGAGAACAACGTTGCCATCGGCTACGGGCGCGCGCCACGACCGCCTGCCACCTGGGGATTTGAGGCGATCCAGTACATCTCGACCGGTCGTCCCTATCCCCGCCGGAACCCCCAGTGGGTCATCGCCGACGACATCAACTTCGACGGTATGCCGGATCTGCTCGTCTCCAACGAGGGCTCCGACACCGTGACGATATTCTTCGGTGCCGAGGGACGGCGTTTTCCGGCCTATCTCGATGTGCCCACCGGGCGGGCGCCGGGCAAGATTGTGGAGGGGTTCTTCAACGACGATCCCTGCCCGGATTACGCGATCATGAACACGGAAGGGCGGAGCATTACGCTGCTGCTGTCAGCGCGCGGTTGCCCCTGAGATCTTTTTTGGGGCGCGCGTGAGGACGCGCGCCGGAGCAGGAGCAGGGATGGCGATACGAAGCGAAACCCGAAAATGCGGGGCGTCGGTCGGGAAACCTGCCTCCAGCCGGTGTGTAACCGTTGGGGTGCTAATCTCGTTGACTCTCGCGTTCATTTTCGGCAGCGACTCGCTCCAGGCCTCGTCGCGTCGTGTGCACGAGCTGATGGATGAGGTGGCGTTGGCGGGTGAGCGAGAACCGGTCGACGAAGTCGAAGCGGCTGAGCTGGTCGCCGAGCTCTGTAATCTCCCCCCGGCGGCCGCCTTCGACGTCTTGCCTTTCCTGGGCCACGAGCAGAGAGCGGTACGCCTGGCAGCCATCAAGGCGTTGGCCCGTTTCAAGGAACCCCGCACCTTTGATGTGCTCTTCGAGATGTTTGAACACCCGGATTTGAAGACCGCCCTGGCGGCTCTCAATGAGGTCGCCGCAAACGCCGTCCCCGGAGGGGCGACTGCGCTCAGAGCGCTCGTGCGGCGTGTCTCGCCGCAGCCGGCGCCTCCCGAGATCAGAGCCGCGGCGATCCGCTCGCTACCGCTCGCGGAAGATCCCGCCACACGCGATTTTTTGTTGTCTCTCCTCTCGCCGCTGCCTGATCCCTCGCTGGTTGGCGCCATCGTCTATGGACTCGGCCGCGAGGGCGACCCCGAGCTGATCGAGCACGTTGTTCCTCTGCTCGACCTTCCCGAGTATCGCGCGCCGGCTCTCATGAATCTGGCACCGTTTCGCGGAGCCGCCGTCACTCTTCTTTTGGAGGAGACGAGGAATCCAGAGCTCACCTCGGAGGGACGCCGGCAGATAGTCGACGCGACGCTCGCACTCGGATCCTCCGGGATTCCCGTCTTGAGGGCGCTCCTGGATCACCGGGATCGAGCGGTGACCTTGAGGATTCTCCACGGCCTCGGGGAGATGGCCGACCGGGAGGCAGTTCGGCCGCTGTTGCTCGAATACCTGGACCACGCGGAGACCGAGTACGTGCAGGCAGTGATCCCGCAGCTTGGTCGAGATCGCGCGCGCGAGGCCGTCCCCGGGTTGGCTCGTCGGCTCGAGCACCCTCAGGCGAGCGTGCGCATCATGGCTGCTCAGGCGCTGGGCGAGATCTCTGACCTGAGCGCGATGCGACCGCTTGGGTTGGCGCTTAGCCGTGAGCAGGGGCGTTCTCCGGCGCCCGACCAGGAGGTTCTGGAGCGCATTGCCTGGGCGCTTGGTCAGATGCGATCACGCGAGGCCGTCCCGTTGCTAGTCGGTGCGCTATCCCAGGAACGACTTGTCCCGACCGCCATTGAGGCGCTCGTCGAGACCGGCCTCCCGGCCGTCAGAACGCTGGCGCTGATTCTCAAATCCGGCGACCGCGAGCGCGAGCGGCACGCGCTCCAGGCGCTCTTGCGGATCGGTGTCCTGCCAGGCAGGGAGGTGGCCGACCTTGTGGCTCATCCGGATCGCCGCATAAGGCTTCTGGCGCTCGATTTGATAGCGGCGGTGGCGGACGCGAGCGCGGTGCCGCTGCTCCTCGAGATGGCTGTCGATGAGGAAAACCCCCACCGCCGCGACGCGTTGGAGGTGATGGGGCGGTTTTATTCGTCCGATCTGCGGCCGGTGTTTGCGAAGCTTCTGGACTCCGAGGACACCGAGCTGGCCAAGTTTGCAATCAAGACGCTCTGGCGACACGGCGATGCCGAGGCGGGTGCGCTCTTGAAAGGCGTGATCGAAGAGGATGACTCTCCGACCAAACGGGCGGCCGCCGTGCGCGGCCTCTATTTTCTTGGGGGTGAAGAGACGGGCGCGCTCTTCGAGCGGATCCTGCAGTACGAGCGCATCTCGGTGAGGCGGGCTGCGATCGAGGCGCTTGGGCTGATGGCCGAGCCCTGGCGCATGCCGGCGCTCGAGAGGGCACGCGGCGAGAGCGCACGAGAGCTGCAACCCCATATTGAGCTGGCGCTGCGGAGACTGATGCGAGCGCAAGAGACCGAGGGTGAGTCTCTCGACACTCGCGGCTGGTATCGGGCCAACGAGAGGCGGCTGCGCAAGAGAGAGCGCCCAGTTGCACGCGAGGGCGACGGTATCTCCCGAGTCGTGACCGACGATGGGCAGGCGCTCGCGTACTTTCGCTCGGGTCGCTCCCGCAATCCCACCGTGGTTTTGATCCCGGACGGGCCCGACGGTGACTCAGCGCTTTTGCGTAATGGGCTCGCGCGGCTCTCGCGGCGATTTGATGTCCTCTCGTACGACCCGCGCGGCCGCGGGATGTCGCTCGGCGAACGGCCGTTCGACGACTTCTCGCTCATGCGCGAAGCTCTCGACGTGGAGGTGTTGAGACGCGCCGTTGGGAAAAAGGAAGTGGCGCTCGTCGGCCACGGCTACGGAGCGCTCGTGGCGATTCGATACGCGGCGAGTTTTCCAGAAAACACGAGCAGCGTGGTCTTGCTGAATCCCCCTTACCTGGACGGTAGCGGTCTCGGGGAGCGGGACGAGCTGATCGAGCGGCGGCTCGCGGGCGACCTGCGTGGAGCTTTTCGTTGGGTTGTGGGGCACGCCGGCGGTTACTCGGGCGACGCGCTTGGGCGACGCTATGCGTACTACGCTTGGCCGGCGTTTTTCGTCAACCCGGAGGCGGCTCTCGAGCACGAACCGCCGCGCTTCGATCCATTATTGCGTCAGTCGGTGCTCGAACAACTCTCAGAGATAGATCTGGTCGAACCGTTTGTTTTTTCTTCGGCCCCTGTGCTCATCCTACATCCGTGTCCCAAGGAATTCGGGGGCTTGCGGGACAAGCGCTATGATCGAGTGGTTGAACTCACGAGAGGTCGCGTGCAAACCCGGTCCAAGGTCGGAACGGGCCCCTATGGTTTCCTGGAGGATCCGCGGTGGTTTGTGCGACAAGTGAGCGATTTTCTGCGCGGGAGGGAGTGAGTGATGACGGACTCGCCCGTGATGCAAGTGGCTCTGGCGCGCTGTCGGGACGGTGCGCAATCACGCTCCTTTTCGACGGCCGAGTTGGTCCGCGCCATTGACCATACTTGCCTCCGGGCCGACGCCGATCGCGGCGAGATAATCGCGTGTTGCCGAGAGGCGCGCGAGCACGGGTTTTATGCGGTCTGCGTCAACTCTGGGAACGTGGCGTTATGTGCCACCGAGCTAGAGGGGTCCAAGACAGTCGTCTGCGGGGTGGTAGGCTTCCCGCTCGGGGCAACGAGCTCGCGTGCAAAAGCCTATGAGGCCTCCGAGGCGGTGCGCGCCGGTGCCGCAGAGATCGATATGGTGATGAATCGAGGGCTCTTCAAGTCCGGGGACTATGGCGGGGTGGTGGAGGATGTGCGCGCTGTGGTCGAGGCTGTGAAGCCCGCGGCTGTCAAAGTGATAATTGAGACGGCGGGGCTCGACGCGGAAGGGAAAGTGATCGCCTGCGTGCTCGCCAAGGTGGCCGGCGCCTCATTCGTCAAGACCTGCACCGGTTTTGGTGGGGGTGGGGCCACCGTCGAGGATGTGGTGTTGATGAAGCGGGTAGTCGGCCCTCGAGTGGCGGTGAAGGCTTCGGGCGGGATTCGGACGCGGGATCAAGCATGCGCAATGCTCGAAGCCGGGGCGAGCCGCATTGGAACCAGCGCTGGGGTGACGATTGTCGGCGACAGCGATTAACCCGCGGGGCGCGGGTCGCAAGGGCCGACCGCCGGATTGAGAGAATTAGGTGAGTTGCGCTAATCGAACAATGCTTCTTTTTTGGGGGGCGCTTCTGATGTTGGCGCCGGGCGCGGCCATCGCCGAGCAGGCCCTCGAGGGCACGTCTCGAGCGTCCCATGAGGCGATGCGACTCGTCTCTGAAGGGCGCCTCCTGATCCGGGTAGGCCAGGTGGAAGAGGGACGGAGTGCGTTTGAGCGCGCACGAAGCGTGGCGCCGCTGGCGTCAATATCGCTCGAGGAGGGCAAAGTCCTCGAGGAGATCGGGCGCTTGCGCGAGGCTCACTCCGTCTATCGTAGTTACCTCGCGATGATCGGGGAGCTTCATCGCACGAGTGATGAGGTGCGTGGTCGAATCGCGATGCTCGAGCGTGAGCTGGAACGCGACCACGGCCTTCTCGAGGTTATCGCTCATCCTTCTTCAGCCGAGGTTTATCTGAACCGAGTGGCGCCCGCAAACCGCATCGAATCCGGACAAGCGCGCTTCGTGCCGAGCGGGCGGCACTTAATCTTGGCGCGGGCAGACGGATTTGTTGACAGAGAGGAAGAGGTCTCGATCGGGGCGGGAGACTTCGTGGAGACAGTCACGGTGGAGCTTTCGCCGCAGCTGGAGCCGGGCACTCTTCAGGTACGCGCCAATCAGCGCCATGCGGAAGTTTATCTGGACGGGGAGAGGCGTTGCACGGTCCCCTGCGAGATCGATCTTTTGCCTGACATTTATCTCGTGAGCGTCGTTCATCCGGAGGCCCAACCGCTGAAGCAGCTCGTCAAGGTACTGCCGGGCGATACCTTCGAGTTGGGCGCGATGCTCAGGCTTACCTCGAGGGCGCTTGCAAGCGACACGGCGCCGCGGCGGGAGCCTCCCCCTGAGCCGCCGGGGGTGCGGGAGGTCGCTCAGGAGACAATGGAAGTCGACGACGGGCTCGAGAGTGAAGAGGATAAGCCCAAGCGCACTGCGTGGGTTGAGCCCGTGGTGATTGACGATGAGTTGGCGCCGGCCGGCTGGAGCGCGCTCGGGATTACAGGCTGGGCCATGCTTGGAGCGGGGATTGGTGCCGCCGGGACCGGTGGCGTCTTTCATTACCTCGCGATATCCAAGGCCGACGAAGCCAACCAACTTCCGGTCGGGGAAGAGTTCGACGACCGCTTTGACTCGCTCAAACGTGAGTCGGACCGCAACACGATCATCATGGCGTCGTTGTACGCCACCGGGGGGGCGCTCGTGGTCTCCGGGGTGACGATGATCATCGTCGACGCGCTGCGACGCCCTGATCCCGCGACTCGTGAAAGCGGGAGGAGCGGGCCATCGATGGCCCGCCTCTCGGCGACACCCTTGCCCGGAGGTGGGCTTGTGGCGGGTTCCTGGCGGTTTCCTTGACCCCTCCTAGTTTCCCACCCGCACCGGCCTTACCCGCTACGGGACAATCTGCGGCGCCATCCACACCGAATTAGTGCTCGACGAAGGCGCTGCGTTGGCCTCCGCCTAAGAACGGCTCGTTTCCTTGCCACATGCACGCGCCTCCACTTAGCGGGTCTCCTCAGAACGAACCGGTTTGAAGGCTTGACGCGTGTGGGCAACTTGCGTTAGCCCAAAACGATTGGGAGTGGGCGCTCCTGGAGGGGCTCACGACTAGAAGATTTTTTCGCCGCGTCCGGGGCGCGGCGGCGAGCCGACGTTTAGGATGTTTTTCGAGCGATGAGATCTGGTGCGATTGTGGCGGGGCGCCGGTCCCGATTTGTGATGAGTTCCTTTTTGTTGTGCGCGCTAGTTTTGGTTCGGCCGCAAACGCTTTGTGCCGAGTTGGGCGCGTCAGGTGGCGGTTTGTCGCGTGAACCCGTTGTTGTCGCGCAGGCCGCGCGGAGACCTCGCGGGCGCGCGGCCCGCAAGACAACGGCGCCACGCCCGCCGGACCTCGGCAAATACGACTACTATCAGTACGAGCACAAAATCAAACGTGGCGAGACGGTTATCGGGATCGCCAAGCAGTATGGCGTGAGCCCCGAAAAACTCCTGGGGTTTAACGATCTTGCCAGCCCGCACCTGATCCGCGCAGGCCAGGTGCTCACCATTTATTCCAAGAAACTTCTCCGGCAAGTGGAACCCGGGGAATATGTGGTCAAGCCGGGCGATACTCTTGGTTCGATAGCCGAGCGCCACCAGATGCCTTTGTCGCGGTTGCGGAAACTCAACCGCACCCGCGGCGACAGGATCAGGCCGGGCCTGCGGTTGGCCGTCGAAACGCCCCGCGTCCCGCCAATCGCGCGCTTGGGGGGGAGCCGGAGAACCACCGGCTATCTCAAGAACGCGGTCCAACTCACATCGGAGCGCGGTTTCAGGGTCCGCAACCGCTCCCGCGCCTGGGGCACCCCCAACACTGTGCGGCAGATCCGGCTCGCGTTCCGCGCGCTCCGAGGGCGGCTTGGCGATTCCACCTTGTTGATCGGTGATCTTTCGGCCAAGCACGGCGGACCCCTCCGCAACCACCGCTCGCACCAGCGCGGACTCGACGTGGACATCGCCATCTATCGCAAAGGGGTCAATAATTACCCCAATCTCGAGCAGACTACTCCGGCGACCATCGACGCGCGGCGGACCTGGGCCCTTCTTTATCAGTTCATCAGGCAGGGTCAGGTGGACATGATCTTCATCGATTACTCGCTACAGCGACCGCTGTATGAAGAAGCGCGGCGCCTTGGGGCTCCCAAACGCAAGCTCTCCGAATGGTTTCAATATCCGGCCGGTCCCAACTCCCGCGGGGGGGTTATTCGCCACGAGCCCGGCCACGCGGGCCACATTCATGTCCGCTTTCTCGACTTCGAGCCCAAGCGGGCTTCGGGCAAGGGTTCGCGGGGCGGGCACGGCCGACCCCGTTGATTACAACAACAAAGTAAGCTCTTTTGTGACGACCGCGCGCGCCAGTGGTTCATCGGGGGCACACAGCGCCTCACCGCCAGGCCAGACCACGGAGTCACGGATTGTGCCCCGGCCGTCCACCACGGAGTCGCGGCCAAGGACGACGCGAGGTCCCACCCGGGCTCCGCGCGCGACACATGCGCCGGCGTCGATGACCACCGGGGGCGTCAGCTCGGCTCCTGGAGCGACTCGGGCCTCGGGATGGAGGAACATGCCGCGCGAGGTCTCGATGAACGGCCACGGCACACCGGGCGGGATGAATGTCGCCAGTGAAGGGAAGAGTTGGAGATGAGCTTCGAGGTAGCTCAAGGGTGTCCCGAGATCGTGCCAAAGGGAGTCCGGGAGCGCCACTCCGGCCACTTTGTGGCCCGCGGCGATCATTGGCCGGTAGCCATCGCGCACTACGCAGGAGAATCCATCCGGTGGCAGGTAGTCGAAGATTCGCGGGGTGAGTAGATGGACGCCGGCAAAGACCCACTTGTCGTCGGAGGCCGGGGGGCCGATTGTCGCGACAATTCCCCCCGCCTCGCGGTCCGGCGTGTCCATCTTGACAAGGTTCAACTCGGGGCGGCTCGCACAGCGTGTGAGTCCCACCGCGGCCGAGCAGTCGGGGCACCGCGCGAGGGCCGCGCGAAGTCGATCAAGGGGGGCGGAAAAGAACACGTCGGCGTTTTGAACGATGACAGGGCCTTGGGCTAGCTGCGCGGCCTTACGCCGAAGCGCTCCGCCCGTGCCCAGGATATGGGGGCGCTCTTCGGAGTACAGGATGTCGAGGCCAAATCGCTGCCCATGACCCAAATACGCGACGAGATCGGCTGACCGGTGGTGGAGGTTGACTATCACATGGCGGGGCAGGGGGGTGAGCTGGGTCAGCCGTGCGAGCGCGAAGTCGACAAGTGGGATGGTGAAGAGCGGGACGAGCGGTTTGGGCAAGAGATCCGACAGTGGATGCAGGCGGCGGCCGTGGCCGGCCGCCAGGATGAGGGCGTTGAAGTCGGTCATCGTCTGCGGCGCTCCAGCTCCCCTACGGAGGCGCGGATCTGCGGCGTCAGGTCCTCCAGGAGGGCGCGCAGCTCAGCGAACTCAGGGAGAGAATCGAGGGCCGCGAGAACATATTCGAGTGAGCTTGCGACGTACTTGAGGAAAGACGGATCACCCTTCCGGCGATCAATGAAAATAAAGCGCCCGGCGTCCTTCAACTTCCGCTGGACCGTGAGTCGCGCGAATGCTTCGCGAAGCTCCTCGTCTTCGAGGGTAGGCAAGTTCGAAGATTCTCTTCTTTGAGTGAGATAGTAGTCGAGCGCGGCGTCGACTTCGGTGGGGGTGAGGACGACATAGGAGTCGCGTAACAAAGCGACGAGATCGTAGGCCGGCGGAGCGAGTAGGGCGTCCTGGAAGTCGATCAGGTGCAGCCCGTCTGGGCGGACCATCAAATTGCGGCTCTGAAAGTCGCGATGAGTCAGCCCCACCGGCATGGCGTCGATCTGGTCGACCAGGCGCACGAAGGTCGTTTCGAGCACTTTGGCCGCCGGCGGGCTTAGAGACAGCCCGAGCGCTTCGATCCCCCACTCGCGAAAATGCTGTAGCTCCCAGGTGAGGAGCGCGCGCTCAAAACGTCTTCTCACCGCCAGGGAGCGACGGGCCTGCAAGACGTCGATTGAAGCCTGGAACAGAACAAGGAGGTCAAGGGCCGCGCGATAGGTCGCCGGCCACTCTTGGCGTGGGCAAGCCGCGAGCTTCCCGGCGAGGGTGAGGTCGCCCAGGTCTTCGAGCAGAAGGAGGCCGCGGTCGGTCCAGTCAGCCAACACCTGCGGGACGGGTAGCTGAGCGGCGAAGAGGTCGCGCGCCAGGATCAAAAAGGGCAGCGCCGGGGGTGGCGGGCCGGTGGTGTGTTCATCGGCGGTGAGAGGGTTGTCGCCAAGCTTCATGACGACGATTTGCCGAGGGCCGCCGCCTCCGTGCGGCCATTCGAGGTGCAATCGGAAGTAGGCGCGATTGGACGCGTGTTGGGCGAGGGGTGTCAACGCTCTCAAAAAAATGTCGGCGTACCCGTCGAGCGAGGACAGTCGCGAGGTGATCACCGTTCGATCCTCGGGAGTGAGTTTCAATCGCGGCATGGGCTCCTCTTGGCCTGGCTGTGGGTTCAAATCCCCCCCCAAAGAAATGCGCGGGGACCCGAACCTACCGCGCGACGCACCGCGAAGACAACCCCGGTGGGGATTGCCATAATCGTCGGCCCATCCTGGTATTCGCGCGCGGATTCACGCACATCTGCGGCGTCACCTGCACCGAATTAGTGCTCGACTTAAGCTCTGCTACGACTGCGCCTAAGAACGGCTTGTTTCCTTGCACATGCACGCGACTCCACACGCTCGCTCCTCAGAACGAACCGACGATTATGGTGTTGCTTTGTCGGATTATTGAGCGTAAGCTCATGTTGGAAGCTGGCCAGTCCGGCCCTTTTGTGCGTGATCGCGTTACTTTTTCCCGCGCGATTTGGACCTCCTTATCGGTTACGTGCCACGGTGGTGCGTGTCACCCGCTTAAGCTGCGACTAAGGTTCGCTCGCTCCGAGAGCGTGTCGTGATCGCACCTGGAACGGAGAAAACATGATGACGATCCGGGATTTCGTACGTCGCGAGGGCGTGCTCGACCCGGCGGTACTGACAACGGATGTATGGACGGCCCTCGACGATGTGCTGGCCGAGGCGGCACAGGACTCAGAGGAGATTGTGGCGCTCATGCCGCAAGAGATAGTCGATCTCCCGTGTGAGGCCATCCACGCGTTGACCGGGGCCTGTATACGATTTCTCGCCTGGAAGCAGGTGCGTGGTGAATTCCTGGCGCGGCGCGACGAGGAGGGGCTGCCCGATCTGCCTGACGCGGCGGTGGATGACACGGTCGACGCGGCCGGGCTCGCGGCGCTTGAACGAGCCGCGCGCTTTCTTTTGGCCGAGCGCTATCCCGGCGGGGACAGCTTTGCGACCGCCCTCAAGGCGGCGCTCGCGTTGTGGACGCAGGCGATCGACCTCGCGCGTCAGTACGGGAAGGTGCGCGCCACCGCGCTCAGACCACCCGCGGTCGACTCATCCGGTGAGCCGGCAGACGAGTCCCCTGGAGTGACCGAGGGCTTCGAGCCCATCGCGTCGCTGACCGCGCCACGTTGGCTGGTGATGAGCGAGGAGCGCAAGAATGAGAACTTGGAGCTCGACTTCGAGATTCCAGAGGAGCCCCTGAGCGGACTGGTACAAGCCACCGCGCTGGCATTGCGGCTCGCGCGGCGCCCCGC
>PWKZ01000011.1 GCA_003559575.1 Bradymonadales bacterium | reverse complement strand
GGAAACAAGCCGAATTAGGCGCAGTCGTAGCAGCGCTACGTCGAGCACTAATTCGGTGCAGGTGACGCCGCAGATGTGCGCGGATCCGCGCGCGAATCCCAGGATGGGCCGACGATTATGGCCTCATATTCAAGCTTCACGGGACCTCCCGGACGGTCGGGGACCTCGACCACCCGAAATCTCGCCGTCCCGTCGGTCACGTTACCCTTGATCGCAAAAGCCCACCCGACTTGCGGCGCCAAGAGCGTATCGTACTGGCCATAGCCCGGGACCGCCTCCGGCACATCCTCGAGGCTCTCGAAACTCTCGTTTCGCTTGCCGGCGGTCCTGAACACAATCATCCCGCCGTGAGGATCGCCGGGCACGAGGCTGACGCTGCCGTTGTGGGCAAAGGCCATGAGATCCGTCTGGCGAATGCCGGCGGCCGGCCCCCGAACCACCTCGCCGGTAGCAATGACGAACCCCTCTTCGGCCCTCAAGGCAATGACGCCTTCGCGCCGGCGCTCGTCATCAGCGATGACGCTCTCACCACGCGCGCCCTCGTCGCACGCCGGCAACAGAGCGCCGCCGGCCAAAAGCAATACGGCCGCCACCCATTTGGTCATTTTGCAGCTCGCTAGAAGCGGTAGACGACGCCGACCTCGCCGCGGTAGTAGAGTTGTACCATCGATCCGCCCGAGAAGACGCCCACCACCGGTCCGATATCCTGGTCCAGGTACATACTCCACGAGTCGGCGATCGGAAACTCAACACCAACCCCAGCCGCAATAGGCAAGTAAAAGACGAAGGTAGGATAAAAGAGCATCTCGAACGGCAACCCGAAGCGCATCAAGAGGCTGACCTGGCTTGTGAGATCATAGGTCCCCTGAACACGCGGCCTGAAGCCCATACCGAACATGAACGTGGGATGGAACCCGAGCCGGAAAGTCGGCTCGGCGACGAACGCCAGCGCAAACTTATCCTTGCCGTAGAGCCGGAACTTGAATTCGCTGCCGGCATTGAGAAAGAGTACCGGGGCACCGACACCGAGTGAGGTGCCGTAGTCCATGCTGAGCGTCGGTCCGACTTGAAGCGCCGGAGTCAAGAGCGTGTGGTAAGACGCCCCAAATCCTGGGAACCCGAACCACATGCGCACCGCGTCATCGCCTCGTGGCAACAACTTCCCGCCAAGCACGCTCGGAGCGGCTTGCGCGGAACCGGACGACGCCCAAAACGACAACAAAACCGCACCCAGGAGCACAATCCGCTTCATCCTCAAAGCCTCACTTCCCACCGGCTGAGATAACCACGGCAGCCCTCGCCGTGGGATCATCGCCGAAGGATCGCACATGGTTCGGAATGGCGCAAAAAGCACCCACCACCGAACCGATTACATGCGCTCGAGGATTACGGCCTTGCCCATGCCACCTCCGACACACAGGGTGGCCAACCCATAACGAAGCTCGCGGCGCCGGAGCTCTCCGAGCAGGGAGACCACGATCCGCAGGCCGGTGGCCCCCACCGGATGGCCGAGACCAATCCCGGATCCGTTGACATTGGTGCGCGCCCGATCAAGCTCGAGCTCACGCTCGCAAGCGATGTATTGTGCCGCGAAGGCCTCGTTGGCCTCAACGAGATCAATCTGCCCAAGGCTCAAGCCCGCTTTGTCGAGGGCTTTGCGGGTCGCCGGCACCGGGCCGATCCCCATCAAGAGCGGATCGACACCGACCACCGCGTGGCTCACGATGCGCGCCAGGGGCTTCAATCCAAGCTCTCGCGCCCGTTCGAGCGACATCACGACAGCCGCCGCCGCCCCGTCGTTGAGCCCCGAGGCGTTGCCGGCGGTCACGGTCCCATCTCTCTTGAAGACCGGCTTCAGACGCGCGAGCGAATCAGCGCTCACGTCGGCCCGAGGGTGCTCGTCTTCGGCGACGCTCAGCGGATCACCTCGCCGCTGCGGGATCAGGACGGGCACGATCTCCTCGGCGAACCGCCCCTCCTCGCGGGCGGCGGCGGCGCGATGGTGACTTGCCACCGCCACCTCGTCCTGCTCCTCTCGCGTGATTGCATACTTGGCGGCCAGATTCTCGGCAGTCACCCCCATGTGAATCCCGTGGAGCGGGTCGGTGAGCCCCTCCCACAGCGCGTCGGTCGCCTCCATGTGTCGCATCCGCGCCCCCCAGCGCATATTCTTCAGCACATAGGGGACGTTACTCATCGACTCGACCCCGCCCACCAGCACCGCGTCGTGTTCGCCAAGCCAGATCTGCTGCGCGGCAGTGACCAATGCTTGCATGCTCGAGCTGCACTGGCGCTGGATGGTCATGGCCGGAACTTCGTTCGGCACCCCGGCCTTGAGCGCAATGCACCGCGCGACGTTGATCTCATCGGTGCGCATCATGCAGTTGCCCACCACGACATCCCCCAGTAGCTCAGGAGCCAACCCGGCACGTTCAAGCGCCGCCCGCGCCACGGTGACCCCCAGATCGGTGGCACCGACATCTTTCAAAACCCCGCCAAAATCTCCAATGGCGGTCCGCACGGCGCTGACTATGACGACATCCTTCATGGTCTCCCCTTTCATTTGCTGCAATTTGCTTGTTGGCGCTTTTTTTTGACGAAGCGGCGGAAGGCCCCGGATTTGTGACCGTCGTCAATGGAAAGGATCTGTAGCTCAAGAGCGGTCGCGCCACCACCGACCAACGAATCCTCTTGTTCACTGACCACCTTGCAGACGAGCGCAGAGACAGGTCCGCTCTCGCGCTCCGACGTGGGGACGCGCACCACGACTCGAGTGTCTTCCATCGGCACCGCGGCGCGGGTGACCAACCGAAGCGACCGCCGCCCGATGAGAACTGCCAACCCGGCATGGTATCTGTTGGCCGCTGAATAGGTGACGTTTATGCGAACCGCGGCGCGCTGATCGTTGGGTTCGATCTCTCTCTGAGACGCATTCTCAGTGGTTGTGGTCGTTGTCGGCTGCCAGGTCGAGACATACTCCGGGCCCGGCTCCTCATTCGGAGGAGAATCCGCGGAGTCAGTGGCCGCCCTCGGGCCGTCGCCGGCCATGCGCGGCGCGCCATCGCGCGCGGATTGATCGGCCGACTCGTGCTCGAGAGTGGGCTTGGCTTCAACCTCTTCGGGGCGAGTTTGGGGTTCTTCGTCAGTGGTCGCTTGGGCCCGCGAGCCCGTGGAGGCGGCATCCTTGACGAGGTTGCCGGCCATGATGTCGCACGCCTCGTCGATGAGCCCAAGCGGGCCGGAGTCTCGCGCGGTGGGCGGAGGAGGCGAGTCAGACTGCTCACGCTCGACGGGTGCCTGCTCCGACGGCTGCGTGGCCGTCTGCGCGGAGGGCCGCTCGGCAGAGGCCCCGACATTCGTGGGCGGCAGATCCCGTATCAACATGAATTGACTTGGAGTGGGAGGACGATAGCTTCGCTCGTCAACCGCCTTTGGAGCGCGGAGTTCACATTCACCGCGCCTGAAATCGTAAATCACCTCCCCGTCGCTGACTTCGCCATGGCGGCGTACAAAATCCTCAATCTCGATCTCGAATCCCAGCACATCCGCAATGAACCGCCGCAACGCGCCGGCCCCCCGGTTACAATAGGCGCGTTTCCAGCGCGCCCCGATACCCCGCTTGCCCTCGCCGCGGGAGGCGGCGTGGTATCGAGTGTCGCCGGTCCGCACCACCTCGACCACGAACCGCACCCGCAAGCCCCCCGTCTCGGCGAAATAGGACTCAAGCACGATCACAGAGCCGGGCGGGGGCGCAAGCGAGGTCTCGAGAAAACCACCTGTGGGGCTGGCGTCCAGCAGGTGCATCTCGCGATGTTTCCCTCGATAGAAGAAAGACAGCCGGGCGTAACACTCCTTGCGTTTTCCCGCGCGGCGCTCAACGGCTGGCAAGGCCCACCTCCCGTTTCTTCTCGCCAAACGGCCGTGAATCGGGGGAAATCCTCACGCGACACACGGACATCCAGGCCTTTGGTTTTCCGAGCGCTCAGGCCCAGAACAAGAACCTTCCAGAGCGTCCCAATGACACTCCGAATATAACCAGCGCAGCGTGATTTGGTCAACAACCCAATCCACCATAATCCCAGGGGCATTGACGACCCGACGCATTGGGGCCATTGTATTGACGATCTCCCTCCTCAACCCCGCGACACCAACGGCGTTGAGGCGAGCGGGGGCTGGAAGTACGTTGAGGACAGATTCGGTGAAGATGACGCCGCAGATGTGCCCGGATCGCTTCCCGAATCCCGGAAAAGGGTGGAGGATTGAGGAAAAGGGGAACAAATCTTGAGCCTGCTGCTTTTCTACATGGGCCTGGCCCTGACTGTTTCGTTCTTCTGCTCCTTGCTCGAGGCGGTCATCCTGAGCGTCACCCCCTCCTATGTGGACGCGCTCACCGAGCAGAAGCACCCGGCCGGGGTCCACCTGCGTTCTATGAAACGCGATATCGAGCGCTCATTGGCGGCGATCTTGAGTTTGAACACCATCGCCAACACCATCGGCGCCGTAGGGGTCGGCGCCCAGGCAGCGCAGGTGTTCGGCGGCATCTATGTGGGGATCGCCTCAGGTGTGCTGACTCTGCTGATCCTGATCCTGGCCGAGATAATCCCCAAGACCCTTGGCGCTGTCTACTGGCGCACCTTGGCACCACCAGTGGCGCGGGTGGTGACCCCGCTCACCTGGCTGATGTATCCGTTCGTAAAGCTTTCAACCGCCATCAGTGGCCTCATCGCCCCCGGCGACCCCGACGCCACGATGAGTCGGGACGAACTTTTGGCGCTCGCGCGAATCGCCGCAGCTCAGGGACAATTCGCGCGCGAAGAGTTCGTGGTTCTCGAAAACCTGATGCGCTTTGGCGCGACCACGGCCCGGCAAATCGCCACTCCACGGACGGTAGTCTTCGCCCTCCCCGAAACGGAGACAGTCGGAGAGGTGCTCGAGCGCTGCGAGGAGGCCCACTTCTCTCGCATCCCCATCTACAAGGCCAATCTCGACGAGGTCTCGGGCTACGTGTTGCGCGACGAGGTCTTCTTGAGCGCCGCCCAGGAGGATCTCGACCCCCCGCTCCATGAGCTACGGCGGGACATCATAGCCGTACCGGGCTCGCTGCGCTTACCGCTTCTGCTGGAGCAACTCTTGCAAACCCGCTCCCTCATCGCGCTGGTGGTCGACGAGTTCGGCGGAACGTTGGGGGTCGTGACAGTCGAGGACGTGGTCGAGACTCTGCTGGGAACAGAGATCGTTGATGAAATCGACGAAGTCCCCGACATGCAGGCCCACGCGCGGCGTCTGCTAACCCGACGTCTCCGGGAAGCATCACGCAAGCCATGACAACTCCCTCAATCCAGCCCCAAGAGGGCGGCGCCATAAGCTCCCGCTAGCTGCGGGTTGGCGACGACCGTAACCGGCCGGCCAAGCTCCTCGGCCAAGAAAACAGGGACCGCATCGTTGGCCGCCACCCCGCCGGAGAGCAACACAGCCCCAGTTAACCCCATGCCCTTGGCGAGCGCCGCCACCCTCTGCACCAGCGAGCGGTGCAGCCCACGCACGATGGCCTCAACCGAGGCGCCCCGCGCCAGCAGGCCCACCACCTCGGACTCCGCGAACACTGTGCAGGTGCTGGAGATCACATGCTCCTCGGTCCCCTCGAGAGCCGCCGGGCCAAGCTCGGCGAGAGAGAGTCCGAGGCGAGCGGCCGTGTTCTCGAGGAAGCGCCCGGTCCCGGCAGCGCACTTGTCATTCATCGCGAAGTGCATGACGTCGCCGCGCGGCCCGAGCTGGATGGCTTTACTGTCCTGGCCTCCAATGTCAATCAGAGTCGCGCCACCCTCTCCGCCGGGGATCTCGGCACGAACTCCACGGGCGTGGCATGTGATCTCGGTCACGACCCGCGCCGGGCGCCCGATCGCCCGAGCGACGATTTTGCGCCCATATCCGGTGGCGACAAGCGGCAAGAGGGCTCCCCCGTTGGCCTCGTCGGCCACCCCGACCACGCGTCGCACCTGCTCCTCGACCCGCGGCTCAGCGGACTCCAGAAGCTCCCAGACTATTTTGCCGTCGAGGCTTACGGCGACACACTTCGTAGTGGTGGAGCCCACGTCGAGACCGAGAGCAGCCGCGGCTCCTGACTGTCGTCGGGTCATGACTCGAGTACCTCCAAAAACGCGGCCAACCTCGTCGCCGCCTGCTCCTCGGAGTAGGCACGCTCGTCGTTGTGGTCGGCCTCGAGCAACAACGCCGGCACCCCGAGCTCACCGGCGATGAGCGCGCGCTCGTCCACTTGACCGATGGAGTACGGCTTGCACGAGCGGTCGGAGTGGAGAATCACTCCATCCGCCTCGAAATCTCTCGCCATTTGCTTCATGGTCGCGAGCTTGCGCCCGGTGCCACGGTTCAAGATCGGGTGGAGATAGATCTGCGCCATCGATCGCAGCGGCTTGTCGGGATCGACCAATTCGGCCAGCTCGCCCCATGCGTTGGTATAGGTCGAGGCCACCAGCGCCACGCCGCGCTCAGCCAGTAATACCGACAGCTCACGCAGCCGATACCAGACCGGCAAGTTGTCCCACAGCACCCGTTTGCGCTCATCGGCGAGCGCTCCAATCCCCCTTTGCACCCGATTGTCGAGCTCGGCCAACAGGAGCCGGTAGTAATCGACGGTGCGCTGCTGCCCGCGCATCTGAACTATCGGTGACATGTGAAAGAACTCGTCGAAAGCCAAAATAGGCGCCGGCCGGAACGATCCCCGCTGCATCACCTCGGCCCACAGCGCCACCGCATGCGCGCTCCGCTCCATGGTGCGCCGCAACTTGCGCGCGTCCAGCGAGCGACCGGCCGTCCGCTCGGCCACGAACATCGCCTCCTCGATCTGCTTTTCAACGAAGAGGACCGCTTGAGGAGTCGCCTCGGTGTAGATGAACGGAGTGTCAATGAGCACCAGGGGCACGTCGAAGTGCTCGGCCAAAACACGGTACCAGTGCAAGACGGTCTGACAAATGTTGGTGCAACACACGAGCAGGTCGGGTCGCGGGATAACCCCCACCGGGGTCTCCCCGGTAAATACCGAGCCGAGATCGGTGCGCGCATAAGAGCAGATGTCGCGGGAATAGCCCTGCTCTTCGGCGACTTTCGAGAGCGCCACCGCGGTCCGTCGGACGCCACAGATGGCGCCGTGGTTTTCGGGGTAAAAGAGATGGTAGTCAAGGGCGACCAAGAACTCCACCGGCGCGCCCGAGGTGACCCACGCCACCTTTCTGCTCGGCCGCGCATGGCGTCCCTCCAGGTAGTGGTTCGAGATCAACTCCTTGAGCCGTCCCGCCGACTGAATGGGCGGCCCGAAGTGGGGGTTCCTCGCCGCGAAAGACCCGCTCGCCAACCTGTAGCGCTGTTTCACCTCACTCCGCAGTCGGTCGGCGCGGAGATAACCCCGACCGAGCAGCGAGACGTTAAGATGGTAGCGCGCAAGATCCATCACCGAGGGGTGCTCAATCTGGGTCCGGGTCATGGCAACATCTCCAAAAAGGCTTCGATGCGAGTCTCGCTCTGGTGCGAAAGCGGTTGACCGATGTCCACCTCGATGACCAGTGAGGCCAGGCCGGCCTCGGACAAGCGCGAGGTGAGCGAGGGGATGTCGAAAAGCTCCGGCTCACAAAACTTGACTGTATAAAAAACAACCCCTTTGGCGCCCGTCTCGCGCGCCAAAGCGAGGAGATGCTCCGCCCGGGCGGCGATCGGGCTGCCGCGAGTCGGATCGGGTGGCCCATTGATGAGCCTCTCGGCCATGCGCCTGAAAGGCCTCTCGCTTTGGCCCGGCGGATATAACCGCCGCCCGCAACACGCCAGATCGTCGGCCGCCACCCACGCGCCGCCGGATTCAAGATGATCGAAGAGGAGATCCGGCTCGGGAACAATCCCCGACAAAATCAACGGCACCCTATACCCACCCGAGCTGCCCGCCGGCGCCCTCTCAAAAGTCGCGTCGGGATCGAGGCCGGCCGCGGATAGCCGGCGGCGGGCAAGTTCACCAAACCGCGCCGCCGACAAATACTCGCGACTCCGGAGCAACGCATAAAGCTCGCGGAGGCTCACGCCCAGATGTTCACGAGCCTGGCTCAGATATTTCAAAAGCCGATCAGCCTCCTCGTCTTCCCGCACCGCCGCGAGCAGCTCATCGTCGGACGGCCGCCACCCAACCAGATCGGCCAGCCGCTCGGAGAGGGCCATGAGTTCCGCCGCATAGAAATTGATGTCGCTCTCACGGGTCCCGCGAGGCTGATAGAGGGGGAACACCGGCACGCGCGGCGGTGTCAAATCCAGAAGCAGGCTGGCCAACCCCTGGAGGGAGTCGCAGGCATGAGGCGCGACGATGAGATCAATATCGCCGGGTCTAAGTCGATCACCCAAAACAAACGCCAGATTACGTTGCGCGATGGAGCACACATAGGCTTGCAGGTGCGTCCCACCGAGGCTCGCGTCGGCATTCTTGGGTCCCCACGCCTCCACCGGAAGCATCCGGAAGGCCGCCAGCAGGGCCCGCGGTGAGTGGATGGGGAAAACGAGCGCCACCTGCCCCGAGTCAGCCCTGTGGCTCATCATGGATTCTCTGCGAGCTGCCGCCACGTCTAACGAGTTGGGCTCCGCCATCATGAACTCCTTCCTCCAACCGACCCCCTGCCGGTTCCCATCCAGAAAACCGGGGATCCCAGCGCAGCTTGCATCATTTGCCCCCGGGAGGCTACCCTCAGGTGACGGTTGGACGAGCAGCGGCCGTTTGGTCTGGTGAATTCATGAAGACACTCGCGCGATACGGTCTCCTGGCCATCAGCTTTGGGATGCTCATCTACCTGATGGTCTCCTTTCCACTCGGTAGCCGGGGCTACCACTTTGCCACCGAAACGCGACAAAGCGCGCGCATCGGCGACGAGGACGAAGAGGAGCACGACCTCGCGCGCCTGCGGATTCTGACGCGCGCCGTGGGCTTCATCCGCAGCTACTACGTCGAACCCGAGCGTATCTCACCAACCGAGATGCTGGTGGGGACCCTCGAAGAGGTCCAGCGGATTCTCCCCCCGCTGCTCGTGGACATTGAACGCGATGAGGAAGAGCGCCCGCGCGCGGTCTCGGTGACGGTCTACGATGACCACCATGTGTTCTCACTGGAGCGCATCTCCGATGTCTACGAGATGAACTGGAAGCTACTCGACATCTTCGAGTTCATCGCCCGACGCATTCCGGCCAAGGACCGCCGTGAAAAAATCGAATATGCGGCCATCAACGGGATGCTGCGAACACTCGACCCTCACAGCGCGATGCTCTCCCCCGAGGTATACCGCGACATGAAGCTCGGCACCCAAGGTGAGTTCGGCGGCCTCGGAATCGTCATCTCGATTCGCGCCGGCTACTTGACCGTGGTCAGCGTAATAGATGACACCCCCGCGTTTGCTGCTGGTTTGCAAAGCGGAGACCGGATAGTCCAGATCGGTGAGGAGTCCACCGTCAACATGGCCCTCAATGAAGCCGTCAACCGCTTGCGGGGTGAGCCGGGGACCATGGTCACCATCTGGATCGCGCGGGATGAATGGCCTGATCAGCAGCGCTTCCAACTCGAGCGCGACCGAATCACCATCAAGAGCGCCGAAGGACGTCCGCTGGGGCGTGGTGTCGGGTACATGCGCCTCAAACACTTCCAGAAACGAACGATGGAAGACTTATCCGCGGAGATCTCCGACCTCCGCGCCTCCGGGCACTGGCGCGGATTGATCCTCGATTTGCGCGACAACCCCGGCGGGCTGCTGGAGCAAGCGGTGCAGGTCTCCGACCTGTTTCTGAGTGAGGGTGCCATCGTAACCACGGTGGGCGCCGGGAACACACTCCGCGATGAGTTGCACGCGACCCCCGAGGGCACGCTGACGGACATTCCAATCGTGGTGCTCGTCAACCGTGGCTCCGCCAGCGGCTCGGAGATCGTGGCGGGCGCACTGCAGAGCAATGATCGCGCGCTGGTGATCGGCGACAAGACCTTCGGTAAAGGCAGCGTCCAGGTGCTCTACGACATTGACGACGCCGCGTTAAAACTCACCGTGGCGCAATACTTGACCCCCGGCGAACGCTCAATCCAGTCGGTGGGAATAGTCCCCGATCTCCTCCTGCTCCCGATGTCGGTTACGGATGATCGGTTAACGCTTTTTGCCTCGCGGCACCATGAGCGCAGTGAAGAGACACTGCCGAAACACCTCGAAGGAGACCCGCTATACGACGAAGTCGCCCCCAAGTTCATCCTGAGGTACCTGCGACCCGACGACAAAGAACGCGCTGAGGACAGAGATGAGGACGAGTTCAACATTTCAACCGAGGCCTTGCGCCGGGATCGCACAATCCGGTTCGCCGAGTCGCTGCTGACCCGCGCCTCTCTGCCCACCCGCGCCCACCTCCTCGAGCGCGCAGCGCAGCTCCACAAGGACTCGGCCCGCGACGAGGAGCGCGCCGTCCACCAAGCGCTGGCAAGATTTGACGTGGACTGGCGGCCGGCACCTCATGACGATGACGGTTTTGCCACCCCGGCGCCGGTCTCCCTGACGGTCACCACCTCGCCTTCCGGCGCCGCCGTCGAAGCCGGCCAGGAGATCGAATTCTCAGTCACCGCGCAGAACAACGGCTCCCTCCCACTCCACCGGGTTCACGCGGTGTCTAGCTCTAGTTTCGACCGATTCGACCGGATGGAGTTCGCGTTCGGGCTCCTGAGGCCGGGTGAGCGACGCTCGTGGTCCACCAAGGTTCAGCTTTCGAAAGCGGCCATGAGCCGCTTGGACGAGGTGGTAGTTGAGCTTTTCGCCGACGGCCGTTCTCTTGAGCGTCGCGCCACGGTGACGGTCGAAACCACCTCACTCCCTCAGCCCCGCTACTCATTCTCGACGCAGGTGGTGGACCGAGAGCACGGAAACGACGACGGGCGCGTCCAGCGCGGCGAACGGTTCGGTCTTCGCGTACACATTGAAAACATCGGCGAAGGCCCCTCCCACGACCCTGTCGCGACAATCACGAACTTGAGCGGTGACGGGGTCTTCATCAACCACGGCCGCGCCGAATTCGACCGTCACGAGCCCGGTAGCCATTCGGTCCTCGACTTCGACCTCGAGGTGCGCCCAAGCTTTGAAGAAGACGAGCTGGCGCTCGAGTTGATGGTTCTCGACATGACGCTACGCACCCAATTCAGGCGTCGGATACGGCTGCCCATCCACCCGGCCTCCACCGGCGGCAGCAACCCATTCGAGCGAGTGGTCCTGATCGGCCCCGAGGGCGCGCTGGTGCGCGGAGGGACATTTGCCGACAGCGACGTCATCGGCTCCCTGCCGCCCTCAATCCATTTGCGCTCCATGGCCGCCACCGAGAGCCACATTCTGATCGACCTCGATGGGCCACTGGGCGAAGACGCGGTCGGCTGGATCGCGAAGGAGGAGATCGAGAAGCACGAGTCGATCGAGGAATTCGGTCGCCGACCCGACGGTGCCCGCATGATCGTGCGACGGTCACAAAACCGCGCGCCCATGATCTCCTTCGCGGAGGTCGACACGCCACCGCTCGAACACGACAGTGACTACCTCCCGCTGCGTGCGCGGATACTCTTTCCCAAGGCGCCGGATGATCTCTCCCGGCATGCTTATGTATATGTCGGGACGAGGAAGATCGCGTTTAGTGAGGCAGTGGCCGAGAGCGGCGCCGATGTCGAACTGATTCTCGAGACTGCGGTGCCGCTCGAGTTCGGCTCAAACCGAATCACGTTGTTCGCCTCCCTTGGTGATGAGCCTCCGGCGACAACTACAGTCAGGGTCTATCGTCCGGGCGAACCGCCACCCCCTGTGGAGTTGATGTGGCTCACCGGTGAAGCGCCTGAAAAGCGAGCTTTGCAATGAACACTCTGCGACAAATATGGCACCACCGAGTCGGACGCCCGGCCTTGGGCGTGGCGCTCGGCTCACTCGCCGGGCTCACCTACTACGCCGCCGTCGGCTGCCGCGTGGGAGCTTCGTGATTCTATTTAGCGAGCCCGGCGGGCTCGATTATGTTCGGGGGATTACTCGGCCTGTTGTTGGTGGGCGCTCCATCAACCGGTGGTCGATGATCAGTCCTCCTGCGTGCAGCTTTCAATTCGGAGCCGAACCGACAGCTTGAAGGGGCCGCTGTGCTCGCCGCTCAACGCCCGCTCACCCACTCCGTCGACCACAACAAACAAATCTTGGCCCGGAAAGACGGTAATGTCCTCGACGACCGTCCGCCCCGACTCTTCGGGCGCCAACGACCCCGGCTGGGGTGTCTGGCCACAGTCGATGACCGCGTCCCTGGCTCCACATGGAGCGCCGGTGACGGCGAGAAACGCCTGCCAGGACGGAGGGCGGGTCTCGAGCGCGACACTGACGGTCTTCGAGACTTGATCGTCGAAGTCGGACAGGAGCCGCCAGATGCGTTCGGGCGCGCCCCCGACCAGATCCTCTCGAATACCGGGCCCGCGACATCCAAGAAACGTGCGATCCCGGCCACCGCGAGTGTCCCCTTCAAACCACATCTCGCGCCAGGCCCCGCCTTCGTCGACCACGCACTCGCCCTCTTCCATCAGATGAGAGAGGCTCAACGTCTCATCGGCGAGGCAGCGGTTTTCCAGATCCACCGCACCCTGGTCACGGTTTAGCGCGAGCTGAAGATCGAACTCGCCAGGCCTGAATTCGCCTCGCGCCTGTAGCAAAACCATGTGGAAACCGGCCTCGAGTTCCACCGTGTCGAACTCGTCACCGTCCGTGGCAGCACAGCTCACCACGTTGTTGCGAATGCAGTCGTCGCGCATCACGAGGGCGTCACAGTCAAAGTCGTGGCAGCGAGTTCTAAGAACGAGTCGAGTCGGGGTGTCGGTGTCGAGGAGCCAAATGCGCGACGGCTGCTCCGCCATTGGGAACCCACCGCCGCACACATTCTCCACGGCGGTTCGGCCATCCCACGCCTCAGCGAAATCCTCCCCCAAGAGGTGCGCGGAGGCCGTGAGCCGCGGCAGATCCTCGGCGCTCCACGGGCAGAACCGAAACTCGGGCACCTCGATGTCGGGCCCCGTCACATCGGCGACGGCGTCGATTTCAGTCGTATCCGACACGGTCTCCGCATCATGCACAGCGACGTCATCGGGGCGCGCTATCTCGGGCACCGTGGGGACAACATCCGGGACTCCCACCTCTTGGTCGGCGATGTCCGAGCGCCCGGTGTCGGGCGCGACCAAATCGCTTGAAACCGTATCCTCAGGCGGCCGCGGCAGCGCATCCAGGTCCCCACCGACCTTGATGGTACACCCAATCAGCAGCGAGATTTGCAACAACGACACGGCAAGGAGTCTGCCCGGGCGCGACCTCGAAATCATCGGCTTACGGGATTTGATGGCTACAGAGTAGTGCAATCCAACACGTCCTGTCGTGTCTTGGCGCGCACGGCGCACCACAGGAACAGCTCATGCTCCTTTTCCGCCCGATCCATGCACTTGGCAAATATCTCATCCATGGTGGCGCGCTCCTCGTCGTAGCGCATCAGAATCCCGGTGTACCGCCCACAAAACTCACGCGCCGGAATCTGCCGGCCATCGACCTCGACAGTCGCCTCGGTCGTCGGTTTCTCAACCTTGGGCGGCTCCGGCGCTGCCACCGGCTCAGGCGGAGCCGCAGGGGGCTCCGGCTCCAACTCGGCGACCGGCGCGGGCGGAGTTACAGGGGCCGGCGGCGGAACCGGCTTGGGCGTGGCCGGTGGCTCGGGCTTGGGCTCGGGTGCGACAACGAAGTCACGAGCCCCCAGCACCGCCTTGACGACCGAGGTCTCCCCGGCAGTGACGGCGACCCGCCCGGACCAGGAGAAATCATCGTAGCTCACCCTGATGGCATAAACCCCAACGGGCAAACCCCGAAACGTGTCGGGGGTGACGCCCATCTCTTCGCCGTCGAGCGCCACCTTGGCCCCCGGCGTGTCGGCGAGTACCGTCAAGCTGCCCTCCGTCGGAGCCGCGGGCAGCGCCACCGCCAACCTCGAGACCTCATCGGGCGCAATGAAAACGTAACCTTCAGCCCGCCTCGCGTCCGGGTGGACAAACTCCACTCGGCGGAATCCTGAAGCGACGTTCTCCAGCATCAGAGGTGATCGCCCCGCCGGTTTGCCTTCGACTCGCAGCTCGGCGCCCGGAGGAGTAGTCTCGATGAACAACACCCCTTGCCCCCGAGCTACTTTGAACAAATCCTCGTAGAGCTTCTTCTCACTCGGCAGGTACAACTTGCCGTAATCGGGCTCTTCAATCCTGACAGTCTGAGCTTGCGAGCTCCCGAGAGCGTCGAAGGCAGGCAGCGCCAGACCAATTAGCATCGAAACTCCAATGACAATCGCTCGATTCATCTCTGTCCTCCCTACAAGGAAAGGCGTACTGGCCGACATTGCGCTCCACTGTTGTCAGCGCATGTGGCTCTTTACCGGAAAACCAAGATGCCACAACGTCTGGAACGCATCAAGTCACCACCATAATCCCTAATCCCCCACCTGCACCGGCATTCGCGCGCGGATTCAGGCCCAACTGCGGCGTCACCTGCACCGAATCGGTGCTCAACGTAGCGCTGCTACGCCTGCGCCCGATTCGGTTTGTTTC
>PWKZ01000092.1 GCA_003559575.1 Bradymonadales bacterium | reverse complement strand
CGGCCGGCGGGTGCGCGAGGGCGGTCGAGGACCAACCGAGCCCTGCCGCCAGAGCGGCGGGCCTGGTCGAACGCCGCGCGAACAGCTCGGTCGCGAGGACCGCCCAGAGCAGGAAGGTCGCCGCCCACATGGTGGGCTCGGTGCTCTGGGCGAAGCGAATGTGCGCCGGCCAACCGGCGGCGAAGAGCGCCGCGGTCCAACCAAGCGCGCGACCGCCCCAGGCCGTGCCGAGCGCGAGGAGCAGCGGCGGAAGCGCCGCGGCGAGGAGGCCGCCGGCGATGGGGCCGTGGACCCATGGCGAAGAGGCGGTGGGCGGGCAGGGCAGCCCGAACCCGAAGCGCAGCGCGGCGGCCCCCGCCGACAGCGCCAAAAGCGCCGCCACCGCCAGCAAACGGGAGCGCCCCGGCAGCAGAGCCAGCGGTGCACCCGGGGCGAACAGTCCGCGCGCCGCGATCCCCGTGCCGGCGATGAGCGCCAGGACCATCGCCAAGACCAGCCACGAGGTCAGCGGTGGCATATCGGTGCCGATTGGGGCGTCGGCGACAGGCAGGCGGCGGCCCACCGCGCGCGACGGCTCTTCCGCACCGTCGCTCCACGTGATCTCCCTTAGCGCCGGCAGGACGCCGATCATGGACGGTTCGGCTTCGTGGACGTCGGAGCGTGGGGTATAGATGTGTATCTCCGGAGTGCGCAACAGGGTTGCGGGCGCTCTGATGAGAGCCGGGTTCTCGAGGCGGCTGACGTAGAGCCTGAGGGGGGCGCGGCCCTGTGGGTGCGTGAATTCGAGTAGAACCGCGCCGGGGGGGAACGAGACGTCGAGAAGCTCCTGCCCGCCAAAGACCGGCCGTCGCTCGTCGTCAAGCCCGAGCGCGGCCAGGAGTCTGGGATGGCTCTCGGGAGTGATCGTGTAGCGTGGGGATCCGTGCTCGAGGGAGTGGGGCTCGGCGGCCCGCGCGCTCACCGCGCAAAAGAGGAGCGCTGTCAGCAGAACTGCTCTGATTCGGTCTGTCGGCTCCATCTTCAATCCCTTCAGGGGCACGGGCAGAGTCCGTGGCCGCTCTCAGCTATCAACTGAATGCTTTGGCCGCTTGGTGCCTCTCATTGACGGCGACGAATGTGCCGCGCCCGGTGGCGGTCACGTTGCCTCCGGCCTCGAGCGTGGACTCGACCACTGCCCGGGGGTAATCGAGCTCCAGAAGCCGCGCGGTCAACAGCACGGTCTCGTTCGAGGGCGTCGGGTGTCTCAAGCGTACCCGGAACTCGGCCGTGACGGTCACGGGCGGGCTGTCCAATCCCTTTGCGCCCATCAGGTTGTAGGCGGCGGTCCAATTCATGTGACAGTCGAGCAGCGTGCCGATTATCCCGCCGTTCAATACTCCGGGGAAGGCCTCGTGGTGCTTGGCCGGGAGCCACTCGCAGGTGACACGCTCTCCCCGGACATGGCTCTTGATCCGTAGCCCATTTTGATTGGCCGGGCCGCAACCGAAGCAGATCGTGTTCGGTCCGTAGCGTTCTTGCAGGCTGGTCTCATCTCTCTTCATGGATACTCCAGGGGCATCAAGCGCGCGCGCGTTCAGGCTCCAAACCCGCCGGCGCGTCGAAATCGGAGCGCAAGTTGGCGGCCGTCATCTCCGGCGCACGAATTGTGGTGAACTCGTCCAAGACCACGGTGAAGTGGGTCTGATCGCTGCGATACCAGGCGCGGAAAATGCTCCGGGCGACGACACGCAGCCGCACCGGCAGAAGCTCGGGGGGTGACTCGTCGGTCTCGATCGCGAAGTTCAGGGAGTTGATGCCGATGCGCGCGTATCCGTTGAGAATGTTTTGGAGCCCCTCCGCCAGGGAGTCCATCTCGGCTCCCGTGAGGTCGGCTACCTTGGTCCGGTGCGGCAAGATCCCCCAGACCTCCATTTGTCCCCTGGGCGCGAAGGGGACGAGCCAGGCGCTCTGGCCGATGTCGGCCAGGAAGCGTGTTCCGAGACGCCGCTCGGTGGCGATCAAAGCCCTCCAGTAGTCGCTGCCCGTGCGTTCCTTGAAGCGGGCGGAAGCGGTCAGATCTTCGCGGAGGCGGTTGACCGGGATGTGATCGGCGTTGACTTGAAAGTGAGGGTGGATCAGTGTCCCCCCCGAAGGCGGCAAGAGGTTCCAGGTGATGTTGACGTAGCGGGCTTCCGGCTCGGCCGCTTGCACTTTGGCCACATAGTCTCGCGCCACCGCGAGGCCGTTTCTCAGTTGCGCGCGAGAAAATCGTTGGATGGGGACGTGGTGTTCGCGGGTCAGGCAGATCACAGCCGAGTTCGTGCCGTAGGGATACAAGTTGGGAAACAGCGTCGCCTCGCCGCTCTTGAGCGCGCGTGGACTCTGAAGTGTGGGTCGGATTCCAGGGGTCACTTCCGCTAGATCCTTACAAAACGGGCAGTTGTCGCGGCCGAGAACCGTCTCTGGGATTGCCTCGGGGGTCGCCGGCGGACGCGTCACCGGGCGCCCCGGCGCTGTGATTCGCATTGTTCGGCCGGTCAGGGGATCCCAGCGCACCTCGTTGACGGCCTCGCATAGCTCTTGACCACCGGGGCGCAAAAAGCGGGCCACGAGTGGTTCACTTCGAAACTCAATCATCCGTCTCTCCTGACGGCGGGGCCGTCCCCCTCGATTTGTCTTCTTTTTTCAAGCTATCGAGGAGCAGGTAAAGTTTGGCGCGGGGGGTGCCGGTGGCCTCGCGGACCCGCGCCAGCGCCTCGCGCCGGGTTGCACCAAGCGAGAGTTCGAGCGCCAGACGCTGCCGCAGCTCGTCATCGCTGGTGGTCGTTGGCGGCTCATCCGCCTGGAGGACGACGGTCACTTCGCCACGCCAGGATTTCGAGTCCGACTTGACCCGCGCGTCAATCACGCGCGCCACCTCAACGGCCGCTCCGCGCAGAACCTCTTCGTGGCGTTTGGTCAACTCACGGCAGACGGCCACTCGCACTTCTCCGGGGGAGCCGTGCCGGGCCGCTTCATCCAGGAGCGAGGCAGTGTCGCGGGCCGGAACGAAGCACACCACGCTACCTTCGAAAGACAGGGCGGCCTCGAGGAAAGCGCGCCGCCGGGCGCCCTTCTTGGGGATGAACCCGAACACCGCGAAGCGGTCGCAGGAAAGCCCCGAGAGCTGAAGCGCGAGGAGCGCCGCCGAGGGGCCCGGCACGGCGACGACCGAAGCGCCGGCGGCCACCGCCTCCCGCACCACCCGATAGCCGGGATCGGAGATAAGGGGGCTGCCCGCGCTACTAACCAGCGCCACATGGCGACCGGTCGCCAGGATCCTTTGGAGCTCGTGGGCGCGCGCCTCTTCGTTGTGGTCGAAGCACGAGATGAGCGGAGTGCTCAGTCCGAGTCCTGCCAGCAGCCGTCCGGTCCGGCGGGTGTCCTCGGCGGCCACTATGGAAACCTCGCCGAGGATCCGCCTCGCGCGGGGCGAGAGATCTTCAAGGTTACCGATCGGAGTGGCGACGAGAAACAGCGTGCCGGGACTATTCATCCTGGCTCCTACGGACGAGGACTGGGGGAGCCCGCCTCGTTTGCGGATGGATGGCACGCTGACGTCGGTCACGGTGCCTCAGGTGATTTTCAGCCCGGCCGCCTCGCGCAAGAAATCGTAACGCGTGCTGACGGCGTAGAGCACCAGATCCTTGATCTTCTCGCGCGAGGTGAGTCGCGTGAAGGTCAAGCTGTCGGAGGACATGATCCGCCCGGCGATCTCAACGTCGCTGCAACAGAGAAGCCCCGCGTGGTTGGCCGTCAGCTCCAGTCGACAGAGCCATTCGTCGAGATCGAAGTCTCCAAGGCTGTCCAATTGGTCCAAGAACCGATTGACGGCGCGTGAAAGCTGCATATGAAGCTGCTGCGACATTCGGCGCTTCATCTCACGTACGATGTGAGCCGTCTCCTGGCCCTCTTCCGGCAGGACATCTTCGTTCCGGACGAACTTGACGGCGCACTTGAGCAGAAGATGCAGCATCGCGGGGGGATACATCCCCGCCAGTACGTTCATCGGGTGGAAGTAGGTCAAGAGCTTGCCGAGCTCGAATGAAATTTGCGCTTCACTCTTGCCGTGCAGCGCGTCGGGGCCCACCAGTAGGATCGGGGGCACGGTCCCTTCGATCCGGACTCCGGTGGCGCGCTCCGAGAGGAATACTCGCGGCACCGCCACGCCCAACAGGCGGGAGACGTTCTGGAGGACGTTGAAGAACAGAAGATCGCGGTTCGGCTTGATCTCATTGCGTCGCTTGAGACCTAGGTCCTTGAGCGATTTGCCCTCCATATTGGCGCTGATGCCCTGGTAGACGGTTTGGAAAATCCGTCCCACATAGGTGTCGCTTTCAGCGGCCAGCACTCCTTGCTCCCAGGCCCCGGCGTCCAATGAGTAGCGCACTCCTGCGAGCGAGGTCGGTCCGTGTTGAGCGTAGAACTGGCGCTCCTCCTCGGTGGCCTGGTTGAGCAAGACGAGTACGCCCGTGGCGGTCCAGGCGAGATCGATGTTGCGCATGTCGAGGCTGAGTTGCTTTATCGCCCTGTAGGAGTCGATGCGCTCGGGGATGTGCTCGAGTAGCGCCCGATGCTGCTCGACGGCCTTCTCCTGTTCGCCTTCGAGGCGGTAGAGCTCAGCCAAGATCTCGCGGATCTTGACATCGTCGGGTTTGAGCTGGCTTGCCACCAAGAAGGCGTCGGTCGCCTTTGGGAGATCCCGCATCCTAGAGCGATAGATTTCGCCCAGGTTGCGATAGAGTTGGAACTCGAGTTCAGAGTGGCCCTCGCCGCGAATCCTCATGATCATCTTGCGATAGTAGCGCTCCTGAGCCTTCCAGTCGCGCCTCCGGGTCATGATCTGGTCGATCAGCGCGAAGGCTTCGGTCCGGCCCGGGTCGAGATCGAGCGCCCGGTCGAGGTGTTCGGCGGCTCTCTCCTCATCGTCGAGCTGATCGCGGTAGATCATGGCCACGGTGTGGCAATAGGACGCCTTCTGGGCCGGGTTTTCCTCCACCTCGATAAGCTGCTCGAGCACATCGATGGCCTCATGAAAGCGTTGAGCCGTCAGGAAGACCTTGAGCAACTTGAGAGTGGCTGCTTTCGATCCCGGCGCGATGACCAGCGCTTCGCGGTAGGCGGCGGTCGCCCCATCCACGTCGTCGAGGCGATCCTGGTAGATCTCGCCGATCTCGATTTGCAGGTTCAAGCGCTCGAGTGAGCTGTCGGTGGCATTGCGGAGCTCGCCTTTGTAACGAATAACCTCTTCCCAGTCCTCGCGGGTCTCATGGATTCGCACCAGCGACTCGATGGCGTCGCGGTTGAGGGGATCGTGTAACAGGACTTTGTCAAAGAAATCGAGTGCGTCTTCCGTCTGGCCCCTTTGTAGCGCGAGCTCGCCGAGGGCGGTATACAGCTCTTGAAGCTCGGCGGAGTCAAGGCGTGTCTCCGCGATGTCGATTGCTTGCAGGTAGAGCTGGTGCGCACGATCAAGTTTGTCGCTCGCCCGACAGAGGCGCGCCAGCCCCATCAAGGTCGGGACATCGTCCGGCGCGGCCTCGTGGACACGCTCGAAGTAAGGGAGCGCTTCAGCCGGCTCGAGGACCGCGGAGGCCGCTTCTGCCGCCTCACGGTAGAGCGCGATCTTCTCATCGTCCGGCTCATCGGGTGTGGTCTCTTCAATGAGCACGTCGAGGTGCGGCAAAGCGCGCGCCGGCTGCCCTTCGCGCGAGTAAATCGACGCCAGCCCGCGGCGCGCGCGTCGGTGGTTCGGTACGAGGCGCAATGCGCGGTCGAAGGCGTCGGTGGCCTCCACCATGGCTTCGATGTGCTGGAGATAGATCACGCCGAGCGCCGCATATGCGTTCGCCTCGGTCTCGGCGTCGGCCGCGCGAGCGCGAATCTCGTGCAGGATCTCGATGGCCGCCGGCCACCGCTCTTGACTCTTGAGCACAGTCACCAGGCGCAGCCCGAGGGGGACGCTGACCGCGCTCGGATCGAGCGCGAACGCTCGCTCATACGCGGCGATGGCGCCGTCGACATCCTTGAGGTCTTCATAGAGGACGTCGCCGATCTCCGAGTAGATGTCGAACACGTCGTGCTTCGAGGGGGTGTTCTCGGCTTTCCGCTCCAGCAGTCGGACCAGGTTCTCGGGCAGCTCGGTGCTGCGGTAGAGTCCCTCGAGGGCCGCATAGGCGACACGGTGCGTTGGGTCGAGCTCGAGCACCCGCTCGTAGGTGCTGATGGCTTGATCGACATCCTCGAGCTCCGCCGAGTAGATGCTCGCGGCGGCGCATAGCCATTCGGCCTTGTCGTGGTCGGTCGGGGCGACGTCCATGCGTCGAGTGAAGACCCCGATCAGATCATCCCAGCGCTCCTGAGCGCGGTAGATGCGCTCGATACTCTCGAGTGCGTCTTCATTCGAGGGATCGACGTTGAGGATCTGCTGATAGGACTCGGCGGCCTGGTCGAGATCCTTGAAAACCTCCTCGTAGATGAGGGCGGTGTTCTTGTACAGCCGAGCCCGGTCTTCGTCGGTGGTGGTGACGTTCAGCAGCCGCTCGTAGACCTCGGTCAGTTTGTGCCAGTCTTCACGTTCACTGTAGAGCGCCTCTAGCCGCGCCAGCGCCTCGCTGTTGGCGGGGTCGATGTTGAGGATCTCTTCGTATGTCTCGATTGCCTCTTCGGCGTCTTGCAGGTGAACCTCGAAGATGTCACCGATCCGGAGGCGCAGGGCGGCCTCCCGATCATCACCCGGGACCGCTTGTCGGCGCAGGATGTCGACGAGATCCTCCCACTGCTCACCCTGCTCGTAAAGGCGCTCCAGCGCTTGCAGCGCCTCGGGCTCGTTCTCCTCGAAACCGAGCACTCGCTGGTAAGCAGCGATGGCGGACTCGAGGTCGCTCAGTCGGGTCTCGAAAGTTGCGCCGATCATCTTCTGGATCGCGACTTGCTCCTGGACGTCGAAAATCACGACCACGAGACGTTCGAGTACCTCAATCATCGAGCTCCACTGCTCTTCGGCTTCGTAAAGCGCGGCCAGGGAGCGCAATGCCTGCTCGTGCTCGGGATCGTGTTCGAGCACCCGCAGGAATGTGGTAATCGCGTCGGCCGGTCGGCCAAGCCGATCTTGCAGCAAGCGCGCCGACTTGCAGAGTTGGTCGATGGCGAGGGACTCGTCATCGAACCGTGGGATGACCTCCTCGTACACCTCTTGTAGATCGGGCCAGAGCCCGCCGAGACCGGCCACTCGCTCGATCTCCGCCAAGGCATGGCTGTCGGTGGGGGCTATCTGGAGCGCTTGCCTCAGGACCAAAAACGCTCCCTCGACGCTCTCGAGCTTCTCCTCGTATAGACGCGCGAGATCGTGCAGTGTCAGCACCTGATCCGCTTCGTCCTCCATGTGATCGACTTTGTGCGTCAAGAGTTCGCCGAGTCGCTCGAAGTGGCCCTGCTCTTCGTAGATCCGCTCGAGTGTGGTGCATGCGTCGAAGTTGGTCGGGTCGATCTCCAGCACTTGCTCGAAAGATCGGGCTGCGGCAACCGGATCGCCCAGGTTTTCTTGCTCGATCCCGGCGGCGCGCATGAGCGCCTCCACCTTGTCGGCGGGCTCCTCGAGGTGCTTGAGCCGCCGTCGGATCATCGAGACACACGGCTCCCACATGCCCTCTTCGTAATACAGCCGCTCCAGGTTGGTGATGGCCTGCAAGTCGTCGTCGGTCAGCTCGAGGACATGCTGCCAGGCGGTGATCGCCTCCTGGGGGTTCAACAACACCGTGGTCTTGATCTCGCCGAGCTCGCGCCAGACGACCGCCAGCTCTTCGCCCTCGCAAATCTCGAGCGCGACGAACTTCTCGAGCACATCGGCGAGTTGTTCGAAGGACTCGTTCTCGCGATAGAGTCCGCGGAGCGCCTCCAGCGCTTCGCGATCCTCGGGCTCGGCGTCCAACACCTTTTGCCAGGCCTCCTGCGCCTGGAAAGCGTCTTCGAGTTTCTCCTGCCAGGTGCGTCCGACAGTCCGCTGCAACTCGATTCGCCGCTGCGGGTCGTCGTCGAGCATTTGCAGCTCACGCTCGCAGGTCTCGACGAAGCCCGCCCAATCGCTCGCGGCCTGCATCAGCCGCTGCAACTCTCGCACGGCGTCGAGATTGGTCGGGGCGATGGTCAGCACCTCCTCCCAAAGCTTCATCGCTTCTTCTGGCTTGCCGAGCTCGGTCTCGGCCAGCGCCGCCATGTGCTTCAGGTGGGCGATTCGCTCTTCGTCGCTTTCGCTCACGCCGGCGAGAGATTCCTTGGTACGGTAAAGTTCCTCGAAGCGACCGCCGGCTTCATAGATCTCGGCCAGCGCCTGCAAGCTCGGCCGGTGGCCCTCGATGAGGTCGAGCACCCCGCGGTAGGCTTGCACCGCGTCGTCCACTCGCTCGAGTCGGTCGCGATAGATCTCGGCCAGTCGCACGAGCAATTTGGCGCGCTCTTCCTCGAATTCCTGCGCCTCGATCTCGCGGCGCAAGACCCCCTCGAGGTCGTCCCATCGCTCGAGTTCGGTGTAGCCGCGATCAAGCGCCTCGAGCGCCTCGAGATTGTCCCCGGCGATCTCGAGGATCTGAAGGTAGATCTCCTCGGCCCGTTGGCGCTCGTCGAGCCGCGTGCCAAAGATCCTCGCCGCGTGGTGCAACAACTCGATCTTGCGCTCTTCGAGCGAGACGCGCGCGGTGGTTTCGAGCAGTGCCTCGACTAGCTCGCGCCACTGCTCGGTGCGCTCGACCAGCTCGAAGAGCTGGGTCAGCATCCCTTCGTCTTCGGGGTCGAGGACGAAGGCGCGGCAGAGCCAGCTAACGGCGGCGTCCTCGCGACCGAGGGTCTCCAGGTTGAGATCAGCCATTCGGCGTAGCAGCTCGAGCTGGTCGAGCTCGTCCTCCAGCACGTCGAGTTTACGCTCGAGCAAGCGTAACAGGTCGTCGTGGGCATTGCGCTCGACGTAGATCGATTCGAGTTGCTCGGCTATTTCCAGTCTCAGCGCGGGGGTCTCGTACAGTCGCTCCAGATTCGCGATGGCCTCTTCGTTGCCACGCTCGAGGGTGAGAATCTCGAGGTAGCACTGCAGCCCCTGCCGGGCGTCGCCAAGCTTCTCCTCGAGGACGGAGGCCAGACGGAACGAGAGCGCCACCCGCTCTTCGGGCTGCTCGTGGAGTTCGATCTCGCGGCGCAGAATCTCATTCAGGCGGCCCCAGTCCTCACGGGTCGTGTTGAGTTCGTCGAGTGCGCGCAGGATCTCGAGGTTGTCGGGGTGATCCTCCAGTAGCTCGTAGTAGTGTTTCACCGCTTCGTCGAGATCGATGAGCCGGTCTTTCAGGAACGCGCCGATTTTCAGTTGCAGCGAGAGCTGGACGTCTGGGGATTGGGTCTCGGCGGCGCCGGTGCGATAGAGCGGTACCAGATCGGCGAAGAGGTCGTGCTGTTCGGCCAGCCGCTCGAGCGCCGGGATCGCTTGCGAGTGCTCGACGTCGAGGCACAGCGCCCGGCCGTAGAACTCGAACGCCCGAGTCGGGTCCGCCATGCGCTCTTCGGCGATGTCGGCCATCGTTCGATAGAGGGCGATCTGCTCGTACTCGTCGGGCTCGTGTTGGACTATCACCTCGTAGAGTTCGAGGAGCCGTCCCCAATCCTCCTCGTCGGACAGCACCGGCCGCAGGACGTCGAACGCCAACGCGCGCTCGTCGCGCTCCCGCACGATGGCCTCGAGCGCTTGGAGAGTCTGCGGGTGCCGGGGCTGCGCCTCGAGCACCAGCCGATAGGACTCGACCGCTTGAGTGACGTCCTCGATTTCGGTCTCGTAGAGACGACCGATGCGATAGTACAGCTCCGGCCGTTCCTCCTCGGTCACGAGCGGGAGCTGACTCTGCAAGACACCCAGCAGTGCGTGCCAGTCCTCTTTGCGCTGGTAGAGCCGATCGAGCTTCCGGAGCGCTTCGAGATCCTCAGGATCCCACTCAATGATCTGGCGATAGGTTTCGATGGCGTCTTCGGGAGCCTCTTGGCGATCTTCCTGGACCGTCGCCTTGTCTCCGGCGATCCTCTTTTTTTCCACGATGTCGGTGGCGCGGGAGATCTTCTCGGTGTAGATCTCGACCAACGCCGCCCAATCGCCGACTTGCCCGTAAAGATTCTCGAGGGGATCGAGGGGCGCCGAGTCGGTGGGATCGAGGTTGCGCAAGGACTCGTAGATCTCGATGGCCTTCGCGGCATCACCAAGCTCTCGCTCGGCCAGCTCGCTGGCTTCGTGATAGAGCAGTTTGGCGGTGTCTTGATCACTCTCGACGGTCGCTTTCTGCAGCAAAATCTCGATGAGCTCGCGCCACTCGTGCTCGCCGCGATAAAGCTCGGCGAGTGCGTCGAGCGTCGCCTTGTCCTCGGGGTCGCTCTCGATCACCGCGCGGAAGTGGCGCTTGGCTCGTTCGGAGTCGGCCATCCGGTCGCGGCTGAGTTCGGCCGCGGTTCGGTACAGTTCGCGCTGCCGCAGCGGGTCGCCGACGTCCTCGATTCGCTCTTCGATGAGCGTCACCACCGAGTCGTAGTTGTGGAGGAGCTCGGCCAGGGCGAGCAGCTCGCGGAGAGTCTCTTCCCGGTCGGGGTCGAGCCGGAATGCCTCGGAGTAGTGTTTGAAGGCGTTGGCTTGATCGTCACCGTAGGCGCGGTACAGATCGCTCATCCGGAAGTGCAACCGGACGCGCTCTTCGGTGTCGTCTTTGGCATTTGCCTCTTGAACCTCGTAAACGGCGATCAGTCGTTGCCAATCGCCCTGCCGCTCATAGTGCGGCTCGAGGATGGGGGCTATCAGGTGGCTCCAATCAGAGTCGGCAAACAGCCGCTCGAGGGCCGCCAGCGCCGGTTCGTTCTCGGGCGCGACTTGGATAATGGCGGCATAGTTATTGATGGCGCCTTCCACGTCCCCGAGTCGGTGCTCCTGCGTCTCGGCGAGCCTCACGCGCAGGGCGACTTTCGCGTGATCGTCGTGGGCCAGCTCGATCTGCCGGCGCAGGGTCTCGGCGAGATCGTCAAACTGTTCAGTCTCTTCATAGAGGCTGTCGAGTCGCTCGAGCGCCGGGACGTTGTCGGGGTCGATCTCGAGCACTTCTTGCGTCGTGGCGATCGCTTGGTCGAGATCCCCGAGTTCGTCGCGCCAAAGCGCGCTCTTGGCGAATATCAACTGCAGTACGCGGGTCGTGTCGTCGCGGACCATGTCTATTTTGCGGTCGTATACCTCGAGGAGCTGTTCGTAGCGTCTTAGTCGCCCGTATATCTCCTCCAGGGCGTCGAGGCTCTCCCAGTGGGTCGGCTCGAGTGTCAGGACGCGCTCGTAGTATCCGAGCGCCGCCTCGAGGTCGGTGAGGCGCTGGTGGTGGATGTGCGCCACGGTGAGCAGCACCTCTTGCTGCGTCGCGGGCACCTCGATGCGGTCGACCTCGCGCTCGTAGAGCGCCACCAGATCCGTGAAGCGGTCCATGCGCTCGGCGAGCGCCTCGAGCTGCGGCCGGACGGTTGGATCGCTCGGATCCAACTTGAAAATGCGGCTGTAGCTGCGGAAGGCGGGCTCCGGCGCATCAAGCTCGTCGCGATAGAGCGGACCCAGCTTGGCGAGAAGGGGCACTTGCTCTTCCATGGGCGCGCCGGCCTCGGCGAGCAGCGCGAGACGAATCTCAAGCACGTCGGCCAGCTTGTCCCAAACTTGGCGCGCGCGGTAAACCGGCTCCAGCGCGCCACAGACCGCTGCTCGCGCCGCTGGTGCCGCGAGCAGCTCCTCGAGCAGTTGGATGGCGCGCTCGGAGTCGGGATCCTGGGCCAGCGCCTGTTCGTAACAGGCCACCACCGGCGCGAGATCGCCGTCGAGGGTCTCGGTCGCGTAGGTCAGCATGCCCAGGTCGCAGAGCACGTCGGCGATTTCGGAGGGTGGCGCTGCGCTGCGTTGCATCAGGGACAGGCGCCACTCGAGGATTTCCCGGAAAGCGCCGTAGTCGCCCTGCTCCAGGTAGATCTCACCTAGCTCCTCGAGCACCCGGATGTCCTCGGGGAACTGCTCCAGCATCTCGCGATAAACCGCCACCGCGCGGTCGCTGTCGCAAATGAAATCGCGCCAGGCGCGGCCCAGCGCGAACATGACCTCTTTTCTCGCCTCGGGGGTCTCTTCTAGTGCAAGCTTGCGCTCCAGAGCGGCCACGAGTTCGGTCCATCGCTCCAGTCTGCGATAGAGTTCGATAGTCGCCTCGAGTGCTCCCCGGTGAGCGGGATCGTCGTCGAGAACCCGCAGATATGAGGCCAGCGCCAACTCGTCGTCCCCGAGCTTGGTGGCCTGTACCGTCGCCGCGCGCAGTCGGTAGAGGATACGAGTGGTCGGGTCATCGACGCGCGCGAGGGTCTCTTCGAGCACCGCGACGTAGGTCTCCCAGTTCTCGCTCTGTTCGGCGAGTCGCTCCAGCTCGGCGTGCAGCGCTTGGTCGTCGATATTTTCCCGGAAAGCCGCGACGAATGTGAAGAACGCCGCGTCCACGTCGCCGAGCTGCTCTTCGTGAATGCGGGCCAGCTCGCGGTAGAGCGCCTTGCGCTCGTCGGGCTCCTCGTTGTGCTGCAGCTCGATCTCGTAGATGAAGGGGAGACGATCCCAGTGCTCGAGTTCACGATAGATGGGGAGCAGCATCTTGGCCGCCGGGAGGTGGTGCTCGTCGATCTTCAGGATGTTTTCGAGACAGCGTAGTGCCCGCTGGGTGTGGTCGGCGCGATCAATCTCGTTCTGCCAGATGCTCGCCGCCTTGAACAAGAGCTCGACCCGCAGCGCCTCGTCGGTGATCCCGTCGATCTGCGAGTCGATCGTGCGTACGAACTCCTCGACCGTCCCGAAGGAGCGGAAGAACCACTCGAGTTCCTTCCAATTGCCGGAGCGCAGGAAACGCTTGCGAAGATCAGTTTGCGCCTGACGATCCTCGGGGTTAAGCGCCAACACGCGGGTCCAGGTCTCGACGGTGCGCTGGTCATCGTTGAGGCGCACTCCGTAGACCTTGGCGAGTTTGTGCAGGATCTCAATCTGCTCTTGCTTCTCGTCGGTGATAGCGAGGGTTTTCTCGAGGACATCGACCAGCGCCTCAAAGTTCTTCTCGCGCTCGTACAGGCCCTGCAAATGTTTGAGGGCCTCGCTGTTTTGAGGATCGTGCTCCAGCACGCGCGACCACAAATCGATGGCGGTGGTCGGACGTCTGATCTTGTCGCTGGCCAGTGCCGCCAGCGCGACGGTGGCCTCGTGGCGCTCGACCGGATCCTCGATGAATGAGATCTCCTTCAGGGAGACCTCCACATAGCGTTCCCAGTCGTGCCGGCTCTCATAAATCTGCTTTAGGGTCGTGAGCGCTTCCCGATCTTGGGGTTCGAGTTCAAGAATTGCGTCGTAGGCCTTGATCGCCTCAGCGGCGTTGGAGAAGCGATCCTGCATGATCCGAGCGATCTCGCGATGCAGCGCGATAAGCTCGTCGCGATCTTCCGTGTGGGCCACTTTCTGCTGTAGAACCCGAACGAGATCGGGCCAGCGTTTCTGAGCGGTGAACTGCTCCACCAAGGCGTCGAGCGCCATCCGGTTGTCGGGCTGTAACTCCAAGATGGCCTGGTAGGCGTTGTTGACCTTGGCGTCGGAGCGGATGTGGGTGCGAAAGATCTCGACCATTTCTAGATGGAGCGCGATCTTGTCTTCGACGTCGGCGAGGCGGTCGAGTTTCTGGTTCAGCAGCTCGACGAGTGAAGTCCATTTTTTGACGTCGACATAGAGCTGTTTGAGTTGTTGCTCGGCTTCCTCGTCCTCGGGCTCGAGGGCGCGCACGCCTTGCCAGAAGGCGATCGCCTTGTCCTTCTTGCCTTTCTCGAGGGCCAGCCGCGCGAGGTAGCGTTTCACCTCGGCCTCCCCTTCGGGAGTCGACGTGTCTTCGCCGGTCTCCATCAGGAGCTGCTCCAGCCGGCGCCAGTTCTCCTTGTCGGCGTAAAAGCCCTTGTAGAAGTCCACCAGGAAAGCGCGGAACTCGCCCTCCTCGAGGCCCACCTTGCGAAACAGCATCTCGGCCTTGTCGATCTTGCCGAGCTTCTGCCAGTAGACCTTCCCCACCGTCACATACATGAAGTGCTGAAGCGCCTCGTCCGACACTGTCCGGATGCGCATCTCCACGCGGCGCAGGAGCTGTTCGAGCTGCGTCCGCTCCTCGATATTGGAGAAGACGAGGTCATATACTCGCTCGAGACCCTCGCGATCACCGTTGGCGATGCACTCGCTGTGATAGCTGTCGAATGCTTTGGTGTCGGACGGATTTTTTTCAAGTTCTTCGAAAAGTTGGCTCATATCCATGAGAACCTACTCCAGCACGGCAAAAGTGCGCGAAAAGACCCGACTACAACGCGCTGCTAGGTATAGCATAGCCGACAGGGGCGCACAACGGTTCATCAGCCCCTCAATCCTCCACCGCGTCCGTGGACCGAGGGGAGTGAGGCGGGTGCAAGTGCAAGGAAGCAAGCCAAATCGAGCGGAGGCCAACGCAGCGCCTACGTCGAGCACAGATTCGGTGCAGGTGACGCCGCAGATGTGCGTGAATCCGCGCGCGAATACCAGGATGGGCCGACGCTGACCATAATCGTCG
>PWKZ01000159.1 GCA_003559575.1 Bradymonadales bacterium | reverse complement strand
TCATGGGCCTGGGACTGTTGCTGGCGCTGGTCGCGGGCGGCTGCCGTCAGGAGCGGGTTTTTGATGAGGAGCCGCCACTCCCAACCACCGGCAATTCGACTCCGGCGCTCCCGGGCCCGAGCGGAGAGCGCTCGGAATCAGCGCGCGCGGTTTTGAGCGCCGCCGACGCGTTGCTCGCGGCGGCGGGCGCTGGCGATGTGAGCGCGCTCCGCGCGGCGCTCTCCGAGGAGAGCCGCGCGCTGTTCGACTCTGTGTTGACGCAGGGGGTCGAGTGTCCGGCGACGCGCGCGGCGCTGCTCGCGGACGGGTGGCGCGAGATCACCCGGGCGCACGCCGAGATCAATCCGGTGCGTCAGCCCGGCGCGGCGCAGGTCGACGTGGACTCCTCGGGCGCCTGGCTACTCGTCTCGAGCGCCGGCGGAGAGGAAAAGCGGTTGCCGTTCGTCTTCGAGGACGGGGAGTGGCGACTTGACTATGCCGGGATGGCGGACGCCACCGTACTTCGGGCACAACCATAATGGGCTCAATGTTCCGGTTTCGGAGATTAGTTAAGGTATAATATGCCTCAAGGCGGCGTCGCTTCACCTCGAGACGGTGCTCGCCATGACGATGACCAGCCTCCTTCGTGGGGCTAATCGGGGAGAAGACGATGAGCCGGGCGATTATATTTGCGGCGTTCATGGGGATTGGTGTCTTGACGCTGGGTTGTGATGGCGGCTCGATCGACGAGTCGGCGCGTCGGGACGCCTCCGGCTCCGACGTGTCGCTCCCAGGCGACGCCGACGAGATGCCGCGCCCCGGGACGGCCAGGGTCGAGACCGTCGTCTCCGCCACCGAGGCCTACGCCGGCGAGTCGATCGAGGTGACCTGCCTCGTCAGCACCAAGAAATTTGAAAACTTCGACACCGAGGTGCGCGTCACCGGAGGTGCGGCGTCAATCGATGGGCACCGGGTCACCTTCCTGGAGGAAGGGCTCTATCGCGTCGCCTGCGCACTCGTGGGGACCGAGGTGGTCGATGAGGAGCCACCCGAGGTGATAGTCTTCCCGGCCGACTCGCGCCTCGTCGAGACCACCGTCACCCCCGACGCTCTCGTCGCGGGCGAGAGCGCGACAGTCGAGTGTCGCGCGTGGGAGCGCGACGGCGAGCTTTTGAGTGGGGTTGAGTTTACAGTCCACCTCACGCCCGCGGTCGAGCACGAGATCGAAGACGGTGTACTCGTCGTCACCGAGGCCGGCGTCTACGAGGTCGCTTGCAAAATCGTTGACGGGCCGCGTGATCGCGACCCTCCAACCCTGAGCGTCACTCCGGGGGAGATAGCGAAGGTGGTGACCATCCTCGACCGCGACGAGATGGCGGCCGGGGAGCAGACCGAGGCTCTCTGCCGCGCCGAGGACGCGTTCGGCAACGAGATCTCCGGCCACAGCTTCTATCTGGAGGCCGATGAGCGCATGCACATCGACGGCGCCAAGTTGTCCACCACCGTCGCCGGCGTGCATGAGATCGTGTGCCGTTTCCACGACGGCGACGACGAGCGCATCGATAACGTGCCCGCCAAGCTCCTGGTCACCGCGGGGGCGCCCGTGGTGGTGGAGCTTGTGCCGGTGCCGGCGCGGGCGGTCTATCGCGTCGGGATTCAGGTGATAATCGAGCGCTATGCTTTTGACGAGTACGGCAACGCGGTGCCCGATTTGACCTTCAGCGACGTCAGTGTCAACCCCGAGGAGGGGCTCGCGCGGCTCGCCGGTGACACCTTCCGCTTCGAGCAAGACGGCGCCTACTTGTTCTCATCGGCGCTCGAAGACAACCCTGATCTGGCGGGCGAGCTCCTCTTGTACTGCGACGGGCAGGGGCCCATCATCGCGGTCGACTATCCGCCGCGCGGGGCGACTCTCGACGGCGATCCCGGGGTGCCGGTCACGGGGCGGGTGACCAATGAGGTGAGCGGGGTGGCCGATGTCAAGATCAACGGTTTCGCCGTGGCGCTCGATGAAGACGGGGTCTTCGAGCACGAGATCGACGCGGTTCACGGCATGAACGTGATCGAGGTCGAGGCGGTCGACGGCGCCGGTCAGATCAAGCGCTCCTGGCGCTCGTTTTATTACTCCGACGCCTGGTTTCCGATGGATCCGGCCGATCCCGAGTCCTCCTATGTGCCCTCCGGCGTGCAGGCTTTCATCGGCCGCGAGTCGTTTCACAACGAGGATCCCGAGTCGCTCTGCTTCTCGCGGATTTTGGAGCAGTTGATAGGCGAGATCGACATCTACCCGATGATCCCGCGGCCGGCGGCCACCGAGCGGATCTGGCCGTGTACCTACCGGATCTACATCGACTCGTTGACGTATGGGGCCCCTCAAATTCGGTTGACCCCGTTCGGCCCCACCGCCGCCGCCGACACGGGGGGCGTCGCCATCCGGGCGGTGCTGCCCGACCTCCGCGCGCGAATCAATGTCGACTCGAGTGGCCTGTGCCTCCGGCCAAGCGGCACGGTGACGGCCTCGAGCATCGATCTGCGGGCCGACTTGCTGATTCAGATCGACCCCGACGGGGAGGCGGTGGCCGATGTGGAGGTCCGGAGTGTAACGGTCAACGATCTCGACGTGCGGCTCGACGGTTTCCTCGGGTTCTTGACCAACTGGCTCATCAATTTCTTTGAAAATACCATCGCCGACATGATCGCCGACGAGTTCGAGAAGGTCATCGAGGAGGAAGTGGGGGCGCTCTTGAGCGACCTGTTCACCCTGCTCTCCATCGACGAGCACTTCGAGCTGGGGCCGCTCGTGGGCGAGGGGGATCCGACCGTGTTGCAGCTCAGGTCCGACATCTCCCAGATTCGGTTCACCGACGGCGGGGGCGAGATCCGGCTCGACGGCACCATGCAGGCGCCGCACCTCTTGAGCCGTGATCCCTTGGGCGCCATCGCCCGAGGGCGTTGCACCGGGGGCGTGGTGGGCGCGTACTCGCTGCCGAAGGAGTTCGAGCTTGAAGCGGCGATCGCCGACGATCTTCTCAACCAGGCCCTCTTCAGCCTCTGGATCGGCGGCGCGCTGGAGATCACCCTGAGCGCCGAGGAGCTGGCTCAGATGGGCGCCGACCTGGCCACATTCGGGGTCGACGAGTTGGCGGTGATGGTCCACTTGCTGCTGCCGCCCATCATCGAGGGGTGCGCCAACGACGGGGATCTCCTTTTGCAAGTGGGCGACGCCTACATCGAGGCCGACTTCATCTTCCTCGGGCAGGCGGTGGAGCTTGGCATGTACGTCCAGCTCGCGATGGACGCCTCGCTCGGCATCTACCTGGAGGACGCGGTTGAGGTTGGGATCTCGGTCGGCGAGCTCGAGGTCTTCGAGCTGGAGATAGTCAGCATCAACGAGGCCCAGGCGGCCCGCCGGGACACGTTCGCCAACCTGTTCAAGAATATGGTCCCAATCCTACTCGACGAGCTGGGCGATGAGCCGTTTACATTTGAGATTCCAGCCATCGATCTCGGGGGCCTGGATGAGATGTTGCCCACCGAAACCTGGCTCACTATCCTGCCCGAGACCCTCGAGAGGGTGCTCGGCTACACGGCGATGATCGGCAAGATAATCGCCGTCGCGCCGCCCGCCGACGAAGAACTCCCAGCCGAATAGCTTTCAGCTCAGGGCTCGTGACTCCAGTGGTTTGGGTGATTGCCAGGGCAATCGCATCTTATTTTTTTTGGTTGTGGGCTTTGCCCGCGAGCTGGGGTGGAGCCCCTCATCCGCGGTCGGGTTCAACCGACCGTCTTAGGCGCTACGGGTCCGGACGGGCTCGGGCTCGGGCACGATCCGGGCTCACGCTGTGGAGCACCGGCCGCCAGTGCGACCAACTGCGAC
>PWKZ01000217.1 GCA_003559575.1 Bradymonadales bacterium | reverse complement strand
TTTTTTTCTGCTCCCAGCCCCCGCATCAAACCGCGGACCGAGCAGGCCGAAGCGGGACCCTCAATCATCCACCCTTTTCCGGGATTCGGGAAGCGATGCGGGCACAATTGCGGCGTCACCTTCACCAAATCGGTGAAGCCGGCGCCGCAGGTTGCCCCGTAGCGGAGTGCGGATGCCGTTGCCGGTGGGGGGGGGAGGAGTTACTTTTTGGCGCGCTCGACGTACTCGCCGCTGCGGGTGTCGATCTTGATGGAGTCGCCCTCATTGATGAACAACGGCACCTGAATCGTGTGCCCCGTCGAGACCTCGGCGTCTTTGGTGACTGCGGTGGCGCGATCACTCTTGGCGCCCGCCCCGCATGAGACCACCTCAAGCACCACGAAGTTGGGCGGATCCACCGAGATGGGCTTTGACTCCCAGATCAGGAGATCACACTCGAGCCCTTCTGTGAGGTAGTTGACCACGTCGCCAAGCACGTCTTCGCCGATCGGGTATTGCTGGTAGTCCTCCATGTCCATGAAGACCCGGTTCTCACCCTCGGGATAGATGTACTGGACCTTGCGCTGATCCAGCTCGGCCTTCTCGAGCTTCTCACCGGTTTTGTAGGTCCGATCAAGGACGTTACCGGTTATCAGGCTCTTGAGGCGGGTCCGGGTAAATGCGTTGCCCTTCCCCGGCTTGACGAACTGGAAATCAACGACCACATGGGGTTGTTGGTTCTCAATGACCTTGAGCCCCTTGCGGATGGCGGAAGTTTCATACTGCATCAGGCGAACCTCCTTGTCGTCAACCTTCGAGCGCCGCCTGAGCCGCCGCCAGTCTTGCGATTGGCACTCTAAACGGCGAGCAGCTCACGTAGTGGAGCCCCGCGCGGTGGCAGAAGACCACTGAGGCGGGATCGCCGCCGTGTTCGCCACAGATTCCGACCTTGATGTCAGGCCGAGTCGCCTTGCCCTTTTCGACCCCGATCTCGACGAGCCGGCCGACACCAGCGGCGTCGATTGTCTGGAACGGATCGTGGTCGTAGATCTTGAGATCGCCATAAATCGGGACAAAACGGTTCATGTCGTCGCGCGAAATCCCGTAGGTGGTCTGGGTCAGATCGTTGGTTCCGAAAGAGAAGAAATCGGCCTCGCGCGCGATCTCGTCGGCGGTCAGCGCCGCCCGCGGCAACTCGATCATGGTGCCGATGAGATAGTCGAACTTGGTCCCCGTTCGTCCTTTGACCTCCTCGGCTACCTTCTCCACTACCGCCCGCTGGTTGCTGAGCTCCTTGACATGCCCCACGAGCGGGATCATCACCTCCGGCAACACCTGAATACCGCGCGCCTCGCACGCCGCGGCGGCCTCGAAGATCGCGCGGGCCTGCATTGCCGTAATCTCGGGGAAGACAATCCCGAGGCGGCAGCCCCGATGGCCCAGCATCGGGTTGGTCTCGTGGAGGGAGTCCACTTTCTCCCGGAGCTGTTTTGGGGGCAACCCGAGCTGCGTCGCCAATGCCTTGATCTCTTTATCGGTATGGGGCAAAAACTCGTGCAGCGGCGGGTCGAGTGTTCTGATGGTCACCGGCAGACCGTCCATCTCCGCAAAAATGCCTTCGAAGTCGCTCTGCTGCATGGGCAACAGCTTGGCCAGCGCTCTCTCGCGCCCAGCCTGATCCTCGGCCAGAATCATCTCGCGCACGGTGTCGATGCGGTCGCCCTCGAAAAACATGTGCTCGGTGCGGCACAGGCCAATCCCCTGGGCCCCGAAGGCTCGCGCCGTGACACACTGATCGGGTTGATCGGCGTTGGTGCGGACTTTGAGCCGGCGAACCTCATCGGCCCAGGACAGGAGCATCTCGAAGCGCTGATAGACCTCAGAGGATTCGGGGGGGGCGGTCTTCTCCACCAACACCTGGACCACCTCGGACGGTAACGTCTCGATGGCCCCCAGGATCACCTCGCCGGTGGTGCCGTCGATGCTCAGGAAGTCGCCCTGGCGAACCACCTTGTCGCCGACCCGCATCTCGCGGCGCGAGTAGTCGATCTGCAGCGCCCCGCAGCCCGCCACGCAGACCTTGCCCATCTGACGAGCCACGAGCGCCGCGTGGCTCGTCATGCCGCCCCGCGCAGTCAAGATTCCGTCGGCGGCGTCCATCCCGCGAATGTCCTCGGGCGAGGTCTCGACCCGTACCAGGATCAAGTTGTCCCACTTGACACCGACCACCTTCTCGCCCCGGTCAGCCGCTTTTTTCCAGGCCTCGGCGTCCTCGGCGTTGAACACCACTCGCCCGCAGGCCGCTCCGGGGCCGGCGTTGAGGCCCTTGGCCAACAGCCGGCCCTTGTCGATGGCGCGTTGCTTGTCCTCGCTGTCGAACACCGGCTGCAGAAGCTGGTTGAGCCCATCGGGGGGCACTCGCATGAGCGCCGTGTTCTTGTCGATCAGCCCCTCTTCGACCATCTCGACCGCGATGCGGAATGCGGCGAACGCGGTGCGCTTGCCGTTACGAGTCTGGAGCATCCAGAGGCGTCCGTTTTGTACCGTGAACTCGATGTCCTGCATGTCGCGATAGTGAGTCTCGAGGGTCTGGTAGAAGCCCTCGAGCTGCTCGTAAACCTCGGGCATCAGCTCTTCCAGGGACGGATAACGCTTGGCGCGCTCCTCCTCGCTGATTCCAGCGCTCTCGGCCCACAGTCGTGACCCCACGAGTGTCACCTGCTGCGGCGTGCGAGTACCCGCCACCACATCCTCGCCCTGGGCGTTGACCAAGTACTCGCCGAAGAAGCGGCGCTCACCGGTGGCCGGGTCGCGCGTGAAGGCGACCCCGGTGGCGCAGTTGGAGCCCATGTTGCCATAGACCATTGCCTGCACGTTGACCGCCGTCCCCCAGTCAGCCGGGATGTCGTTCATCTCGCGATACTTGACCGCGCGGTCATTGTGCCACGAGCTGAACACGGCGCCGACGGCGCCCCAGAGTTGAGCATACGGGTCTTCAGGGAACTCTTGCCCGGTGCGCTTGCGAATGGCGTCCTTGTACTCGACCACCAACTCGGCCAACGCATCGGCCGACAACTCGTGATCGAGCTCGACCCCACTAGCCTGCTTCTTGGCCTCGTAGAGCACCTCAAAAGGATCGTGCTCGATCTTCGACTCGGGTTTCATCCCCATCACCACGTCGCCGTACATGGCGATGAAGCGGCGATAGCAGTCGTAAGCGAAGCGCCGATCCTCGCTTCGGGCGATCAGCCCCTTGAGCGACTCGTCGTTGAGGCCCAGGTTCAAGACCGTGTCCATCATGCCCGGCATCGAGGCGCGCGCCCCGGAGCGCACGCTCAACAGCAGCGGATCGGTGTTGTCACCGAAGACAGACCCCATTTCGGCCTCGACTCTCGCGATCGCCTCGCGAACCTGCGCCTCGAGCTCCTCTGGGAACTTCTCCTCGTTCTCGTAGTATGCGGTGCAGACCTCGGTGGTGATTGTGAAGCCGGCCGGGACCGGGATCCCCAAATTGATCATTTCGGCGAGATTGGCTCCCTTGCCGCCGAGAAGGTTTTTCATGCCGGCAGTACCCTCTGCTTTCTGGCCGCCGAAATAGTAAACGAGCTTGTCCGCCATGCTTCACTCCATCCAAATGTGAGATCCTATGAGTCCGCCCCACACGAGAGCCCGACCGCCCTGGACGGCTCTCAGGGGCGCATAACTTATGTTCAGCGTCGATTGGAGTCAACCTTTGCTGGGCCATAATCGTCGGCCCATCCTGGGATTCGCGCGCGCCCTAATTCCCCACCTGCACCGGCATTCGCGCGTCGCTACGAGGCCATCTGCGGCGTCACCTGCACCGAATTAGTGCTCGACGTAGCGCTGCTACGCCTCCGCCTAATTCGGCTTGTTTCC
>PWKZ01000230.1 GCA_003559575.1 Bradymonadales bacterium | reverse complement strand
GTGTGGAGTCGCGTGCATGTGCAAGGAAACAAGACGAATTAGGCGGAGGCGTAGCAGCGCTACGTCGAGCACTAATTCGGTGCAGGTGACGCCGCAGATGTGCGTGAATCCGCGCGCGAATACCAGGATGGGCCGACGATTATGGGTAGATTGACAGTCCGCGTTCGCATCGGATATTCTGCCATGGCCGTGGGTCTTGGGACGAGTTCCGCTCGCCCAACTATTAATGTCAACCGAGATGAGGCCCCGAATGGCGTCGTCTCGGTCTTTTCGACACCGGCCGAGGTGCAATCGATGTTGGATGGAGCTGCCATGAGATGGCCCGAGGTACGCCGCGGGTATTCGCACGAGGCGCGCCTGAGTACCGTAGTCCTGGTCGCCCTCATCGCGGTCTTTGCCGGTTGTGACATGCCGGGCGAAGGAGATCTCGAGGTGGGGGTTTTCGCGCTCGGCTCATGCCCCGGCAAACCTGCGATGGAGCCTGAGAGCATGCGTGTCGTCGTTCGCGGGCCGGTCGCCTGCGACCCCTCCGAAGCCGACCAGCCGGGCGGTTGCAGCAAAGAGTTTGCCTCTCGCCGCGTCCGTTGGGGGGCGGATGCCAACGTCGGCAACATCCCCGAGGGCACCGGCCGGGAGGTGAGCGTCTTCCTGTGTAGCCCCGGCCCCGGCCTCGCGGGAGGCATCGACGAACAACACTGCGGCCGCGACTCCCATGTGGCGGGCTACGCGCGCGCCTCCAACGTCACTATCCGGCGAGGCGAGAGCACACCTATCCAGGCCATCCTGTCACGCTTCGGCGAGCAGAGCTGCCCCCGCCTCCCCGAAGAGCCCGCGTTCACTCCGCGAGTCTTTTCATCCGCAACCCCCGTCGACGACGGACGCGTTGTGGTGGCCGGGGGGTTCACGGCGCTCAGTGGCGAGGGCGCCGACCGCTTCTTCAGCGGACCCGACAACGGCGTCTTCGTCTACGATCCGCTCACCGGCAAGCTCTCCCACGCGGCCGAGCTCAGGCGAGCGCGGGGCGCCCACACCGCGGCGTTCATCCCCGGATACGACTGGGTGGTCTTCTTCGGCGGCGCCGCGCGGTTGAGCGCACCCGACGACGACGGCTTCCCCTTGAGCCACGCCGGCGAGCAGGAAGCGTTCTCCGACTACGAGGTCTTTGATCTCAACACCGGTCGAATGCTCGACGACCGCTGTCCTCCCGCGCCGTGCGTGGCGTGTTGCGACCGAGAAGGCGAGCGCCTCCCCGACGCACCCGAGCAGTGTGACCGAGCCGGCGTCGACTGCGTGGCCGACTGCCTGTGCGACTGCGACGCTCCGCGCAACATGTACCGCGGGCGTCTCCTCGCGCAGCCGGCCGTCATGAGCGACGGCTTCGTGATTGTCAGCGGAGGCGGTGACTGGCCGAATCATCAGAACACCGATTATCGTGTCGCTGAAGTGTTCGATCCGGCCGCCAACTGTTTCACGGGCGGTTTCCAGGGCCCCGGCGCCCTACCTCGAATGGAGAGCTTGCGCGCCGGCCACTCCGTCTCATTCATCGAGGCCACCCAAGCCGGGCGTTATCGCTATCTCTTCTGGGGCGGCACCCGCGACCAGGGGAGCATGGAGCCCGGGATACATCCCATCGGCGAGACCTATGCGGAGTCGTCGCGCCAGGCCGACTTCATCTCCGGAGTCTTCCGCCAAGTTTACATGGAGACCCCTGGGTACGCGCGCAACCTCTACTTCCACACGATGACCCGTCTCGACTCACGACGTTTCCTGGTCGCCGGCGGTGTGCGTAACGACGGCGAGCGGCTCCTGCCGCCAAACGCCGACGATTACTACCTTGTCACCTTGCGCGATGACGGCGACATGATGAGGGCTGCAATCGAACCCGTCCATGAGGGCGCCCCCGGCGGACGCTTCCTCCACAATGCCACGTCTCATGACGGGCGGCGGGTTCTGCTGTTTGGCGGCCTCGATGGCTTCAACCTGAACGCTATCAGCGAGCCGCTGCTTTTCGACTCGGCACCGGATATGCTTGGTTTCGGCGGGCCGCCGCTCGGGCTGCCGCCCGATCCTCGAGTCGGCCATCGCGCGACACTGTTGCCCGACGATACGATCCTGTTGATTGGCGGGGTGGCCGACGGAGACGGGCTTACCGGCGGAGCGCGCTCGTCCGGTCGAGTTGAGATCTACACCCCGACCATAGTTGGAACCTGGTAGCGGACGTCTGTCCGGCCACCTTCGGCTGCCGCCCTCGGTGGCGCGGGCGAAGGCGCGAGGAGGAACCAGATCCCATGACAAGCCTCATTCTGCCGAAACGGACACTGCGGACGGTCTCAACGGTCTTGGTGATACTCTTGTTGAACCTCGCCCTACCCCTGGGGGTCGCACGTATCAACGGCGGCACCTCGCCGTTCAAGAGCGTCTTGGCCGACAGCAACACCGGCCGCCGAGTGGGGGTCTTCATCGCCCCGGAGACCGCTGCCGACCAGCAGAGCGCTCTGGTGCTCGAGAACTTCCTGCGCCAGAACACAGTCGAGCTTGCCGATGTGACGCTCGTGACCGGAGCCCAGGCGACCGGCCGGGAGCACCTGCCCGAGATTCGAAGTCTCACCGACAACGGCGTGGCAGCGCTCAATCGCGGCGATCACACCGAGGCCGAGCGTCTCCTGAGCTCGGCCTACGGGCTCCTCCAGCAAGCGCTTGGAGTAATCGATCACCGCACCCACGCCCGCATTTTGAAAGCGCTCGGAGTGACCCGCCTGTTCACCGACGACAAGGAGAGCGCGCGCGACTTGATCACGCGCTCGTTGCTGCTGTTTGAACAACAGAGCGCCGCCGAGTATGACTACTCCATCGACGCCCGCAATCTGTACCGCGAGGTCCGCCAGGTAATCCAAGACTCCTTGCCGGGCCACATGGAGATAAGCACCACCCCCGGCGGCGCCGCCATCTATGTCAACTACCAGGTCCGCGGCTTCACCTCCGAGACCGACCCCACCGTGCTGCGCAACCTCTCCGTGGGGCCGCACTTCGTCCGGATTGTGCGCGACGGATCGGAGATCTGGGCCGACTATGTGACCGTCCGGCCCGCGGCCACAACGAGGGTCGATGCGCGTCTCTCTCCCGCGAGCGAAGCCCGGCGCTTTGAAGCCGCTCGCGACGATGCCCTGGACGCGCTGCGCCAACAGAGCGACGTCTCCGCCGCGTTCAACAATCTGCGCGAGTTCGTCGGCGCCGATGAGGTGTTGGTCGCCCATGCCCGCTCTACAGTGGAGGGTTTCGAGCTTCAGGGCTCATACATGACCCGAGACGGTGTCGTCATCCCGGTCGAAGAGGTAATCGTGCAGGACGCGGCGCTGGTTCAGACCCTGCGCGCGGTGACATCAATGACCATCGGAGGGGAATACGAAGATCGTGAAATGCTGGCCCTCGACAGCCCGACCGGGGTCTCCCGCGAGCTTGATGGGGTCGACTTCGCCGGCTCCGATGCGCTCTTCATCGATCCCGACTCCCCACTGTTCGCCGGCGTCGGCCCCGAAGTGGCGCAGCCCATCTACAAAAAGTGGTGGTTCTGGACCATCGTCGGCGCCGCGGTCGGTGGCGCCGCCACCGGCATCGCGCTGCTGAGCACCAGCCAGGCCGGCTCCGACAGCGGCCCCACCGGCGGCGTCAGCATACAACTCAACCAGTTTTAACCCCTAATCGTCGGCTCGTCCTGGGATTCGCGCGCGGATTCACGCGCATCTGCGGCGTCACCTGCACCGAATTAGTGCTCGACGTAGGCGCTGCTACGCCTCCGCCTAATTCGGCTTGTTTCCTTGCACATGCACGCGACTCCACACACTCGGTCCTCAGAACAAGCCGAAGATTAGGGGAGCGTCGGCTCGTCCTGGGATTC
>PWKZ01000123.1 GCA_003559575.1 Bradymonadales bacterium | reverse complement strand
GGGTGCAAGTGCAAGGAAACAAGCCAAATCGAGCGGAGGCAAACGCAGCGCCTACGTCGAGCATCGATTTGGTGAAGGTGACGCCGCAATTGCGCCCGAATCGCTTCCCGAATCCCGGAAAAGGGTGGATGATTGAGGATGATGACTTCAAACGGCTCCCCAAGGCACCGCTCGAGAACGCTCGCCACCGCCCGCCGGCTCCTGCCGGCAGCGGGCGCCATCGCGCTCGCCCTGTGGCTGTTGCTCACCTTAGCCCCCCCCAAACAACCCGACTCTTCCGAGGCGGCGCCCTCCGGCACCACCGCGGCGCTGCCCGCAGACTCACCCGCGGCGCCGGCGTCGCGCGCGCCTTCGCGCCCCCCGGCGGAGCCACTTCGTGAGCCGAGCGCGCCCGAGTCACATGACGACGAGCCCGACCAAACGACGCAAGCCTTGCAGGTAGTTCTGCGGGCCTCTTGGGGCAGTGGGCCCGGATCACTCGGCACAAACGAGCCCCCGGAGGGGGCCCAGACCGGCCCCATGAGCTTCGCCCAGGCGCCCTGCGGGGCTCTCGTGGTGCTCGATCAGGCCAACAACCGCCTCAAGCTCTTCCCCCCGGGACGCTCCCCCCACTCCCTCTCTCTACCTCCGGGGTGGTTTGAGGATGTGGCCCTGACGAACGAGGGGGCGATCATGTTGCTCGACCGACTTGGAGAGGGCCGGATAGTGCACCTGACGCCGGACGGCGCGCTATCCGCGGAGACTCCGCTCGAAGGGCCGCTGATTGCCACGGCCGGGGGCGTCACCGGCCTTGTCACGCGCCCCGACGGGGCCTGGGTCGAGGTCGAGCGGCGCCGAATGGTGCACGTGGCGAAGCCCGACGGGACCCCCGTCGAAAACCGAACGATGCTGCCGGGGCGCCCGACCCACGACGGCTTGAACCTACTCTCGGCGGCCATCGAGCCCCCAGGGGTCGTCGCGCTGTTCTCCAAGAGCGCGGGGCCACACAACGGCGCCGGCCGGGTTCTGGCGCGGCCGGCGTTTGAGTTGCCGCCGCTCGGCATCGTGCTACTCGAGCCCGACTCCACAGGACGAATCTTCCTGGTGGTGCACACGGCTCTATTTGAGAGCGAAGCGCCCTTCGCGGTTGTGCGCGAGATGCTTGAGTTGGTGCTGCTCGCCGCCGACGGGCGCGAACTCGCGCGCACCTCGTTGCGCCCCGGCGAATCGGGCCTCGAGCAGTTTCGCAAGGCCCGCCTGGGAGCCGATGGGACTCTGTACGTCTTGCTGTGCGACGAGCACGGCGCCACCATGATGGGATGGCAACCATGACCCACAAGCTCGCATATCTCTCGCTCCTCCCGGCGCTCGTGATCGCTATCCGGCCATTGTCCGCGTCCACCTCGTTGCAGCCTATGAGCCGCGACGAAATGGTGGCGCTGGCCGAGACCAGCGTCGGCTACTCCTACAAGTGGGGCGGCGCCTGCTGGACCGCCGACGGCAGCGATCCCGGGACCTGCGTCGGCGTCTGCCCCGACTGCGTCCATACCGGACCATGGGGTGCCGACTGCAGCGGCCACGTGGGCAAAATCTGGCAGGTGCCGCGCCCCTCGCCACTCGAGGAGTGTTTTCATCCATATAACACCAGACATTTCCGCCACGAAACCTACCACTGGGAGCCCATCCCCCGATCCGAGGCGCTGCGTGGTGATGCCTTCGTCTATCGCAACGAGGCCGACACACGAGGGCACGTGGTGCTATTCGACCGCTTCGACCCCTCGGGCGACGCCTGGGTCTGGGAGTGTGCCGGCTGCGCCATCGGCTGTGTCTACCGCATGCGCGCGCTGGGCCCCGAATACATCGCCATCAGGCGCAACCTGGTCGACGACGGCGTCTCCTCGACGGAGGGGCTGCAAGGCGTGGTGTACGCCAACGATGAAACCACCGACATCAGCAACCGCGTCCCGGGGGCGTCGGTCTTCGTGCCCGATATCGCCGGTACGACCGCGGCTCAAGGGAGCGCGTACTGGTCCCTCGAGCTCCCCGTGGGAGTCCACACGGTCCACGCCACCGCGCCCGGATTCATCGAGAAGAGTCGCGTCTGCGAAGTAATACCCGGCAGAACTCAGTGGTGCTCAATCGGCCTCGCACCCGACTGCCGCGACGTCTGCCAAGATCGTGTCTGCGGGGTTGACCCCCGCTGCGGCGTGAGCTGTGGCGAGTGTGCCCCGGACGAGAGCTGCAAAGACGGCCAGTGCATATGCCGCCCCGACTGCCGGGGGCGAGTCTGCGGAAAAGATCCCCGCTGCGGCGAGAGCTGCGGCACCTGCCCGCCGGGGTTGTACTGCGACAAGGGGCGCTGCCTCTGTCACCCCCAATGCCCGGACAATGGCTGCGGCTACGAGCCCAACTGCGGCGTGCTCTGCGGCCACTGCCCGCCGGCGCTCTACTGTGCCCCGGACAATGCTTGCCGCCCTATTCCGCCGGGCCGCGGCAAGCTCTTTGGCGTTATCACGGGGCCATCGGGCGAAGACGGCGAGACCGGCCACTTCGCCGAATACCCAATTTTGATCGATGGGGTCGAACACACCGAGACCGATGAGACCGGCTATTATGAGCTCCTGCTATCACCTGGAACATACCTCGTGAAAGTTCGCGACCCCGCCGGCAACACCTCGGCTCGCGACTGCCGGGTAGCGGCCGGGAGCCAGACCGACTGCTCCCTCGATTTACCCGACCCCGTCTCGTCCCTCGAAGAGCCCTCGACAACGAGCGGCTGCGCCGCCGGCCAAGCCCACCCTCGCTCGCCAACGGCGCTGATGCTCCTGCTGTTGGCCGTGACCGGGTTCCTGGCGCGGCGGAGGATTGAGGGAGTTGCCGAGGGCTGACGCCAATTAAACCTAATCGCTGAGGTTGACGTGGAGGCCCCGCTCGGGGCACCGTTGGGGGCCAACGGGCTGCCTTAGGCAGCACAGCCGGAGGCGTTTGGATTGCCCGCAATGACGAGCCCCCTCCCCCTCAGCAAGTCTCACGGCGGCGGCGCCTGGCTGCTTCCGTTGCTGCTGGCCTGCTTCTTTCTCTCAGGAGTCACCGGCCTGGCCTATGAGGTGCTCTGGGCGCGCTACTTCTCGCTGTTCATCGGCGGAACAAGCTATGCCCACACAATGGTATTGGCGACCTTCATGGGTGGGCTGGCGCTCGGCAACGCGATCTTTGGGCGGATAGCCGACCGGGTCGAGAACCGGCTTCAGCTCTGCGCCGTGTTGGAAATCGGAGTAGCGCTGAGCTGTCTCTCGTTTCCCCTCCTCTTCGGGGCGCTGTCCGACTTCTATCTCCACATTGCGCGCCTGGGAGGATTCGGCGCCGCGCAGAACATGCCGCTCAAGCTGGTGTTCTGCGTTGCCTCGATAATCGTCCCGACCGTGCTGATGGGCGGCTCACTGCCGCTACTGGCGCGCTTCATCGTGCGCAACATGGACGACATCGGACCACGTGTCGGGTTACTCTACTTCGCCAACACGGGCGGCGCCGTATTCGGCATCATCGCCGCCGGCTTCTTCATGGTCCCATTGCTCGGGATCGACACCTCGACCCGCACACTTGCGCTACTGAACCTGGCCATCGGGCTCGTCCTGCTGGCGCTGTCACGCCACCGCCACGCGCCCCTGGAAGACGACAAACAGAAGCGAGCAGCGAAAGCCGCATCCCCCGCCCACGAACAGGGCCCGACCTACTCGCGAAGCCAGGTCCGCGTCGTACTCGTCTGCCTGGCGCTCTCCGGGGCGGTCTCCATGGCCTATGAATTGATCTGGATCCGGCTGCTGGCGCTGGTCCTCGGGAGCTCCGTGCATAGCTTCAGCATCATGCTGCTGACCTTCATCGCCGGGATCGCCATCGGGGGACTGGCCGGCGGCCGCCTGCTCCAGCGCCGAACCACGGACGAGTCTCGCGCCGGAGCCGCGCCTACGCCCCCGGATGCGCTTCGCGCCTTTGCCTGGGCCGAACTCGGGATCTTCGCCTCCGTGCTCGCCATGCTCCCAATCTATGAGCGCTTGCCCTTCTACTTTCACCTCCTGTCTTCTTTCTTTGAGCGGGCGCCCCACGCCTTCCCGCTATACCTCGGCGTTCAGGTCTTGGTCTGTGTCGCGCTGATGTTGATCCCGACCCTGCTCATCGGCATGACACTCCCTCTTGCGACCCGAGTCGTGGTGCGGGCGGTCGACCAGACCGGCGACGGCGTAGGGCGCACCTTCTCCATCAACACCGTCGGGACGGTCATCGGCGCGGCGCTCACGGGGCTTCTGGTAATCCCCGCGCTAGGGCTGCAACACACCCTCTACGCCGCCGTCGCACTCTCCCTCCTGCTCGGACTGGTGCTGCTCAGGGTCGCTCCGGGGGTGGACAAGAGGCGCTTTCGCGCCACCGCCGTCGTCGCCACCGTCATCATGCTGACCGCCATGACACTGCTACCCGCCTGGGATCAAGGAGTGATGCACTCCGGGCTCTATCGCCGCCACGGGCTTCTGGCCACCAGCTATGGCGATCTCAGGGCGCAACGAGAGCGAATGGAGGTCCTTTATCACGAAGACGGCCCCAACACGTCGGTGGCGGTGCTAGAACACAAGGCCACCGGGGTGCGCTACTTGACCGTCAACGGCAAGACCGACGCCGGGACCGGCAACGACATGACCACCCAGCTCTGGCTTGGCCACCTCGGGGCGCTTTTGCACCCCGCGCCGCGCGAGGCGCTGGTCATCGGTCTCGGCAGCGGGGTGACGGCCGGCGCGCTCCTGGCCCATGACCACATCACGGTCGACCAGGTCGAGATATCCCCGGCGGTTGTCCGGGCCAGCGCCTGGTTCGAGGAGGCCAATGGAGGGATCACGTCGAACCCGCGCTATCACCTGCACGTGGGCGACGCCAAGGAGTACTTGCAGCTCGAGGCCGACCGCCGGTTCGACATCATCGTCAGCGAGCCGTCCAACCCTTGGATGTCCGGCATCGGCAACCTGTTCTCGCGCGAATTCTTTGAGCAAGCCCGCGACCGCCTCGCCGATGACGGATTGCTCGTCCAATGGATCCATCTCTACGAGATGAGCGACGAGGTGCTGCGAGTCATTCTCGACACTTTCGCCGCAGTCTTCCCCGAGGTCACCGTCTGGCAGTGTAACAGCGCCGACATGCTGCTCGTGGGCGGAATGCGGCCACTCGAACTCGATATGCAGCGTCTCGCCGGACGCCTCGCGCGACCGCGAGTCCACGCCTCACTCAACCAGCCACACCTGGTTGAAAACATCTCCCATCCGCTTCAGATCCTGGCCTCCCAGCTCATCTCGGAGACCGGATTTCGCGCCTGGTTTCCCGGCCGCGAACCGCACAACACCGACAACCGGCCGATCCTCGAGTATATGGCGCCCCAGGCCTTCTTCGTCGGTGAAGAGTCGACCGCGCTCCAAAGCCTCGACGAACGGCGCAACACGGTCGCCGAAAACAATCTGCTGATAGCCGCCCACATCCGTGAAAACGGCTTGAGTGCCCACGAGCGCGATCTGTTGCGGGAGCACCACGCCCGCCGCGCGAGCGCTCACGACACGCCGCTCCTCGCGTCTCTGGCAGCGCAGGACGGCCACGACCCGAAGCTATTGCTTTTGTACGGCGGCGAGGCCAACCTGCGCATGGCGCTCTTTGAGAGCATACTCGCGCCGGGCCATCCGACCGCTACTCCGCCGGAGTCCTGGCCTCCCGCGTTGCGCGCGCGCTACGCCCGCGATTTGATCGCCGCGGCCCACCTGGTCACCTCAATTTACGCCCCCCCACCACTCGATCTCGAGTCGCCGGCGGCTTATTGGGATCTCCTCGGCGCCGGCCCCGACAAAGCCGCCGGCGCACACGCGCTCGAACAGCTCGCGGCGGTGCTCGAGCGCGCCGGCCACAAGTCCTCTGCCGCCGAGACTCTCAAGCGCTTATTGACGTGGATTGAAGAGCATCCGGGTGCCGCCCGCCAGGTGGATCTGACGACTTTGCGATTCAACAAAGGTCGGCTGGCCCTGGAGCGGGGCGACGTGGCCGCCGCCCACGCCAACTTCAGCCGAGTTTTGGGCGCTTCACCCGATCACTGGCTAACCCTCCAGGTCCTGAGTCGAATACCGCTCGGCGAGCGAGAATGAATGGAGATTTTGGTCTGATGAACAAGCCGCTGTACTCTCGCCTCTTATCATTGGCTGCGTTGGTGTTCGCCTTGCAGTATTGCGACAGTGGGCCTGGAACGCCCGCGATCCGCTCCGACACCGCCGGCGAGGACAGCGTCACCGTCTTCCCGTCAGACGACAGCGTCGAGCACGACGACCTCGGCCCGGACACGCACCGGCCCGGAGAGACATCCCCCTTGCCGGACACCGGCGCGCCTGAGCTACCACCGGCCGAGCCCGAGGACACAGAAACGAACGACACCGGGGTTCCGGACGAACCATATGTCGACGTGGGAGACTGCCTCGATCACTCTTTGCCGGCGGGAACGTTCCCATTGCTGCCGACGAGCGATCTCACCCAGCTACACCCCTCGGCGGCATTCGACGGCCAGGCGATCTGGCTCGCCTGGAACTCTCCGTCGGAGTCTCCCGACCACGGCGGCTTCGACGTCTTCGCGGCGCGCGTGGGCTGTGACGGAGAGCTTCTGGTGCCCCCTTTCCGAGTCCATGAGACCGACCACGGCAACGACTTCGGACCAAGGATCGCGGTCAGCGGCAACAACGTGATGGTGGTCTGGCAAGCACCCGGCGCCGGCGAGGGCAACCTCGGGATCTACTACCGCACCTTCGCCCTCGACGGCACCCCGCGCATGGCCCAAGAGAAAATCCTGACCCCCCTTGACGCCGGCGATGAGGACTACCCGCACGGATGGATGCCGGACGTCGCTCCCCTGCCGGGCGACATGTTCGTCCTCGCCGCGGCCCTCGGGGAGGACAAGGTCCAGCGATTTCAGACTATCATGCAGCGCCTGCAGGCCGACGGCCGGCCGCCCGCGGAGGATGGCAACGGTGCGCCGCAGAGGACTCTCTATGCCCACTTCGAACCCCAGGGAACACAGCTGCATCCCACCGTCGCCACCGCCTCCGACGGCACCATCTATGTGGCCTGGACCTCCCAGGCCGACGCCACTGCGGACGGCACCGTCAGACACACCCGCTTCAAACCCGGGGCGTTGACCGCCGACCCTCCCCGCGCGCCCGAAGCCTCCGAGGGCAGCGACTCGGACCGCGCGGCGTACGCCGTCGGGCCCGACGCACAGGCTTACCTCGCCCTATTCGAAAAGAAACTTCCGGGCGAGACCAGGATCATATTGCGTAGTGGAGGGGTCTTCGACGACACCCCGGTTTTTCGAAGGTTCGGCGAAGAGGGCGGCTTCCATCACTCGCCGGCGGTGGCGGGAACCCATGATCGGGTCGGTTTGCTGGCCTGGTTGACCCTGCGCTCCGGCCAACACAACGACCTCACGGTGCAACGCTTCAAGTTGATGCCAACAGGTTTCAATACGTTCGCCCAGCCAATCATGCTCAATCCGGCCGAACACGACAACGCCTCGTCGCTCAGCCCACCGGCCTTGAACCACGTCGGTCATGGGGTGTTTTTGGTGATCTGGGCCCAGGGCAGCGCCACAGAGGGCTTCCGGCTGGTGGGACACTTCATCTCGCCACCGTCATGAAACGGACTTTTTTCGAAAGGAGCACAACCAAAATGACATCTCCACCTCGTGGCCTGTGCGCGGCTCGTCACCTCGTCGCCACCGCGTCGCTACTGCTCCTGATTGCCTGCAGCGCGACGGAGGAGACTCCCGAACCGCAGAATGACGCGCACCTCGCCGAGACGATCGACACCACGCCGGAGGTCGCGCCCCCGGCTGAACTGATCGCTCCCGACGTCGCTCCGTCCGATGCGGCGGCGGAAGAGATGCCCCCCGGACCGCCGGATGACGCGCACCTCGCCGATATGATCGACACCGCCCCGGAGGTGATCGCCGAACCTGCCGTCGTGCTGTTTGAAAACGGCGGCTCGCAACACCGAATAGTGCTGGCGAGCACGGCCAGCCCGTCCGAGGAGACCGCCGCCCAGGAGTTGCAGAGCCACATCGAGGCCTGCACGGGAGTCACGCTCCCCATAGTCGCGCTGGCCGATGGCGAGACGGCTCCAACCGACGGCGGCCCGATGATCGTGGTCGGAGGTGGCTCGGCGGCGCACGCGCTTGGTGTCGATCCGTCGCCCGAACAGCTCGGAGAGCAAGGGTTTGTCCTGCGCACCGTGCCGCCCCATGTGGTAATAGCCGGCACCCCGGGCGTCGGGACGCTCTACGGCGCGCACCGCTTCCTCGAAGATCATTTTCACGTGAGGTGGTTCGCGCCGGGAGTCACACGCACCCCGCGATCTGAAAATGTCGCCCTCCCGGATCTGGATGAGGTCGTCACGCCGGCCTTCGAGTGGCGCCACACCTCGTACCAGTGGCCGGGCAAGGATGACGCCTTCCTGGCGAGGATGGCGGTCAACAACGGCAACGCTGAAGCCGACGCGCCCTGGGGCCTGCAACACGCCCATGATCGCCGTGCGCATTCCTACTTTCGGCTGGTGAGCCCGGACGAGTTTTTCGATACCAACCCCGAATATTTTTCGGAGATCGGCGGTGTCCGGATTCGAGAGGAGACCCAACTCTGCCTCACCAACCCGGACGTGCTCGAAATAGCCACCGAACGGATGCTCGCGCGCATGGCTGATCGACCACATGTGCGGCAGCACAACTTCTCGCAGCACGACCGATATAACTACTGCGAATGTGAACACTGCCACGCAATGAACGAACTCTACGGCACCAAGGGGGGGACTCAGTTCTGGTTCGTCTCCGAGTTGGCCGCCCGCACCACCGAGGTTTATCCCGACAAGCTCATCGGGACGCTGGCCTACATGTACACCGAAGAGCCCCCGGTTGGGCTCGAGCTTCACCCCAACGTGGCGGTCTGGCTGTGTCACATGTACCCATCTTGCGACAGCCATCCCGTGACTGACTGCCCGCTGGATGCCGACTACAAGCGGCGCGCGCTTTCGTGGTCTGAACTCACCGACCACCTCTATATGTGGCACTACATCACCAACTTCATGCACTATTACAGCCCCTTCCCGAACTTCCGGGCGATGGCCGAGGATCTGCGCTTCTACCGCGACATCGGGGTCGAGGGGGTCTATCTGCAAGGGATGGGCCACAGCGGCGGCGGCGGTGAATTCAGCCTGCTGCGCCCTTATTACGGCGCGCAGCTGATGTTCGATCCTGATCGAGACGCGGATGGGATCCTCCAAGAGTTCCTGGCGGGCTACTATGGCGCCGCAGCCGATCCCCTGTGGCGCTATGTGACGATGCTCCATGACAAGGTGGAAGAAGAGGGCATCCATATGCACCTCTACACCAACCCCGCGCAGGGCTATTTGCCGGATGACGTCGTCAAGGCCGCCGAGCTGCTGTTCGACGAGGCCGAAGCGGCGGTCAGTGATGATGAGGAGCTGCTCGAGCGAGTGCGCGTGGCACGCATGCCGCTTGTCTATGCGCGATTCTTCCCGCGCGGGGGCTATGAGATTGAAGACGGCTACCTGCGTTGGCAAGGGCTCAGGGCGACGGCAAGCGAGGTGCGGCAGTTCCTCGCGCGCATGACGAAGCACGACTTCAGAGTCATTCGCGAGGTCTCGGGAGAACCCGAGACCCTCACTCTTCTCTGGGGAATGATCGGGTCCGACTTGCAAGTGTCGACAATTAAAAATGATTTCCTGAGCGTCGATGTGGTGCCCAACCTGGGCGGGCGCGCCCTGCGGATAACAGATCTGACCGGCGGCGAATGCATCACCGCCCACAACGTCCGCCAAAACCTGTTCTTCCCATTCGCCGGCGGACTCGAGGACAGGATCGGCGGGATCTTCGAGTTCTTCGGCTGGATCGAGCCGGCCTCGGTGATCGCAAGTTCCCCGAGCAGCCTCACGACCAAGCAAAGAACACTTGACGATCTCGATCTCGAGCGCACGCTGACGCTGCTAAACGGCTCTCCGGTGTTGCAGGTGGAGTCGGTGGTCACGAATCCCGGTTCATCCAGCCGGGAGATCCACTTCCGCACCCACCTCGAACTCGACCTCGGCGAGCTTCGTGAGACCACCATTCACTTCACCAATGAGGGCGGCGAAGAGGTGGCGCCGGAGATGGCTGCCATCATCGCCGAAATGCGTGAAGGGCACCGCTTCCACGAGGACCATCGGCCGTCCGGCGAGTGGCATTTCGAGGGGAGCAAGGGGCTCAGAGTCACTCATCGCTTCGATCCGAACGAGGTGATCAGCACCTGGCTGTATTCATACCCCGAGACACTGGGGGAGCTGGAGCTGGAGGTGCTGGCCCCCCCGGTGGTGCTTGAACCGGGCGAGAGCTTCTATTTCCGGCACGAGCTCGAGATCAGCCCTTCAGGAGAAAACTCGTAGCCGGCAACACTCGGCGGGGTGAGGCACGTCACACCAACGGGTCGTTGCGGGCGGCGCGAGGGGCTCAGGTGTCCCTGTTCAACGGGCCGGCGCTTCCCCATCGCCGTTTCCCCGGAACCAGTGTTTCGTGCGGAGGCAGACCTGGACGAGGGCCAGCATGAGTGGCACCTCGATGAGCACGCCCACCACCGTGGCGAGGGCGGCGCCCGACGCGAGGCCGAAGAGCATCGCGGCCGTGGCGATGGCCACCTCGAAGTGATTCGAGGCGCCGATCAGGGCGGCCGGGGCGGCGTCGACGTAGCGGAAGCGCAGCAGGCGCGCGAGCGCGTAGGTGATGGCGAAGATGAGCAGCGTCTGGACCGTGAGGGGGATGGCGATCCACAGGATTGTGAGGGGGTTGTTGACGATGGTCTCCCCCTTGAAGCTGAACAGCAGCACCAGGGTCGCGAGCAGGGCGATGATGGAGACCGGTGTCAGGAAATGCAGGAAACGCTCGTTGAACCACAGGATCCCCTTGGCGCCGATTATCGCGCGCCGCGAGAGGTAGCCGGCCAAAAGCGGCAAGGCGACATAGACGCCCACGGACAGGAGCAACGTTTGCCAGGGCACGGGCATCTCGTTGATGCCGAGCAAGAGGCCGCCCAAGAGGCCGTAGAGCAGGAGCATGGTGAGCGAGTTGATGGCCACCATGACGAGCGTGAGCCCGGGGTTGCCGCGTGACAGATAGCCCCACATGAGCACCATCGCGGTGCACGGCGCGATGCCGAGCAGGATGGCGCCGGAGATGTAGGAGCGATACAGGTCGACCATCGTGCCGTCCTTGAGAACCTCCGTACCGGGGATGAGCCCCCAGGCGTGGAAGTTGGAGAGGAAGACGCTCGCGATGGCGAACATCGTGAAGGGCTTGACGCACCAGTTGATGATGAGCGTCAGGAGGACGGGCTTGGGTGTGCTGCCGGCCTTGATAGCCTCGCTGAAATCGATCTTCACCATGATGGGGTACATCATGAAGAAGAGGCAGATGGCGATGGGGATGGAGATCACCGGGGCGCCGTCGACCGTAATGGCGAGGCTGTCGAGATAGGTCGCCAAGTCGGGTGCCAGCCGCCCAAGCGAGATCCCGCCGAGGATGCACAACCCCACCCAAACGGTGAGATAGCGCTCGAAGACGCTCGTCATTTTTCGTTCTTCGTTGATCGGCTCTCCTCTCTTTGTGTCCATCCCGGCCGTTGCCTTGCCGGCACCACGCGGCCCTTCGCACACTGGAGACTCAGGCGCCTCGCTCCGCGAAGAACACGCACAGTCGCCGCTTTAACTCGTCGCGCGTCTCACGGAAGGCCGCCAGCCGTTGTTCCGTATCGCCCTCCACCGCGGCGGGATCGGGCAGGCCCCAATGGATTCGCTCGGCGTTGCCGAGAAACAGCGGACACTCCTCCTCGGCGCACAGGGTGATGACCGTATCCACCTCGGATGGGGAGATGTCGCTCACGATCTTTGCTTGATGCCGGGAGATATCGATCCCTATCTCTTTGAGGACAGTGATGGCCTCGGGCCGCACGCGTGTGGGGTGAGATCCGGCCGACCGAACCGTGACGTCGGCCGGCGCCATGGTCCGCGCGAGCCCCTCGGCTATCTGGCTGCGCGCGGAGTTAGCGACGCAGAGAAAGAGAATCCCTTTCATTCCGACCCCTCTCCGGGTTTGTGGCCCGCAGCGCGTACGCCAGCGCCACTGCCGCCGCGCGTCCGGGCGAGCTCGGGTGTCGTCTCCACCTCGGCCGCCGAGTCCTCAATCATCCACTCTGTCCGAGGACCGAGGGGAGTGGACGGCGCCGTCATGTCCCTCCTCCTGCGCGTTGCTGCGGGGGCGTCACGTCGCCGCCGTCAGCGCGGCACGGGTCGCTCTCGTTACCGCCGCGCCGACGTTGGAGCCTCTCCTGGAGGCGACGCAGTAGCGGTTCTGCTCCCGGGTGATGAGCGAGGCGTAATTGGAGGGTGTCGAGGAGCGCTCGTTGGAGTTCGCTCTCGAGCGGTCGCAGCGAGTAGTAAGACCACGCCGCCTCTCTGCGATCTGTGACCAGGCCCGCGTGACGCAGGGTCGCGAGATGGCGCGACGCCTTCGACTGGGTTATTTCAAGTGCTTCTAAGATATCGCAGACGCATATCTCAGGCTCATTGAGAAGAAGCCAGAGCATCTGCAATCGCGTCTCATCCGCCAGAACCTTCAAAAACCGCGCGACATCTTTCACGGCGCCCTCCACCCGAGACAGACACAACCGTATAACCGTTTATGCAAATCTTGTCAAACATGCCCGGGCGCGAATCCCTGGATGGGCCGACGGTTATGGTCTCTGCAGGGTATACCGAGAGCGGCATCTCTCTCGATGGCAGTCCTAAAGCGGCCACACGAGCAATAGCAGCGGTACACCGATCATCACGACGAGGATCTCGAGTGGGAGGCCGAGTCTCCAATAATCCCCGAACCCGAACCCTCCCGGGCCGAGGATCAAGGTGTTGTTCTGGTGTCCTATCGGCGTGAGAAAAGCACACGAGGCGCCGACCGCGACCGCCATCAGGAAGCTCTCGGCGTTGACACCGAGCGATCCTGCGACACCGATTGCGATGGGACACATGACGGCCGCGGTCGCGGCATTGTTCACGATATCCGAGAGGAACATGGTGAAGACGAGGATCACGGTCAAGGCCACAACGGCGTTACCCTGGGCCACCGAGCCCACGAGAAGCCGCGCCAGCAGATCCGCCGTCCCGGTGGACTGCATCGCGCCGGCGACGGGAAGGAGCGCGGCCAGAAGTACTATCACCGGCCAGTCGATGGCGTTATAGACTGCGCGCGGCGGGACTGTCCGAAACACCATGGACGCGAGCACGCCGAGCGCAAACGCCGCGGCCGCGGGGAGTAGCCCCAGCGTCACGAGCGCGATTGAGCCACCCATGATGGCGGCGGAGAGGATCGCCATGCGTCTGTCGGGAATTCGCAGATCGCGTTCACTCAGCGGCACGCAGCTGTTGTCGTTTGCGAACTCACTCAGCACCTCGGCCGGACCTTGCATCATGAGGAGATCGCCGGAACGGAGATTCAACGTGCGCAGCCGAGCCCGCGGTCGTTGGCCCTCACGCGAGACGGCGAGTAGGTTGAGTCCGTAGCGTGTCCGAAGCAGCATGTCCCTCGCTGATCGCCCGACCAGGGGCGAGGCGGGCCGAACGACGAGCTCGCGGAGTACGATATCCTCGGATGGACCACCATCTGCGCCGTCCGCGCTCTCTTCTCCGTTCTCCTCTCTCTCCTTTGGGGTGCCTTTCGTGGCGATCGATTTTTTCGCCTTGCCGGCGCTCTCGCCCACCGGCGTCGATGAACCCTGCTCCTCGAGTATCATCCCGAACACCGAGAGCGTCTCGGCGAGTCCCTCGGCGTCGGTCTCCAGGACGAGGATGTCGCCCGCCTTGATCTTCCGCCCGCGGTGGGGCGCGTTGATGCGAACTTCGTTGCGCACCATCGCGAGGATCTGCGCGTCGGCGGACTGATCCTCCTCGATGGCGCGCAGGCGGAGTCCTATCGCCTTGCTCCCCTCCGGAACACGGACCTCGGTGATGTAGTTCCCGGTCTCAAAGGAGTCGCTCTCGCCTGCGCTCTTGGCAGGTACGAACCGCCAGCCGATGAGCACGATGAAGACGATGCCGGCCGCCGCCACAGCCAGCCCCACGGGGGTGAAGTCGAACATACCGAACGGCTCCATGCCCGCCTCGGCACGGAACCCGGCGACGATCAGGTTGGGCGGCGTGCCGACCAGTGTCGTCATGCCGCCGAGTATCGTCCCGAACGCGAGCGGCATCAGAACCTGGCCGGGTGTCAGCCCCAGCCTCTTCGAGAGCTGCACTGCGACGGGCATCAGGAGGGCCATCGCCCCTACGTTGTTCATGAATCCGGATAGCGCCGCTCCAAGGCCGGTGAGCGCCGCGAGGGAGAACAATCGACCGGCATTCCTTGGTAGCACGAGGCGTGACAACGCATCGACGCTCCCCGAGTCCTGTAGTCCGCGGCTCAGCACGAGCAAGCAGGCGACGGTGATCACCGCCGGATGGCCGAAGCCGGCGAAGGCATCGACGGCGGGCACGAGCCCGGTGACCACGCAGGCCAAGAGCGCCGCGAGAGCCACCACGTCGTGGCGGAACCGCCCCCAGAGAAACAGGAACAAGGTCAACAGTACGACAGTGAGGATAGTCCACTGCTCGAAGGTCATGGTTCTGCTCCTCAATCCTCCACCCTTTTCCGGGATTCGGGAAGCGATTCGGGTGATTTTGCGGCGTCACCTTCACCAAATCGATGCTCGACGTAGGCGCTGCGTTGGACTGCGCTCGATTTGGCTTGTT
>PWKZ01000031.1 GCA_003559575.1 Bradymonadales bacterium | reverse complement strand
GGCTCGCTTCCTTGCATCTATGACCTGCCTCGACACCCTCGGTGCTCGGTTTGATGGGGGATTGGGGGTGTGCCCCCATCCGCGCCGGCATTCGGCTGCCGATTCAGGCACATCTGCGGCGTCAGCTTCACCGATTTGGTGCTCGAGATAGCTCTGCTATCCCTCCGCCCAAATCGGCTCGCTTCCTTGCATCTATGACCTGCCTCGACACCCTCGGTGCTCGGTTTGATGGGGGATTGGGGGTGTGCCCCCATCCGCGCCGGCATTCGGCTGCCGATTCAGGCACATCTGCGCGCGAATCCCAGGACGAGCCGACGATTATGGGGTCTTGCGCGGGGGTGGCTTTTTGAAAGAGAATGGCGGCGCCGACAGTGGTTTGCTTCGCCGGGCGGAGGACAATTGGGGCCTTTTGAGAAAATTACGTTGATACTGTTGTTGGCCGCCACGCTTGGCACCGTTGGGATGTGGTTGCGCCAACCGCTGATTGTCACCTTTATCGCGGTGGGGGTGCTGGTCGGGCCGTCGGCGTTCAGTGTCATCGGCGATCACGCCGAGATCCATCTTCTGGCCGAGCTTGGTATCGCGCTCCTGTTGTTCGTGGTTGGGCTCAAGCTCGATCTGCACTTGATCCGCACCATGGGGCCGGTGGCGCTCGCCACCGGCATCGGACAGGTCCTGTTCACCTCCATCTTCGGCTTCTTGATCTGCCTCTTGCTCGGGCTGCCGCTCGTGGAGTCCGTCTATGTGGCCGTGGCGCTCACATTTTCGAGTACGATCATCATAGTCAAGCTACTCACCGACAAACGCGAGATCGACGCGCTGCATGGACGCATTGCCATTGGGTTTCTGATTGTTCAGGACATCGGGGTCGTGATCGCGATGATCGCGCTGTCGACGGGCGCCGGTCGCAGCGGGGAGATCTCGCTGTGGCAGGAGGCACTCTTCGTGGCCGGCAAGGGGGCCTTGATGATTGGCGGCCTGGCGCTACTGATGCGCTATGTGCTGCCGAGATTGCTCGATCGGATCGCGCGCTCCCCTGAGCTACTGATTCTTTTCTCCATCGCCTGGGCTGTTTTGTTGGCGGCCGTAGGCGATCTCTTTGGTTTCAGCAAGGAGGTCGGGGCATTCCTGGCGGGGATCTCGTTGGCCTCGACCCCTTACCGCGAGGCCATCGGCTCTCGCCTGGTCAGCCTGCGCGATTTCCTGCTCTTGTTCTTCTTCATCGATCTCGGTGCGCGGCTCGAGCTCTCCTTGCTGGGGCCCCAGCTCGGCAACGCGATTGTTCTGTCGTTGTTCGTGCTCATCGGTAACCCACTCATTGTCCTCATCATCATGGGGTTCATGGGCTATCGACGGCGGACCTCGTTCCTGGCCGGATTGACGGTCGCCCAGATAAGCGAGTTCTCGCTGATCCTCGCGGCTTTGGGGCTCGCTCTGGGGCACATCGGTCACGAGACGATGGGGCTCGTGACCCTGGTGGGGCTCTTCACAATTGGGGTCTCGACCTACGCCATCCTCTACTCCGGGCCGCTCTACGCGCGTATTTCGCCCCTGTTGCGCGTCTTCGAGCGACGCAACCCGCATCGCGAGATCGACGCCGGCAGCGGCGAGACCGAAGAGACGGCCGACTTCATCATCTTTGGTCTCGGTCGGTTCGGCGGCGAAATCGCCGCACATCTGCATGGGCGCGAGCGGGTTGTCATTGGGGTCGACTTCGATCCCGAGGTACTCGACGAGTGGCGCTCTCAGGGACGTGTGGCGCTTTACGGTGACGCCGAGGATCCCGAGTTGCTTGAGCACCTGCCGCTGCATGGGGTGGACTGGGTGTTGAGCACCGTGCCGGGGCGCGAGCCCAACCTGGCGCTGGTCCAGGCGCTCAGGGCGCGAGGGTTCGACGGTCGGATCGTACTCACGGCACGCACCGTTGAAGATGACGAGGCATTTCGAGACACGGACGCCGATCTCATCTTGCATCCCATGTCGGACGCCGCCGAGCAGGCGGTGGACGCGCTCTCGACCGCAATGAGCGCCGTCTCCGAGCGCATCGCGGCCGGAGTCGATGTGGGCGAGGTGCGTTTGCCGTCGGGCTCTTGTTTCGCCGGGCGAAAGCTAAGTGAGGTGCCGTTGCGCTCCGCCACCGGCACCTCCGTCATGGCTGTCAGCCGGGCGGGGCGCACCTGGTTCGATCCGGGGCCCGATTTCATACTCTTTCCGGGAGATCGGCTGGTACTGGTGGGTGAGCCCGGCAACTTTGGAGAGGCGCAAAGCTACCTCGCGCGCCGCCATGCGCCCGTCGAGCCGGAGTCCGCCGACCGCTTCGCCGTGCTCTCCGTGACGGTGGGTGAAGACACCCCTTGGGTGGGGCGCAGCCTGGCCGAGCTCAACTTTCGCAGCAATTACGGCGCCACCGTGGTGGGAATTGAGCGCGGCGAGCGCGAGATCCCTCTGCCGGGGGCCGAAGAAGTGCTCAGGCGCGGCGACACGGTCTTCATCGCCGGGGAGCGCGCCAGTGTGGCGCGGCTGGGCGAGATTACGGCCGGCTGGCATTCAGATCCACCTGACGGACCTCGGTGAACTCGTCGCCGAAAAAGCGTCGCCCCACCACGGCGAACCGCTCCGGGGCGTCGGTGCAGAAGAACCGCCGTCGCCCTGGTCCTCCGCCGTTCAATCGGCCCCGGCGGGTCAGTAGGTCGCAAAGCTCCGCGGTGACTTCCTCGGCCGAATCCACCAAGCGGACGTCCATTCCGTAGTCTTTTGTGAAGACATCGTTGATGAGCGTCTTGAATAGCGGATAGTGGGTGCAGCCGAGCACCAAGGTGTCGATTTTCGCGCAAGCCAGGGGCTCGAGATAGCGCCGGAGCGTCAGCCGCGGTACCTCACCGGTCAGCCAGCCCTCTTCGGCTAGCGGCACCAGCAACGGACAATCGTGCGAGACTATTTTCGCCGAGGGTAGGATACTCTCGATGGCGCGCGGGTAGCTGCCCGAGCGCACCGTGCCCTCTTGCCCGATGACTCCGATGACCCCGCCTCGGCTCGTCCGCGCCGCGGCGCGGGCCCCCGGCGCGATGACCCCGAGGAGCGGTACCTCGAGATCATGCTCGAGATCGGCAAGCGCCAGCGCGGAGGCCGTGTTGCAAGCGATGACAATCGCCTTGAGCGGCTCGCGGCGGAGGAAATCGACACAGGTCGCGGCATACCTCGAGACCGTGACCGGCGATTTGGAGCCGTAGGGCAAGCGCGCCGTGTCGCCAAGGTAGATCAGGTGCTCGTTGGGTAGTCGCCGCGCCACTTCGCGCGCCACGGTCAGCCCGCCGATACCGGAGTCGAAGATTCCGATCGCTGCATCTCGCAAAGACATGGCCTATTTCTCCTCACGGCTCTCGAGGCCGCCTGAGGAAGTGTTGTCCGCCGCGAGGCGACCGGCTGTCAACCCCCGCCCATCGACGTTCACTTAGCGCGCCCAAGAATTTGATCTAAATAGGAAAAAAGTGTTTCTGGGGGATCGACAAGGGCCAGGGAACCTGAGATAATGGAACTGCTTGGAACCATTAGCTCATAGGAGGTTCCCATGGCCCGGAAGGATTCTAGCTCACCCGAACAGTTTCTGCATCAATTGGTTTCGGCCGAGACACTTCGGCATGCCGCCCGTGAGACAGGATTCCTGCAGCGAATGCGGAAGATCGATCCGGTGGCGTTCCTGCTGGCGACCGTGCTCGGGGTGTGTGGCCGGGGTCGTCAGAGCCTCGCCGAGATGCGCCGTCTCTTCGCGTCGAAGACCGGTGTGCGTGTCGCAATGTCTGCGTTTTGGAAGCGATTCACCCCCGCCTTCGAGGCGTTGGTGTCCTGGCTTCTGCTCCGGCTGCAGGACCGCGCTGAGCGTCGTCTCCCGACGTATCACGGTCTGCTGGCGGGGT
>PWKZ01000001.1 GCA_003559575.1 Bradymonadales bacterium | reverse complement strand
TGTTTCGAGCGAGGTGCGGGCGGCCTCGAGCAACGCGGTGGCGGCCAGCGGCTCGCCCACGGCGGCCTCCATCCAGGCGGCGGGGGTCAGGCGGCCCAGGCGCGCCATCCTCTCGAAGTCGGCGCCGAAGTCTCCCCGGCGGAGCGCGCGGTCGATTTGAAACGCGATGATGTGGCCGAGCGAGTAGTCCGGCAGGTAGAGCGCGTTCGAGATCATGTGCGAGTAGATGGCCAAGAGTTCCACGTCCTCCTGGCCGAAGTGCGGCGCGAAGAAGCGGTTCCAGACGTCGCGGGCGTTGGCCAGCACCGCCTCCCGCAGCTCGGCCGGAGTGGCCGACGGGTTCTCATAGAGCCAACGCCAGACCTGCATGTCGACAAGCCCCACGGCGCCGATTTCGGCGGTCTGCCAAAGCTGTCTCAGGGGCTCGAAGAGTTCCCCCCGGGTGGCATCATCTTCTGTCAACCCGAGCAAATCGAGATCACGCCCCTGGAAGACGAAGGCGAACGCCTCGGTGAATGCGGTGTTGGGCACTCCGCGCAGGAACCAGTGGTCGATGGCGTTGAGCGAGAAGACCTGCTCGACGTTGTGTCCAAGCTCGTGGATGGCAATGTTGTAGCCCTTGTAGTCCATCCCGTCGGCGCCGAATCGGGTGCGGAGGTGAGCGCGATCCTCGCGCCGCCGGGCGCCCATGGCGTGTCCCGCGCCGCGTGATGGGTCGACCACAATGCGCTCGGATAGCCACCGGGCGCGCTCGGGGGTGAACCCGAGCGTCTCGAGCAACTCGGGGAGCGCCTCTTGGAACGCGGCCGGGTCGGGGAAGCGCGCGCCGACAATGCGGTCGAGTTCGTCCTCGCTCAGCGCGGCGCGCGGCGCGAAGCCTGCGTACCAGATGTCGAACGGCTCGAGTTCGCGGCCGAGGCGCTGCTTGATGAGCGCCGCCAGATCGCCGAACTCGGCGGACTCGAGGACGGCGACGAGCAGCTCCTCGACCTCTCGCTCAGTCATCTGGCGTTCGAGTTCGAATTTGCGCTCGATGTAGGTGGGTGTCGCCGGGTAGTATGGATCCTCCCGCCGCAGCGCGCGGAAGTTGTCGAGTAAATGTCGATAGCGGGTGTCCGGCTCGCGGGCGGAGAGCGTCTCCGCCACTTCGCCGCCGTCGCGCGCTCGCAGTTTGTTGGTGGCGGGGGTCCAGAGATGGGTGCCGTCGTCGATTACGGCGGCGGGGATCTCCTGGCGCACGATCCGCAGCATCACGTCGAAAATCATCCGCTGCCGCTCGAGCCCGGCTTCCCCCTCGGCGTACTGTGATTTGAGCTCGTCGCGCAGTCCCCAGTGGCTTATCAACTTGAGCCCCTCGGGGAAGAGCGCGCGGTCGTCGCGTGTCCGCAGGCTGCCCATGTGGATGTTGTAGCCCGCCACATACTGGTATGACCCCGACAGCGCGCGGGTCACTTCTTGGCGCACCTCGGCGGGCAGACGGGTGGCGAAGCGATCTGTCAGGCGCGAGACGGCCCATCGTTCCCGGTCCCAGGCGGCGCCGTGGGCCAGGCGAGAGGCGAGGGTGGAGACGGGGAAGTTCAACAGCGCGACGAACGCCACCTTGCCACGGAAGAGGTCTTCGGTGACGTGGGCCGCCAAGTTGATGCCGCCGAGCAGGCGATCCACGGGGTGGATCGGGCCCAAGTCGAGATCGAGCGGCCGCCGCAGCTCGCGGCGCACCTCGTGCAAGTGGCCCTCGATCTGCTCCATGACTTCCTGGAGCCGCTCGAACGCCCGACGGCGCTCGGCGGGATTAGCGATGTAGTGCTCGAGGCACAGCGCTTGGAACGCCTCGTCGTCTCCGTCGACCGGACGGAATCGCTCGGCGACCTGTGCGACTCCGATTCGGATCTGCTCTTCATGCTCGGCCCCATGGCGCGCGATGAGCTTGTCAATTGTCTCGGCGACGGTCGAGCGAGAGATGGCACTCATGGTCTCCTCCGGCATCTCTGCGGACTCGGCTCTGACGCTTTGGCCGAGCAGCACGCCGACGGCCAACAGAAGCGAGAGCGCAACCAGCGTTGTTTTTTTCCGGAGAAATTTCAATCAATTCGTCCCTTCCCCTTGATCCCACGATTCGAAAAAACCGATTCGGGCGCATCCGCGGGCGGCCTCAGCACCGAACTCCGGCACCCATCAGCGTCGGCTCGCTCTGAGGAACGAGCGTGTGGAGTCGCGCACATTTGCGCGAACCCGCCCGCGTTTCCCCGGATGGGCCGACGATTATGGTAGCACACCCTCACTCATCCACCGCGTCCGGAAAAGGGTGGAGGCACGCCCGGGTGCCGTTGACCGCATAAAAGGCGTGGTGATAATCTGCCGGTCGTTGTCTATTCGAGAAAGGACGCCCATCATGCCTGCAATCGAACATTTTGACGCCATAGTAGTCGGCGCCGGTCCGGCCGGGTTGGCCATCGGATCGGACCTGTCCGACGACTACAAGGTGCTGGTCATCGACCGCAAATCCCATGCCGAGAAAACCACCCGGAGCTGGTTTGTCCCGGAGTTCACGATCACCGAGGGTGGTGCGCGAGAGCTGCTCGATCCCTCTAAGGGCATCGTGTTTCGAGACGATCCGCGGCAACTCAAACCGAACGGCGTCAATACCTTCTTGACCAAGACCTTCGCGACGGCGCCCAAACACTGGCCCGCCAGGCTGGCTGGAGGTTATCCCTTCCTGGACGAGACCGCTCTCCTGGGCTACTGGGCCGGCCTTCTCGGAGCCAACGAGGCTCGCACCGGATCAAAACTCCTCCTCAACACCCTCTATTTGGACCACGACGTGAGCGTCATGCCGCCTCCGCGTGGCGGCTCGCCCCGCAAGTATGTGACTGTGCGTACCACCGAGGGGACTTTTCGGAGCGACTTGCTGATAGACGCCACGGGGCACGAATCTCTCATCCGCACCAAGCACGGCTTCAGAAACAAGGACTTCTTCTGGTGGTCGGTCTACGGCGCGCTGGTGGACCATCCCCGCGGGTTGGGAGTCGACGAGGCCTCGGGGCGGCGATTGAGGATGGGCGATTATTTGCTGTGGGGGACTTATCGCGACACGAATCCGGATTTGGACGCCTCCCTGTCGGCCGGGCGGCCCGTGCTCGAGTACGAGGTGCTGTGGGAGAACCGCAAGGACGCCCAGGGGAAAGCGATGCCCCCGCGTTCCTTTGTGTTCATCCTCTATCTGCGCAACCGCAAAGTGCCCGTGGACGTGATGAAAGCAGAGTTCGATCACGTCCTGTACCATGAAAAGACGACCTCCGCGTTCCATGAGACCGATCTCGTGGAGCCCAAATGGGGCTACTACCCCTCGGGTGGGATATCGCAAAACGCGGCCGCTGATCATGTCGCTTTCGTTGGCGATGCCGGCTGCTGGAGCACGCCTTGCGGATGGGGCATGGGCTTCATCATGCGCAATTACAAGACCTACTCACGCAAGCTCAAGAGAGCGCTCCAGGCCAATCAGGTGAAACATCTCAACCGCGATCCTCTCTCCGCCGAGGTGTTGCGTAGCTTCGTCCGGTTGGGGGTCCACGACTGGAACCAGATGATTCTGGACCGCGTCGCGACAAGGTTCCTCTCCCACGCCCCGGCGCATGCCATCGACGACTTCATCCGTATCTGGGGTGACGGCCCCGGCCAAGTGCCGTTCCTGGTGTGCGAGAGGCTCTTTACCCTGACCATCTCTCACGCCGAAGCCGTTCAAGTGGCGCGCGCCCTGATCGACAGGGTCGGCTTGGAGCCGTTGATTGCGCTCTTCCCTCCCAAGGAGTTCAAGACCTTGCTCACCCTCCCGGTCTCATTCGCCGCCGACGCGGTCGCCACCGCCATCCAGCGCCGCACCAGCCTCTTTCAAAACTATTTGCCGGCGTTCAACCGCTCGGG
>PWKZ01000239.1 GCA_003559575.1 Bradymonadales bacterium | reverse complement strand
GCGAGCGGATTCCCGCGAGCGCCCCGCGGGCCGAACAAGGCAGGCTATCCTCGGTGACGTTCGGGAGAGCAGCGCGAAGATCCGCCATTCGCTGGGGCCGCTCAGCGGGATCGCGCCGGAGGGCGTCGTGAAGCAAATCCTTCACGCTCGAAGGCAACCCGGCGGCGGCGCGCCCGAACGCCTCGTCGGAGAGCCCCGCGAGGACACGGTTGTAGACGAGCAGTGAGCTGTCAGCCTGAAATGGAGTCGCCCCATTCTTGAGCGCCAAGAGCAACAACGCAGCGCCATAGACGTCGGTGGCCGGGCTGCCCGCCGCCATCGCTGCCGGTGCGGAAGCGACCTCCTGAGGCTCCGGGACATCCGGCGGCCGCAGCAGCTCGGGCGCGATCCACCCCGGCCCAAAAAAAAGCGCCGGCCACGACGGCGCCCCCGGCGGGGGCGGCGGCCCAAGGCCGAACAAGAGCGGGATCACTCCAAGGCCCCACAGAAGCGGACTTCGATCTCGGTTGAGCACCACCCGCGCGGGATGGAGCGCGCCGTGGACAATCCCCGCGGCATGCGCCGCCTCGAGACACTCGAGCACGGGATCGAGCAGTACGACGGCAAGCTCCCAGGGCAAACGACCGTCGGCACTGAGCCCGGACATGACGCGCGGGTGCCCCAACCCCAAACCTCGCGGAAGGCTGGTCGTCAAGTGCCGTCGCCCCGTAGCCGAGCGCAGCGATGGGAGGCAGGGGTGGGAGACTCCGGCCAGGCGCCGGCGAAGCTCGCAAACGGCGGCGCTGACCACCTCCTCCCCTGTCTCGGCGGCACAAAACTCATGAATCAAGACCGGCTCGTGGTCGGAGTCGTTTCGGCCTTCAAAGAGTTTCAGACCAGGGACCCCGCCTATCATGTGGAGTGAGGTATGAGTGCGGCTGTTGACCGAATCGGACGGGGTGTTCGACCTTCGCTTCTCGGAGTCGGACATGGGGAGCCCCCGGCTCCTCAACTCGTCGCGGCCGGAGTCACCGGCTCTTCGGCGGCGAGGAGCGCCAGGATGCGCTCACTGAGGCTCTTGGCCGAATACTCTTCGGCCACCACGGCGATGACGGTGTCGTCGCCCGCCACGGTCCCGAGAACCCCGGCCAGGCGCAGCCGATCAAGCGCCAGCGCCACCCGCGAGCCATTTCCCGTGTCGGTCCGTAAGACCACCAGGTTGCCGGACCCTTCGACGCGATGCACGGCCTGGCGCAAAGTCTCGCGAGCCCGGACGAGGCGGCTGGGCTGGGCGTTTTCAGGGTGAACGTAACGATAACAGCCTCTCCCGGCCGAGATCTTGATGAGCCCTAGCTCGCGCAGATCCCGCGAGAGCGTCGCCTGATTTACCACCACGCCGCGCTGTGCCAACATATCGCGGAGCGTTATCTGGCTCCCGATACTTTGGTTGTCGATGATCTCGCGAATTAGCCTGTGGCGGTATTGTTTAGACATTATCTTCGCCGTCCTCAAAACCGGAAGTTGGAGCGATCTTCCCAAAAAGACTCCAGCTCAAACGCATCAATCTTCCAACTACGATCAAACTTGACCATCTTGATTTTGCGGCGGCTCCGGCCCACCTGAACGGTCAGCAGGGCCACCTCTCGTAGCTCTTGCTGTCCTGGTACTCGCTCGGGCTCGGCGCGCTCTGTCTCGATCACATCGGTATGGACCAACAGCCGATACGGATCGCGTTGACGCAACGAATAGAGTTCTGACAACTCGAGCAAGGCTTCGATCAATTTCCGCGAGTCCGGAGTGAACCCCTCGAGAAAGGCCTCCTTGTGACCCATCTTGGCCGCCGCCACCATCCGATAGTAAGCCTGCTCGGGGCTCTCGGAACAACCGGCCGCCAACGATAGCAACAAACCGCAAAGAAGCGCCTTGATGATCCGTTGTCCGTTGAAGCACTTCAAGGCTGTTGCTCGATCACCACGAGAGGTCTCCAAAACCGCGGAGAATCGAAAATATCGATCCGCCAACCGTCCAATTCACGCAACAGGATGACCTCTTCCGCGGTTCGCTCGGTCCTGCCGACACGGAGGATGGCGAGGGCGCCGCGCCGCTCCTCGTCATGCACCTCGCCCTCGGGCAGCAAGCGCAAGAGATCCCGGTCACTTAGAAACACAAAGCGCCCCCGGCTATCGGCGGCCGCCTCCCGAAGCCCGAGCATGAGAGCGCGCGAGCGCTCGGTAAACCATTCGGAGTATTCGTCGAATTCGCCCGCCACCGCCGCGCTCCGTGCGTTGGCGAGCACCTGCCGCGGAGTGTCGCCGCAAGCACAGCACACGCCGAGCGCACCCGATAATGCGAGGATCATCGCGCAGAATGCGCGGGACTGCCGGCTCTCGACCCGCAATTCAGGTCGGGTGGTCAACACGTGGGACTCCCGCAGGCCGACCATTGGAACTATAACGCGACACGAACCGCCCCCCGCGTCAATCGTGAACACGAGCGGCGCTGAGCCCCGACTCTAGTCAATCCGGTAGCAAGGGTCAATCCGTCCCTAATCGTCGGCTCAAGAGCATTGATTCCAGTAGCCTGGCTAATTGCCGACCCGTTTCTTGGCCCACTCCTGCTGGATGGAAAACAGGCAGACCTTGAATCGGCGGCCCTCGCGGACCATCAGCACCGGGAACGTCGCGCCACCCGGCTCGCGCACTTCGAGGCGCGCACGATCCCCCTCCCGAGACACCCCGACCACCTCCACCGGCACGGGGAGACCTGGCGGCGCCAGAATCCTATCCCCGTCGGGCGCCGCGGCCAGCATCCCCACGAGGAACGCGCGCGAGGAGGCGCTCAATCCGTCCAGGAGCCCGTCACGGTCGCCACTCTCGGCGGCCGCCGCGAATTGCCGAAAGTCGCGCTCGGGGTCTGAAGTACAGCCGAAAATCACACAACAGAGCGCGAACAGCAGGAGAGTCTTGATGGGCGTGCTCGGGGTGGGCCGAAGTGATCGCTGCATGGGCTGCCTACTCGGCCGCCTGGGCACTCGCCTGCGGCGGCCTTTGGTCATAATCATGGATCGGGGCGACTGGATTCGAACCAGCGACTCCCTGCTCCCAAAGCAGGTGCGCTACCAGGCTGCGCCACGCCCCGACAAAAAAACTTGCGCGATTCAAACTGAGGAGATCGAAAAAAGCAAACTCACCCGTAGTGTGCAAAGCGCATCGAGAAAGTCCCCCTGCCCTGCGTCAGCGAACGAAGCTCAGTCGAATAGCCGAACATCTGATCGAGCGGCGCAAGGCATGCGATGGCTTTCCGTCCGCCCACATCCTCGAGCCCCTCGATCTTGCCACGACGGGCGTTCAGGCTCCCTATCACCTCGCCCATGAACTCCTCGGGGACCACCGCCTCGACGGCCATGATCGGCGCCAGCAGCGACGGCGAGGCCTCGCCCAGGGCCGTACGCACCGCTTGCGCCGCCGCGATGCGATATGGGGTCGATTTCGGCAACCCTTCGTCGCTCTCTGCTCCGAGAAGCACTATCCGCACGTCGACCACCGGGAAGCCCTGGATCGGTCCGCTCTTGGCCGCCTCGCGCGCGCCCTCCTCAATGGCGTCCATGATATCCTCGGTCAGCCACTGCTCCTGGGCCAACGACTCGAACTGCACCCCGGCCCCCCGCTCGAGGGGCGCCACCTCGACCAACACCTTGCCGTAGATCGAGGCAGCCTCCTCGCGACGATCAAACTCCCCTTCAGCCCGCGCCTTCTCACGGATGGACTCTTGGTAGACCACCTGAGGTCGTCCGACACGAACCTCGAGCCCATACTCCGGGCGGACCCGATCGGTCACCACCTCCAGATGCAGCTCACCCATACCGGCGATGAGAGTCTGCCCCGTGTCGGGATCCTCGCGCACCTTGAAGGTCGGATCTTCGTCCATCAAGCGCGCCAGGGCCTCGTCGAGTTTGTCCTTGTCGCGCCCGTAGCACGGCTCGATCGCCTGGACAATCACCGGCTCATAATTGGCGATTTCTTCGAGCAGCAGTGGTCGCTCGGGGGTCGTCAGCGTGTCGCCCGTCAGGGTTCGCTTGAGGCCCAACAACCCGACGATGTTCCCGGCATCGATGCGCTTGAGGCGAGTGCGGTTGTTGGAGTGCAAGAGGAAAATGCGCGAAATCTTCTCCTTGAAGCCCCGCCCGACGTTCAACACTTCGTCACCAGCGGCGAGCGATCCGGCGTACAGGCGCACGAACGTCATCCGGCGTCCGTCCTCCATCGCCATCACCTTATAGGCCAACATCGCCAGCGGCGCCGAGGGATCGTTGAGACACTCCACCGGCTCGCCGGTGACTGGATCGAGCGCGCGCAATGCGGGGGCCTCGAGTGGGGACGGGAGATAGTCCACCACCGCGTCAATCAGTGGCGGAATACCGCGATTACGCAGCGCCGAGCCACAGAGCACCGGGACCGCCACATTGGCCAGGGTTTGCGCGCGCAACGCGCGCCGGATTAGCTCCGGCTTCAGCGCCTCTCCCTCCAGATAGGCCTCGGCGACCTCGTCGTCGAGATCAGCCAGCCGCTCCAACATCATCTCGCGGCATCGCGCCCACGATTCGGCCTCAGAGGCCGGGACCTCATCCAAGATTTCGTGGGAGAGAGGGTCGACGCCGTCCCAGACATAAGCCTTGCCCTCGACAAGGTCGATCACCCCGCGATGTTCGTGCTCGACGCCGAGCGGGATTTGAACAGGGATGATCGTCGCGTCGAAGCGCTTCTCGAGCATCGAGAGACACCGCCCGAAGTCGGCTCCGACGCGGTCCATCTTGTTGACAAACGCCAGCCGAGGGACACGATACTTATCGGCTTGCCGCCACACCGCCTCGGTTTGGGACTCGACTCCGCTAACGCCATCCAGAACCACCACCGCGCCATCGAGCACTCTAAGACTCCGCTCGACCTCCATCGTGAAGTCCACGTGTCCGGGGGTGTCGATGAGGTGGATCTCGCAACCATTCCACTCAAACGAGGTGACAGCCGAGGTGATCGTGATGCCACGCTCCTGCTCCTGGGGCATCCAGTCCATGACGGCCTGCCCATCATGGACCTCGCCCATCTTGTGGCTGCGCCCCGTCACGAACAGGATGCGCTCGGAGACGGTCGTCTTGCCGGCATCGATGTGCGCCATAATCCCAATGTTGCGCACACTTTGTAGGCTTTCTCGTTTTTTGTTGACCACGCTCATAGTACTCGAACCTCTCCCCCGAGCGTCATCCGAACACCTGGGCGCTGTCTACCACAAAGAAGATGATTAGGATAGGATTGACAGGACCTGAGGCGCTCCTTATCTTGCCGCGTGCTGCGGTGAGCAATTTCCCAAACATGTGTGACCGCGGCGGGATAACGAGATGACCAAGACGGACTATTACGAAGTACTCGATGTCGAACGAAACGCCGATGGCGCGACACTCAAACGGGCCTACAGAAAACTAGCTGTCAAATATCACCCTGACCGTAACCCTGACGACCCCACCGCCGAGGAGCGCTTCAAGGAGGCCGCCGAAGCATACGCGGTCCTCTCCGACCCTGAGAAGCGCCGCCGCTATGACCGCTTCGGCCACGAAGGCATGCAAGGTGGAGGGGTTGGCGGGTTCAACGGATTCGATGACATTTTCAGCCGTTTTGGCGATATTTTTGGTGACATCTTCGGGTTCAGCGGCGGTGGCGCGCGGGGCGGAATACGCCGGGGCGCCGATCTGCGCCTCGATCTGAGCATCTCTTTTGAGGAAGCGGTCTTCGGAACCGAGCGCCATGTGCCAATCAACCGCTTTGAGGCCTGCGGCGATTGTCGTGGCAGCGGTGCCGCCGAGGGGAGCAAGCCGGAGAATTGTTCCACATGTGGCGGGCGCGGTCAGGTGGTTCACTCGCAGGGGCTGTTCATGATCAGCACCACCTGTCCACGGTGTAACGGCACAGGCCAGGTGATCCGCAACGCTTGCCCGACGTGCGGCGGCAAAGGACGTGAGCGAATCGAGAAGCGGGTCAAGATCAAACTGCCGCCTGGAGTGGACAACGGCACTCGGCTTAGACTTGCCGGTGAAGGTGAATCGGTGGGTCAGGGTGGAGAGCCCGGTGACCTCTTCGTCTTCGTTCGCGTCGAGCCCCACCCACTGTTTGAGCGTGATCAAGACGACCTTCACTGTGAGCTTCCGGTGAGCATCGTCCAGGCCACCCTTGGCGACAAGCTCGAGTTGCCCACGCTTGACGGGAGCGTCAAGGTAAAGATTCCGGCGGGCGCGCAGCCAGGTACGCGTATTCGACTCGCGGGCGAAGGAGTCCCTCGGCTACAAGTCCGCGGCCGAGGTGATCTATATGTCCACCTGAAAGTGGTCGTGCCCAGCAAGGTCACGCGCAAGCAGCGCGATTTGCTCCGCCAGTTTGCCGAGGCCGGTTAAAGATTCGAGGCATCATGGGGTCCCACCCCGAAAAGGCCGATAAATTCGGCGGCTTTCTGATCTCGGAACGCCTGGGGGTCAGCTCCACGGCCGAGACGTTGGTCGCCCAGAGATGTGACGAGACGACTTCAGGGGCCAAGCTGGTCATCAAGCGCGCCCTACCAACCGTGGCCGAAGATCCCGCTCTCCGCTCACGTTTTGAGGCCGAGCGAGCGTTGAGCCTGAGGCTGCGACACCCCAACATCGTCAAATCCGTTGAGTCCGGCGAACGGTCAGGGATCCCTTTCTGGACGATGGAGTTCGTGCGCGGGTTCTCCCTGGCGGTGCTCAGGGATCGACTGATTGAGCGCGGTCAGGGAGCGAGTCCGCAGCTTGTGGAGCACTTTGCCGCTCAGCTCGCTAGTGCTTTGGGCTACCTGCACAATCTCCCGGCCGAGGACGGCACCGATGCTCGATACATCCACGGGGACATTCGACCCGAAAATGTCCTCAGCGACCTGGAAGGTAACGCCAAGTTGGTTGATTTCGGTGCCGCGGTCGATCTGGCGAAGGCCGAGATTCGCTCTCTCCCGTTGACTTTTCCGCCGGGATACGACTCCCCGGAGCATGGCGATCCGAACCGCCTCTCGGCCAAGAGCGATGTTTTCTCAGTCGGGATAATACTGGGAGAGCTACTGCTCGCCGAGAGCCTGCGCACGAGATTTGAGACTCCGCCCCGCCGAACGACCGAGCAGGAGCTGGTCTGTTTCAACGAAAAGCTTGTCGCTCATGAGACGAGTCGACTGGAGCGAGGCGACCGGCACGCGGTCAAGCTCGTGCGCGAAGTAAGGCAAATGATCTCGAGGGAGCCGGAACGACGACCACTGCTAGAATCTTCTCGCCCGGGCTACTGCCGGTGAGGGTGTGGCGCGCATCTTTGCCGCCGCGACCACATACCATGTGGTCCGCGAAGGCAGCGGTCACTCCACCGTAAGTGACGATTATGGGATTGAGGCCCAAGGTTGCAGGTGACATGGCGCTTCAACTATCATAGGATTGGCACGATCTCGGAGCGCCACGAGCGCTTCGAGCCGTGCGACAAGACCGTCTCGCGGTGCTCCGACAGCGCATCGTCCACATTCGACCGTGGGAGAGAGCCACGATGAAGGTCCACTGCCACGCATGCGAGGCCCGCTACTCAATCGCCGACGACAAGATTCGAGGCGCAACAAAAGTATTTCGTTTCAAGTGCAAGAAGTGCGGAGAGTCACTTCAGATCCGCGGGACCGGAGAGTATCGCCAGGCAACCAATGACCCCGAGCCGAACACAGAGCCCGCGACCTGGTATGTCGCGGTCGGCCGCGAGCGGCTGGGCCCCCTGCCGAGATCAGACATTGAAGCGCGCATCCAAGCAAATCAAGTGGACGAAGCCTGCTTCGTGTGGTGCGACGGGATGCCTGACTGGGTAAGGGCGCGGGAGGTTCCGGCGTTCATGAAGTTATTTATGTCCGAAGCCGATGACACAATGTCATCTTCGGGTGAAGAGAGCACAAGGGGAGAGCAACAGCCAATGCGTGATGAGCGCGAGCAGCTCGAGGAGCAAAAAGTGGCTGAAACACGCGACGAGAAAGAAAAGATCGCTCAGGAACAAGAGACCGAGGCCACCGAAAGAGGTGAACCCCGCGATTCAGCCGAAGCGCCACCGGAAGACGATGAGATCGCCCAGATCCTGGCCGGTGTCGACGAGCTGGACGAGTCCGATCACTCGGAGGAAGAGACGGAGGCGCTCTCCTCATCGGCGGCCGAAGAGCATGAAGGCGACGACATGTTCGCCGGTTTCAAGGCCGAGGAGGAGGACGTCTTGACCTCCACCACCGATTTGCCCGAACTCGACAGCGAGGACCAAGGCGAAGAGGAGGGTCAAAGCGACTCGATGGTCTGGACTCGCAATGAAAACTCGGTGCTGTTCTCCCTCGATGACATGGCCAAAGAAGAGCCCCCCACAACGGACAAGACCCTCACCGACTCCGGACTTATCGACATTCGCGCCGTGGCACGTCAGCAGTCGCGCGCTAAGACGGACTCAGGCGATGTCTTCGGCGCCTTCGCGAGTGACCGGGCCGAGGTCCCGAGCACGGCGAGCAACCTCGATCTCGCCGATGTCACGATTATCAGGAGAAGAAGTAAGCTCCCGTTCGCTCTGGCGGGGCTCGTGGTGCTGATTGCCGGCGCCGCGCTGGCGTACTTATACCTGCCCGGGCTCATGGATCCGGCTACGGTGGACGCCCCCCCGCAAGAGGTGGCCGTCGCCCCCGCCCTTCCCGAACCCGCCCCCGAGCCCGAGCCCGCTCCCGAGCCCGCTCCGGCCGTGGTCGAGGAGCCGGAAGAGCCCGCCGTGGCGGCGATCGCGCCGGAGGAGGACGAATCGGCCGAGGAAGAGTCCGACTCTCCCGAAGAAGAGGCAGTCGCCGATCTCGACGAAGATCTCGAAGAGGACGAGCCGGCTGATCGGATTGCAGCCGCGGCGCCGGAGCCCGAGAGAAGATCCCGTCCGCCAAGGACCGCGCGACGCGAGCGTCCACCGGCGCGCGCCCCACGCCCCACCGAGAGGGAAAGAGCGCCCGAGCCGACAGCCAAGCCGGAGCCGGCACCCAAGCCGGAGCCGACCCCTCGCCCGACAGAGCCCGAGGAGCCGCGGAGCGCCGACTCGTTGCTCGCACAACTTCAGTCCAAGGAGACACCGAGCCGCAGAGAGAAGGAGGCGGCCGCGCCGACGGCCAAGGCCGACCCCAGCCTCCCCGAGCGCCTCTCACCGGCCGTCTTGATGCGTGTCGCGCGCAAGTACGATGGGCGAGTGCGCGGTTGTCTCGACCAGGACGACGACTCTGGCCTGATTCGCGCCCGAGTCACAATCAGCAATAACGGGTCGGTCTCCAGCGCCACCGTCCTGAGTGGAGTGGGGGGCGCACAGTCGTCGTGCGTCGCCGGTGTTTTGCGAAGCATGAGTTTCCCACGTTTCCAGCAAGACAGCCAAAACGCCAACCTCACTTTCCGCAAGTAGACCCCCGGGTCGCCAAATTCTACTTGACGTCGCGCCATTGACGTTGTTAGGTTCCCCCGCTCGCGCGAGCCAATGCTCGCCCGAACAGTTGCGTTGAGCTTCAGGAAAGAGAGCAAAAGCCATGGCCCGCGGTCTTATTGGCAAAAAACTTGGAATGACACAGATCTTCACCGAAGACGGGTTCCGTCTGGCCTGCACCGTGTTGGAGCTCGGCCCCTGCTCGGTAGTCCAGAAGAAGCTTGCAAACGGCAAGGACGGTTACAACGCGATCAAGCTGGGATTCGAAGATGTGGCGGAAAAGAAACTGAACCGCCCACGTCTCGGAGTCTTCAAGGCGAAGTCGTTGGAGCCCAAACGCCACCTGCGCGAACTCAGACTAAACGCCGACGATATTGATGACTACAAGGTCGGCCAGGAGTTAAAGTCGGAGTTGTTCAAGGTCGGCGACATCGTCAACGTCAGCGGCACCTCCAAGGGTTCCGGGTTCGCCGGCGTCATGAAGCGTCATGGCTTCCGGGGTGCCAAGCGGACCCACGGTGCCCATGAGGCTTTCCGCCACGGCGGCGCGATCGGAATGTGCGCCGATCCAGGCAAGGTCATCAAAGGCCAGAAGATGCCTGGTCAAAAAGGCAACAAGCGAGTCACCGTCAAGCAACTACGGATCGTGCGTGCCCACCCCGACCTGAACTTGGTGTTGGTGCAAGGCTCTGTCCCCGGCCCGCCGAAAGGGCTGGTGTTCGTCACCTCAGCTCAACCCTAATTCCCCGCCTGTACCGGCATTCGCGCGTCGCTCGGTGCTCGGTTTGATGCGTAATCAGGCGCCGGGCTTGGCCGGGAATACTCCTCGAAACACCTCTTCCGCGGGTCCTTTGAGCTGGCTCTCGCCACAGTCGGCGGCGATCTTGACAGCACAGTCGCCCCCTGGGAGCCGCACCACCACATCAGCCCCGAAAGCGGCCGCGCCACGCAGGCATGCTGCCGCGACGACGGCGCAGGCGCCCGTGCCACAAGCCAACGTCAACCCAACCCCCCGCTCATAGACGATTGTCTCGAAACACTCCGGAGAGTGACGCCGCACCAGCTCGACGTTGGTCCCCTCGGGAAAGTCGGAGTGGCCCACCAGCGCCGCGCCGACCCGGAGCCCCAGCTCTCGGGTTAGATTGTCGACGAAAATGACCAGATGCGGGTTGCCCATCGAGACGACTGTCGCCTCATAACGCCGGCCACAGACCTCGTAAGACCTCAACGGGATCTCGTCACTCCGGCAGCCCGGCACCTCGAATCGGGGGGCTCCCATCGCCACCCGGACCTCGCAAACGCCGCCGGGCCGCTCCATGACCTCGCATGATTTCAACCCCGAGTCCGTCTCCACCAGCACGATCGGATCGCGCACCCCTCGGTCTCGAGCCAGGTAACGCGCAAAGCAGCGAATCCCGTTACCGCACATCTCGGCCACGCTACCGTCGGAGTTATGGATTCGCATCCGCGCGTGACCCTCATCTCCCGGCAAAACCAGCAAGACACCGTCGGCACCGACTCCAAAATTGCGGTCGCACAGCTTGCGGACCAGGCCCGGACTGAAACTCGCCGCGGTTGCGGCCGGCTCTTCAAGCAGGATGAAGTCGTTTCCGAGGCTCTGGACCTTGATGAACGGAATCAATTCACTGTGACGCATCTTCGGGATCTTCTCCTCCTGTCACTGATTCATCGCAAGCGACACAGTGAACCTCACCGGGCGGCAGGACGGTGCCGCAATGACGACAGCAAAATCGCCGACGCGCTTCAGGGAGGCGATGGCCGCATTGCACACAAAACGACATCTCGTCGGCCATCAAGGCGCCACAGGCCGGACAGAGAGTGAGACGCAAAGTGGGGTTCATGGTTTGGGTCCGACGCGAAGACTCAACCTCCATGGTCGCCAGCCCAATCCGCAGCCTATCGCCGGCGCGCAATGTCACGGGGCCGCTCACAAACTCGCCATTCACTTGCGATCCGTTCGCGCTCTCGAGGTCCTCGAACACGAGGCCCTCTGAAGAGTGGGTCAACCGCGCGTGGTGGCGAGACACGAGGTCGTCCGCAATTTGAATCAAGCAGTCAGAGTCGCGACCGATGAATGTCTCGCCCACCGGCAGAACATAGACTCTCCCCTCAAGCCGTAGCCGATACTCGATGTCCAGCCCCAAGTAGACCACCTAACCGTTTTTTTGAGGGTGACCCGGCGAATTCGCCGGTCCCAAAGCGTTCCAACCGCCGATTCTGGCATTGCGACAAGAGATGTGCAAGCATCGAGGGGTGCTGTTGGCGCGCTTTATGCCCGAATGAACCGGGGTACTTGAGGGAGAAAAAAATGGAGTGCCTGTTTGTGATGGATCCCATCGAGCAAATCGATCCATACAAGGACACCACGCTTGTAATGATGTTGGCGGCGGCCAAGAGAGGTCACAATGTCCATTACTGCCGAATCGAAGACCTCTGGCTTGACGGCTCGGTCGCAAACGCCACGGTGTGGCCCACCACAGTGCGTCGTTCAATGGGCGATCACTATACCCTCGAGCCGCCGATAAACCGCCCTCTCGATGATTTTTCGATAGTCTTCATGCGCAAGGATCCCCCGGTGGACATTGACTACATCCACGCCACCTACCTCCTCGACCGCGCCCCGGCGAGTACACTGGTGGTCAACTCGCCCAAAGCGCTGCGCGGCTGCAACGAAAAGCTCTTCGCGCTCGAGTTCCCCGAGCTTGTCCCGCCCACCGTGGTAACGAGCAATATCCCGCGCCTGCTCGATTTCTGCGACCGCCAAGGAGGACGGATGGTCTTGAAGCCGGTCGACGGCCGCGGCGGCGAGGGGATCTTCATCGTCTCGCGCGACGATCCCAACCACCGCACCATCCTCGAGACCCTCACCTCATTCGGCCGCCGGCGCGCGCTCGCGCAAAGCTATCTACCTGAGATCATGGAGAGCGGCGACAAGCGGGTGATCGTCGTCAATGGCGAACCGCTGGGGGCTGTGATGCGTCAGCCGGGAACAGGCGACTTTCGCAGCAACGTTCATAGCGGAGGCAAGGTGGCGCCGTGCGCGCTCGACGACCACGACCGCAAGATCGCGGCCACGCTCGGGGACCAGTTGCGCGCTCGCGGGATAGTATTTGCGGGGCTCGACGTGATCGGGGGCTATCTGACCGAGATCAACATCACCTCGCCGACGCTGATCCAGGAAATTGCAGAGTTCACGGGTTGGCACCTGGAAGAAGAGATCATCGATGCCGCAGTCGACGCCTGCCTCACCGCCGGATCTGGCGTTCGATGAGTGGGCGCTCCCGGTGATCGGACGGGAGCGAATCCAGATAACGCTGCAAATGGCGTGCTCCCGCTTCGTACTCCCCGAGAGCGTTGTGACACTGGCCCAGCTTGCGCTGTAGCCCGGCCCGGCGCTGCGCTCGCCAAGCTTTCCGATAAAGTCGCACCGCCTCGCGAAAGTCACCCTCGCCTCGCGCGGCATCCCCGAGCGCCTCTAGCTCGCGTGACACCTCGGCGTTTTGCCGCGATCGCGCCGCCCGAGACGGTGCGCGGCGGCGGGGCGCCTCTTTGCGGACCGCCTCGGACGCAGCCTCGTCAACCCGAGCGATCTCGACGGGCGCGACCACCTCGGCCGGCGCCTCGCCGGGATCCTCGGCCGGCGCCTCGCCGGGATCTTCGGCCGGCGCCTCGCCGGGATCCTCGGACGGGGTCTCGCCGGGATCCTCGGCCGGCGCCTCGCCGAGATCCTCGGGCAACGCCTCGCCGGGATCTTCGGGCAACGCCTCGCTGGGATCCTCGGGCAACACCGTGACCGGTCGCAAGACCTCTTCCGCCGCGGGCACCGACTTACCAATCGCCGCCGGCTTTTCTTCAGTCAGCCCCGCCTGATCGTTGCCGGAGAACTCGCCACCTGTGCGCGAAAACAACAACGCTCCGTAGGCAACGACCCCAAGACCGAGCACCACCAGCAACGCCCTGCCAAGTAATTGTCGCCTGCCCCCTCGGGCGCCGGCAGGCTCATGGCCGCGCGTGGCCCGGCGATCAGAGGCCGGGGCACTCGTTTCCTCTCGAGGCGACCTCCCAGGATCATTGAATGAGGGCGGCGAGACGATAACGGTCCGCTCTCCGTTTGGCTCACCGCTCTCCTCGAACGACATGCCGCCGGGGCTGGTTACGTCTCGCCGCTCGTCTGCGAACATCTCGCCCGCGATGAGCTGCTGTTGGATGTTCAAAAGCTCATCGCGAACGCTGAGTGCGGACGGAGGGCGCTTCTCGGGGGCCTTTTCAAGTAGCGCCAACGTGAGATCCTCGAGCGCAGCCGGGATCTCGGCACGCAACGCGGTGGGCCGCGGAGGAGGAATGCGTAAGTGCTGTGAAACCACCTCGATGGCGGAGTCGGCCACGAACGGCACTTTGTTGGTCAACAACTGGAACAGCAACACCCCGAGACCATAGAGATCGGAGCGCGCGTCGAGCTCCTTGCCGCGAGCCTGCTCGGGCGCCATGTACTCCGGCGTGCCGCACACGATCCCCGCCTGAGTTTGGAACGCGCGCTGGTCCTGGTGAGTCCGATCCGTGATCTTGGCGATCCCGAAGTCGAGCACGGTCACCAGATCGCGTTCGTTGCGCCGATTCCAGATCATGATGTTCTCGGGCTTGAGATCGCGGTGAATAATCCCGCGGGCGTGGGCTTCATCGAGAGCGCACGCGATCTGCATCACGATATGAATGATGCGAACGTGATCGAGGGGAAACTCGCGGTGCAACAGATCGGCCAGGTCGATCCCGTCGATGTAGTCCATCGCCATATAGAGCAACCCCTCGGGGGTCTCTCCAAAGTCGGTGACGGAAATGCAGTTGGGGTGATTCAAAAGGGACGCGGCCCGCGCCTCACGCTGAAAGCGCTCAGCTATCTGCCGGTCGTGGAGCAGCTCCTCCCTGAGCAGCTTGACACAAACCTTCTTACCCAGTGGTCGCTGCTCGGCTATATAAATTCGGCCCATCGCGCCACTCCCACGCAGCGCGATGAGCTCATACTTGGAAGCGATCACTCGGCCAATGAATGGATCATGCCGACCGGCGTCGGGCCCATCCAACGCCACACCACATTCGTGGCAGACGGCGTCTTCAGGCTCACAATGGACGTAGCAGTTGGGACACTGTCGCACCAAATTCGCTCCCCGGCCCCGAGCTATGGTTGCGGCCGCATCGGATCCCGACCACCCACTCGAGACAATCCCACCCCGAATACCTCGTTATATTGCGAACAGCCCCAGAACTCAAATCCCTCAATCCTCCACCCTTCTCCGGGATTCGGGAAGCGATTCGGACACCATTGCGGCGTCACCTTCACCAAATCGATGCTCGACGTAGGCGCTGCGTTGGACTCCGCTCGATTTGGATTGTTTCCTTGCACTTGCACCCGCCTCACTCCCCTCGGTCCACGGACGCGGTG
>PWKZ01000103.1 GCA_003559575.1 Bradymonadales bacterium | reverse complement strand
GGAAACAAGCCGAATTAGGCGCAGTCGTAGCAGCGCTACGTCGAGCACTAATTCGGTGCAGGTGACGCCGCAGATGTGCGCGGATCCGCGCGCGAATCCCAGGATGGGCCGACGATTATGGTGAGATGAGGCGGTTACGATTGGGATTTAGGGCGCTCGAAAAAAGATTCCTCTTGGCGGTCGTGGGCAAGGGCGGCATACTGCACCGGCGTTCGGTCGCGCAAGCAAACTCTTGGCGTCATCGAATGAGCTTGGACCCCGGGTATTGGGAACCGGGCAGACGAAGTTCGGAGGAGCAAAAAATAATGACTGACTCAGGGAACCCCACGATCGTTCGCCCGCCGCCCAGCACGCTTTATCGCTGGATGGTTTTGGTCTTCGTCAGCCTGGCGATGTTCGGGAACTATTACGTCTATGACTCGATGGCGCCCGTCTTCGATCTCTTGACGTTGGAGTTGGGGTTCACTGATCAGCAAAAAGGGCTGCTCTATTCGGTTTATAGCATCGCGGCGGTGCTCTTTCTGCTCGTCGGCGGAGTTATCATCGACCGCTGGGGGACCAAGAAGTCCATCTCCGTCTTCGCGCTGATTTGCCTTGTGGCGGCGGTGGTAACGGCCATCTCCTCCGAGTTCCTGGTCATGTTGCTGGGCCGCTTTCTGCTCGGGCTCGGCGCCGAGCCCCTGATAGTCGCGGTCACCACGGCGCTCGCCAAGTGGTTCAAAGGCAAGGAGCTGTCGTTTGCCTTCGGGATCAACCTGACAATCTCGCGCCTCGGCTCGGCGTCGGCGGATTGGTCGACCGGGTGGGCGGCGCCGCTTTATGAAAACTGGCAAGACCCGCTCTGGCTGGCGAGCGCCATCGCGGGGGTCTCGGTTGCCGGCGCGTTGCTCTACTGGTTCACCGAGAACCGCGCCGAAGAGCGCTTTGAGCTTGGCGAGGCCGAAGAGACCGAGAAGCTCAACATCAAGGAGCTTTACTCATTCAGCCCCTCTTATTGGTATATCGTGGCGCTGTGCGTCGTCTTTTACTCCACCGTTTTCCCGTTTCGCGCCTTTGCCATCGACTACTTCCAACAGGCCCACGGGCTCGAACGAGCCGCCGCCGGTCTCCTCAACAGTGTGTTGCCGCTGGCCGCCATGGTGGCGACACCGCTCTTCGGGTTGCTGGTCGATCGCATCGGACGCCGCTCTCTGTTCATGACTCTCGGATCGTTGCTGCTCTTGCCACTGTTTCTGGTGGTCACCTATGCCCCGCCGGGGCCCGAGGTGGCGCTCACTTTGCCGTTATTGGGCAGCGCGCAGGTCCCTCTGACACTCCTTGTCGTGATGCTGGTCTTGGGGGTGGCGTTCTCGCTCATCCCGGCCGTCATGTGGCCGTCGGTGGCCTACATCGTTGAGCAACGGCGCCTCGGGACCGGCTACGCGCTCATGACCTTGTGCCAACAGGTGGGGATGGCGATCGTGCCGTGGCTCATCGGGTTTACGAACGACCTCTTCGCGGCGAGCCCCGCCAACCCGGGCGGCTATGCGCCGAGCATGTGGATCTATACTCTCCTCGCATCGCTTGGGCTCGTTTTTTCGTTTCTCCTGTGGCGCTCGGAGCGCGGCCCCGGGAGCCACGGGCTCGAGACCATAACCACGAAGAAGAATCCGGTCGAGGCCGGGGGAGACCAAACGAGTGGCTAAGCGAGTGGCTTCGAGAGTAAAGCCGGAGCTCCCCGGCGGGTTCAACGACTACGATCCAAGCGCGATGGTTGCGCGGCGGGGGATGCTCGAGACCATCGCCCGTGCTTTCGAGCGATACGGCTTCGTGCCGCTCGACACCCCGGCGGTGGAGTTCGAGGATGTGCTGCTTGGCGAGAGCGGTGAGACCGAGAAGCAGGTCTTTCGGCTGCGGAGTGCTTCGGAGGGGGCCGAAGGAACGCGCAGGTTGGCGTTGCGGTTCGATTTGACCGTCCCCTTGTCGCGCTACGTGGCGGGCAGCGGTGACATGGTGTTCCCATTTCGCCGCTACCAGGTGGGCGATGTTTTCAGGGGCGAGCGACCGCAAGCGGGCCGCTATCGACAGTTCAAGCAGTTCGATGCCGATGTGGTTGGGGCACGCTCGCTCCTGGCCGACGCCGAGGTGATCGCGGCGATGCACGCGAGCTTGCTGGACCTCGGCGTCTCGCGCTTCAAGCTGCGCCTGAACCATCGCCAAATCCTGAGCGGTTTGGCGGCGACTCTCGGGCTCGAGGCGCGCGGGGAGTGCTCGGTTGACGAACTCACGGCGCAGCTCATTCGCATCCTCGACAAGCTGGACGGCCTTGGGATTGAGGGGGTCCAGGCTGAACTCACGCGCGCGCCGCGCGACCCCGCCGATCCGGCGCCGGCCCTTGGGCCGCCGGCGATTAAGCGGGTGCGCCGCTATCTGGAGCTGGTGGACGACACCGAATCTCCGCCCTTTGAGGAGGCGCTCGCCCAGCCGGAGCGGCGGCAGCGGTCCAACCGCCTTGTGTTGGATCGCTTGCGGGAGCTTCTGGCCGGCGACGAGACGGCGGCGGAGGGGATCGCGGCCCTCGACGAGATCCTGAGTCACCTCGACGCGCTGGGGGTTCAAATGGGGCGGGTGCAGCTCGATCCCAGCATCGCGCGCGGGCTCGACTACTACACGGGGGTCGTCCTGGAGACCGAGCTTTGTGACCTGCCCGAGATGGGCAGTGTCATGAGTGGAGGGCGCTACGACAATCTCGTCTCCAGGTTCACCGCCACGCCCTTGCCGGCGGTGGGGGCCTCCATCGGGCTCGACAGGCTCTTTGCCGCATTGACGAAGCTCGGGATGATCCCCGAGTCGGCAACGCCGATCCATGTGCTGGTCATGGTGATGGACCAGGACGAGATCGGCGACTCCTTGCAGCTCGCTCAGCGGTTGCGCGCCGCCGGCTTCAGCACCGATCTTTACTGCGGCGCCGAGCGCTCGTTCAAGGCTCAGATGCGCTATGCGCTGCGCAAGGGGATTCGCTTCTTGGCGATCCGCGGCAGTGACGAGCGCGCGGCGGGGACCGTGCAACTCAAGGATCTGGAGCGCCGTCACCAGGTCCCCGTTCCGCTGGCGCAAGTCGAGGAGGCGCTGCGCAATATGGTGGATTAGATGTCTCCGAGAGCTGTCCTCTTGGCGGTCGGGTTGATTGTCGCATCGGCCTTGGTGAGCGCGTGTCGCGGGGGCGCCCCGGGGCGTGATGTGCGCGGTGCGGCGCCCGAAAAACCGCCGGCCTCCGCGCGGGAGCGCGGTGAAAGACACGAGCTCCCTCGGGTGGTCTTGCATCCCTCGCGTGGAGGGGCGGTCTCCATCGGCGTCGAGATTGCCGAGACGCCCGAGGCCCGGGCGCGGGGCTTGATGTTTCGGCGTGAGCTAGCGGAGGACCGCGGCATGCTGTTTGTCTTCCCGGAAGAAGGCCACTGGCCGTTCTACATGCGAAACACCTACATCCCGCTTGATCTGATCTACCTGGATGCCGAGGGACGGGTGGTGGGCATTGTTGCAAACATGCGCCCCATGGACCTCACCCCGCGAGGCATCGACCACCCGGCCCGCTACGCCATAGAGGTCAACGCCCACACCGCGGCCCGCATTGGGCTCGAGGTGGGAGACAAGGTGTCCATAATCGGCGGCCCATCCTGGGATTCGCGCGCGGATCCGCGCCCATCTGCGGCGTCACCTGCACCGAATTAGTGCTCGACGTAGGCGCTGCGTTGGCCTCCGCCTAATTCGGCTTGTTTCCTTGCACATGCACGCGCCTCCACACGCTCGCTCCTCAGAACGAACCGATTGCCTCAATCCTCCACCCCTTCCGGGATTCGGGAAGCGATTCGGGCACAATTGCGGCGTCACCTTCACCAAATCGATGCTCGACGTAGCGCTGCTACGCCTCCGCTCGATTTGGCTTGTTT
>PWKZ01000200.1 GCA_003559575.1 Bradymonadales bacterium | reverse complement strand
CACCGCCGGCCTGCTGGGGCTGGCGCTGGCTGTGGGCCTCGCCTGGGTGAGTTCGCACCGGTTCTCGCGCGCCCTCGAGCACCTCGTGGACTACACCCGGCGGCTACTCGAAGGAGACCGGCGAGAATCCACCCTCACCGCGCGTCAAGACGAGCTCGGCGGCATCGCCGGTTCGCTCTACCACCTCTCGCAGCAAGTGGAAAATCATGTGGCGACCCTGGCCCGGGAGAGAGATCGGTTCGAGGCGGTCCTGGACGGCATGAGCGAGGCGGTGGTCAGCCTTGATCAGGATGGACGCGTCGATCTCGTCAACAGGGCCGGGCTCGAGCTACTCGCTCTCGACCAAGAGCCACTTGGTCGAACTCTGATCGAGCTAGTGCGCGCCCCCGAGCTGCAAGCCTTGATGGCGCGCACCGAAACAGACGCGACCGCCGGCACCGAGTTCGACTTGCCGGTCCGCGCGGTTCCGAGGGTGCTGGCCCGCGCCACCAAGCGCCCCACCGGAGAGGCTATCCTCGTGATGCTGGATGTCAGCGAGCTGAGGCGACTCGAGGTCATCCGCCGCGACTTCGTGGCCAACGTATCCCATGAGCTGCGCACTCCGATCAGCGTCATCCGCGCCAACGCCGAGACCCTGGCCGACGGCGGCATCGACGATCCCGTCGCCGGCCCGAAGTTTTTGAGTTCGATGGTCGCCGCCGCCGACCGACTCTCCCACCTGATAGCCGATTTGCTCGACATCTCGCGCATTGAATCCGGGGCTCTGAAGCTTGAGCGGGAGTCGGTGGAGATCGAGCCGGTCTTTAGAAACGCCTGGGCCGCGGTGGCGGAAAAAGCTGCGGCAAAGGCAATCTCGGTCGTGATCGACGTGCCCGACCGGCTAGCCGCGCATGCCGACGCCGGCGCGCTCGAGCAGGTAATCACGAACCTGGTCGACAACGCGGTCAAATACACCCAGGCTAATGGACATGTCGAGCTTACCGCCCGGCAGGCCGGTGAGCGGCTCAGGCTCGAGGTCCGCGACAACGGTCCAGGGGTTGCGCCACACCACCGTGATCGCTTGTTCGAGCGCTTCTACCGAGTGGATCCCGGGCGCTCGCGCGCGATGGGCGGGACCGGTCTCGGATTGGCCATCGTCAAGCACCTGGTCACAGCCCTGAACGGCACGGTCGGGATGAGTCCGGCGCCCGGGCGCGGATCGGTTTTTTGGGTGGAACTCGATTGAAGTCAAGGATTCGTCACAAACAGTTCACCAGTTCGGCACTCACCGACCATTATCTTGTCACCCGGCCACAGTAATCTCCTCTCCGCGAGGCAACGGAGCCCCGCCGAAAAACAGGGAGGAGACCAATGGCAAAACGCACCGCTCTCTCGATTCTCACCTCGGCGTTGATGGCGCTCGGCGCCCTGACGGTCCGCGTGCCCGAGGTGAGCGCCGACGTCCCACCGGACACCGCCCGCGCCGGCTATGACGGCGGCTTCTTCATCCGAGATGCCGATGACAAGTTCCGAGCCAGGTTCAAAGGACGGGTGCAGGGACGGTTTACATTTCGAAGTATCGAGGATGACTCCGAGCGCGAGTCCGACTACGCGTTCTCAATCCCCCGGGCACGCTTCGCGATGAACGGTCACGCGTTCTCGCCTGCGCTCAAGTACGCACTACAGGTGGAGTTCGGAGGCGGATTTGCCTATCTCAGAGACTACTACTTGGACGCCGGCTTCCTACCCGGCGCCTTGCACCTCCGTGTCGGCCAGTACAAGCGCCCATTCTCGCGCCAGCAGCTCACCTCGAGCGGCAGTCAAGAGTTGGTCGACCGCGCCATCACCGACCGCGCCTATGGTGCGGGCCGCGATCTCGGGATCATGATTCACAACGACTTTGGTCGCTCACCCCGCTTCGAGTGGGCCGCCGGGCTGTTCAACGGGAGCGGCGAACGCCCGAGATTCTCGGGCCGGGTGCTGGGCGACTCCGTCGAGGGCGGGAGGTGGTCCAATGTTCCGGCGAAGTTCAAACCCATGGCCGTTGTGCGCGTCGGCTACAACCACGGTGGGATCCGGGGCTATAGCGAAACCGACCTCGAGGGGGGACCGCTGCGATTCAGCGTCGGTATGAGCGGCAAGGCGGCCTTCAACCAGGACGAGAACGACGCCTCTTTCGTGAGCGGGCAGCTTGATTATGCGTTTAAAATACACGGCTTCGCCACGACGGGCGCGGTCTATTTCGGCACTGCGCAGGACGGCGGCAGCTTCACCGACCAATCTTACGCGGGCCTCGGGATGCACGTTCAGGCCGGCTACCTGATCTTAAGGCGCTACGGACTATCCCTGCGCTATGCCATCCTGGCACCGGAGGGTGATGACAACAATACACAGGAAATCATGGGCGGCCTCTCCGTCTACTTCTTCGGCCACAGCGTCAAATGGCAAACCGATGGCGGCGTGCTGTTGCGCGACGATCCGGCAGGCAACCGCAGCGACGGGCTGGTCCGCACCCAGCTCCAGTTCGGCTTTTAAACTTTGCAGAGGCGTCACAGGCTCGTCACCTGACTGTCACAGAGTCCTGATAGAACACCTTGACGAGAGCCGGGCAGCGTCCGGCTCCCTTTTTGGGCGATGAAAGGAAAAACGAGATGAGAAGAGTACACACGGCGGCCCTCCTTGGAATCCTGGCATTGACCATGGTTGGAGCGAAGCATGGATCTTCCTCGACAGGAGAAACGACGGAGCTTTCCGGATCTTTGAGGATCATCGGCTCCAACACCGTCACTCCGGTCAGCACGGCCTGGGCCGAGGCCTTCATGAAACTCCACCCTAAGGTCAATATCTCCATCAGCGGTCCGGGGTCGGGCCCGGGCATCGCGGCCATCATCGACAACACGACCGATATCGGCCAAGCCTCCCGTGCGATGCGCCCGCAGGAGTATGAGCGCGCGCAGGAGCGGGGTGTGCAAGCGACGGAGTCCATCATCGCCTGGGATGGGCTGGCGATCGTCATCAACAAGGGCAACCCGATTCAGGACCTGACAATGGATCAGCTCGCCCGCATCTACCGCGGTGAGGTGACGAACTGGAAAGAGGTCGGCGGCCGGGATGCCCGGATCGTGGCCGCCTCGCGTGACACCGCCTCTGGAACTCACGCTTTCTTCAAGGAATTCGTCCTAGAAAACAAAGAGTTCACTCCGCGAGCGCTCTTCCTCGCCTCCACTTCCGCGGGCGTCACCGAGGTCTCCCGCAACCGCAACGCCATCTTCTACGCCGGCCTGGGCTATGTCACACCGGATGTGAAAGTGGTCGGCGTCAAGAAGGATGCGGCCGCTCCGGCGGTCAAGCCGAGCGTTGCGTCAGTCAACGACAAGTCGTACCCACTCGCGCGGCCCCTCTTCTACTACACCGACGGCGAGCCAAGCGGAATCACGAAAGCCTTCCTCGAGTTCGGGTGGAGCAAAGCCGGCGCTCAGCTCGTGGAGAAGCTCGGCTTCGTTCCACTCCCGTAGGTTCTGGCCCGTGGCGTCGTGCCCCCCTGCTCCATGCCCGATGGGGGCAGGGGGTTGCTCCTCATAAGGATGGCCTCGATGACGAAACGAACATGTTCGTCCCCCTCGCCCACGCGAGCCGCGCTCACCACGAGGCTCGGACGGCGTCTCAGCGAAAAAGCCATCGAACTCTTCATTCTCACCAACGGACTCTTGGCCATCGTCGTCCTCGCGGGTGTCTTCGTACTCCTCGTCAAAGAGGGCGTTCCGGCCTTCTTCGAGACGGCGCCGCTCGAATTCCTCTTCGGCAGCGAGTGGTATCCGATCTCCGAGCCCCCGGTCTTCAACATCTTCCCGTTCTTTGCCGCAACTGTCGTCGTGACCGGGACAGCGACCCTGCTGGCGCTGCCCATCGGCATCGGTTGCGCGATCTATCTTGCCGAGATCGCCGCCCCCGTCGT
>PWKZ01000186.1 GCA_003559575.1 Bradymonadales bacterium | reverse complement strand
TTTGCGGCTGGAGGAGCACCACCCTGAAAAGCACCGCACTCTCGACGACCCGGAGGTGCGGCGCGAGATCATCGAGGGGGCGCTGCCCCGCCGCCTCGAAGCCGAGTTCGAGGCGCTGGTAACAGGGCTGAAGCACGCGTACAACGTGCGGGTTTATCCCGACGCGGTAGAGTACTTTTTTTATGACTCGACCACCGAGACCGAACTGCAATGAGGAAGTTGATGACGATAGTGGGAACAGGCAAGGCATTACTGCTCGCAGCAGCAACCTTGGCGATTGGCTTGGCCGGCTGCGCCGCCGAGATTGGCGATAGCTGCTCCAGCAACGCGGACTGCGGCCGGGGGCGAATCTGCGACCGCTCCATGCCCGGCGGCTACTGCACCAAGACGCCATGCCGAGTCAATGAGTGTCCGGATGAAGCCGTCTGCATCTCCTACCCAGACGGCAGTAGTTACTGCATGTTACACTGCCGGAGCGACAGCGACTGCCGTGGAGGATCCTACGAATGTGTCAAAGACTGGGGCGACCACCCGTACTGCGGGCTGCCGGTGGAGTTCGACTGGTGAATACGCGATTCATTGCCACGCTAGCCGTTGCGGCCATGCTCTTGGGTCAACTGTCGGCGCTAGGGTGCGCCGGAGCGTCGGCACACGACGTGGCTGAAGAGACACTCGAAGAAGAGAGAGCGCCGCGACCACCGCTTACTATCTATCGCAGCGAGCTTACGCCTTTGCTCGAACGAGGCCTCCAGCCTCTGATAGCCGAGCTGGATCTCCGGCCGGTGGTGGAAGACGGAGCGCGCTTTCTGGGTTGGCGCGTCCTGTTCCTGAAGCCTCAGAAAAGCCCTTTCAAGGAGTCGTCCGTGCGCCCGGGAGACATTGTCAAGCGGGTCAACGAAGAGCCCATCGAGCGCCCCGACCAAATGATGAAAGTCTGGAAGTCGCTCGCCACGGCCGACCAACTCAAATTCTCCATCCTCAGAGGAGGAGTCCCGATGGAGATAACCTACCAGATCAGATAGGGGGCGGCACCACGAGAGCCCAAAGAAGATCCGGCGAGCATTGCTCGGGGCGGCTGCAGGGGTCGAGGCCGACTTCCCGGATCATCGCCACCGCCTCCTCCCTTGAGCACTGCACGGCACGGCTGAGCGCGTTGGCCAACGTCTTGCGCCGATAGGCAAACAACGCCCGCAAAGAAGCCATCCCACGCTCCTCCTCGGCCGGGGAGTCCGACTCCGCCGGATCACCCCGCTCGCGGGGAACGAACTCGACCACCGCCGAATGCACCTTGGGAGGAGGCGCGAACGCTCCCGGAGGGAGGCGGCGAACTATCCGGGCGGCGCCGAAAACAGCGGTCACCACGGAGGGAGAGCCATAGCTGCGAGATCCGGGAGAGGCCACCAAACGCTCGGCCACCTCACGCTGGAACATGAGCATGAACCGCGCGAAAAAGTGGCGTTGGGCAAGCAGATTGAAGTAGATCGGGGCCGCTCTGTTGTACGGGAGATTCCCCACCACCACCGCCCTTCGACCGGCGGAGAGCAGGGTGGCGAAGTCGAGGTCGGCCGCATCGCCCTCGACCACCCGCAGGCCTTCCGTCGCGGCGAAGCGCTCTCGGAGCAAAGCCACGAAACGAGAATCCTTCTCCACCAAGATGGTCTCATGCGGGCCGACCGCCAGCCTATCGGAGAGCGCCCCCTTGCCGGGACCGATCTCAACGACCACCTCAGGCCGCGGCAGAAGGGCTCGCCGCACGATATCGTCAATCGCGCTTTGGTCCTTGAGGAAGTGCTGGCCGAGGGCGCGACGCGCGCCTAGGCCAGCGCGCCGCCCCTGCCCTTCCGACGAGGCTCCTCGAAGGCTACCCACGACGCACTCCACTCCTGAATGCACGGTTGGCATACGCGTCCAGGCGCCGCGACGCGGCCCCACGATAGCAATCACCTTGCGCCAACCGCCGCAGCCCAAGACCGGCTATCATGGCGGCGTTGTCGGTACAATAGACCGTTGGAGTGAGAAACAGTTTGAGCCCTCGCCTTCGCGCCGTCTCGGCGAAGACGGACCGAAGGCGACGGTTCGCCGCCACCCCTCCCGAAACCACAATCTCCGTCAGTCCATGGGCGTCGGCCACCTGGAACGTCTTGTGGACCAGATGACCCACCACCGCTTCTTGAAAACTAGCCGCGAGATCCGCCCGCGCCCCATCCGAGAGAGGGCCGCCGACTCCTTCGATCGCCAATCGCGCTGCAGTCTTGAGACCACTGAAGGAGAAGACATGTTTTTTTGGGGAGCGTAGCGGCAACGGAAAGCGAAACGCGGTAGGGTCGCCGTTTTCGGATTCATGATCGATAGCCACCCCGCCCGGGTAGGGCAGCCCCAGCAGTTTGGCCACCTTGTCGAACGCCTCCCCTGCGGCGTCATCGAGTGTGTGCGCCAAAAGCCGGCAGTCGTCGTGCAGAACGCCGCGTTTTACCTCCGTCTCAACACGGTAGAGGCTGGTATGCCCCCCCGATACCGCGAGCGCGAGATACGGCCCGGTCGGACGCGCCGGTGCTGGGCCGAACGCAATCGGATCATCGAGAAAGATCGCGCGAACATGAGCCTCCACGTGATCGACGCCCACCAGGGGCAAGTCACTCGCCATGGCGAGCACCTTGGCGGTCTGCAATCCGATCAGGAGCGACCCAATGAGCCCGGGACCCACCGTCACGGCGATGGCGTCAATCTCGCTCAGTGGGGTGTGGGAGCCCTGAAGCACCTTCGACATGAGAGGCAAGATCGCAAGCAGATGGTTGCGCGAGGCAAGCTCGGGGACCACCCCGCCATACTTGGCGTGGACCGGGATCTGCGACGAGATGACGTTGGCGAGAACTCGCGCGTCCGCGTCCAACACGGCGGCCGCGGTTTCATCGCAAGAGCTCTCGAGTCCAAGAATACGCATCCGCTCCCCCCACCGCCTGGCGACCGCCATGCCCGGCGCATGATCGACGAGCGGCACCCGTCGGTCAACCCTGTTGACACGCTCTCGTCGGAATGCTAGATTCCCCATGACGCGTAGCGTTACCTGAAAGCCCATGATATCTGGGCCTTAATGCTGCACGACAGGCGTCTTTTGACGTTCATCATGGTAGCTTGTCGTCATCTTGCTTGGCGGTGAGCCCAACAATTTGTTTTCGATAGCGCACAGTCGGCGCTGTCGCGAAAGGAGGTGTCCGTGAAGATTCTCGTAACCGCGAAGCGCGTGACCGATCCCGACGCAAAGATCCGCCTTAAATCGGACCTGTCCGGCATTGAGACGGAAGGTCTGGAGTTCAAGGTGAACCCCTTCTGCGAGAACGCCATCGAAGCCGCGCTCCAGATCGCCGAGGAGCATGACGGCGAAGTAGTGGTCGTCAGCATCGGCCCCAATGAGGCCGAGCAGTACGTCCGAACCGGGCTCGCGATGGGAGGTCATCGCGGCATCCGGGTGGACTACGAGGACGAGAACCTCGACTCGGATCTGACGGCGCGGATCTTTGCTGCGGTCTTTGAAAAAGAGAAGCCCGATCTGTTCCTGTTCGGCAAACAGGCCGTCGACGGTGACTCGGGCCAGGTGACCCAGCTCGTGGCTGAGTATCTCGGGCTGCCGCAGGCCTCGTTCGGTTCGAAGATCGAACTCGACGGAGACAAGGCCAACATCACGCAGGAGCACGATGGTGGTCTCCAGACCACGTCGGTCGAGCTGCCGGCCATCGTCTCCGCCGACCTGCGACTAAACGAGCCTCGCTTCGCCTCACTACCCGGCATCATGAAGGCCCGCCGCAAGAAGATCGACGTCATGAGCATCGATGACCTGGGCGTCGAGCCGTCGATGAAAGTCAAGACAGTCGCTTACGAGCACCCCCCGGCACGACAGGCCGGCGTGCTGGTCTCTTCGGTGGAAGAGCTCATGGACAAACTCGTCAACGAGGCCAAGGCGCTGTAACACGGTGCCTTGCTGGAGACGCGGGCTTTTTTGAATACAAGACCGCGTTCGCCGGACCCAACGAGAGAGCGGCGAACGCCAGGGAGAGATTAAGATGGCGAACATTCTTGTTTATACGGAACAGAGGGGCGGCGAGTTCAAGAGCGGCACCCTGTCGGCGGTGGCCGCGGCGAAACAGCTCGTCGAGAAAGACGGCGGGTCGTTTTCCTTCGTCGTGGTCGGCCAGGATGTGGGCGCTGTGGCCGACAAGGTCAAAAACTATGGCGCCGAGAAGATCTACTTGTTGGACTCACCGACGCTCGAGCACCCCGTGCCCGATCTCTACGCCGAGGTGGTGGCCCAGACTGTCAAGGCCGCCGGCGCGACTCACCTCTTGGGCGACGCCTCGACCATCGCCAAGGACTTCTTCCCGCGCGTGGCGGCAAAGCTTGGCGCAGGGATGGTCAGCGAGGCGGTCGAGGTGAACGGCGCCAAGAGCTTCAAGCGCCTGATGTGGGCCGGCAACGTGGTCGCCTCCGTCGAGGTGGAGACCGACTTGGTGGTGGCCACGATCCGCGGCGCCGAGTTCGACAAGGCGGCACCGGCCGACGGCGAGACGCCCGTGGAAAACATGACGGTCGATGTGCAACCGGGTAAATGCAAATTCGTCGCCTTCGAGCCGGCTGTCTCCGACCGACCGCAACTGTCCGAGGCCAGCGTCGTCGTCGCCGGTGGGCGCGGGCTCAAGTCGGCTGAAAACTTCGAGGGCTTGCTCGGGACGCTGTGCGATCTCCTTGGCGGCGCGCTCGGTGCGACCCGCGCGGTGGTGGACTCCGGTTTCGTCGACAATGACCTTCAGATCGGACAAACCGGCAAAATCGTGGCTCCCGACCTGTACTTCGGGATCGGTTTGTCGGGCGCGATTCAGCACCTGGCGGGGATGAAAAACTCCAAGGTGATCGTGGCCATCAACAAGGACGAAGAGGCGCCGATCTTCTCCATCGCCGACTACGGACTGGTCGACGATCTGTTCAAGACAGTCGAGCCTTTGATTGCCGCCATCCGCGAGCACAAAACACAGTAAGGCGCCGCGTGCGCCCCTTCGCGCCTGGGACACACCTCACTCTCCTCGCGAGCCCGCCAAATTGGCGGGCTCACCCGCCGCCCCTTGCGCCTTCTCTGAACCTCTTCGCACAGTGGTGAAAAGCCGATGACCCGTAAACTCAACCTGGGAATAGTAGGGGCCGGCGGTGCTGTCGGAAAAGAGTTGCTCCGGCTGATGGCGGAAGAGAGCTTCCCCGTCGACGCCCTCAAGCTGTTCGGCGCCGGCGATTCGGCCGGCGACGTCCACACCTACGAGGGCGGCCACCATGTGATCCGTCCGTTTGTCAATCCCGATCTGCGTGATCTGGACGTGGTAGTAGTCGCGACCCCGCCCGACCAGGCGCACGACGTGCTGCGGCATATCGCAAGCCAGGGAGTGCTCTCGATCGACACCTCGTCAGCCTCACGTCTGCTGCCTGACGTGCCGCTGGCCGCTCCTGCTGTTGATCGCCGCGCGCTCGCCGATCATACCGGCGCGATCGCCACACCAAACGGGCTGGTGCCGCCGCTGGCACTGGTCCTCACCCGCCTGGGCGAGCTGGCCGAGATCCGCACGGTCGAGTCGACGGCTCTCCTCTCGGCTGCCGCCAGGGGTAGAAGTGGAATCACCGCGCTGTCCCAGCAGGTGGTGGCGGTATTGAACCAGCAACCGCTCCGCCCTGACATTTTTTCGCGCCCGATCGCGTTCAATTTGGTCCCCGGCTGGGATTCCCAGGCATCTTGTGACTCGACACGACCGAATATCTCGCCCGATGGCCCCACGCTGAGCGAGGAGCTGGTATTGCGCGAGTTGTCGCGGGTGCTGCCGGGATTACCCGCCGAGGTAGGGCTCACGCTTGCGTTCGCGCCTGTCTTTTGTGGCACGGTTCTCTTCACCACGGTGCGCCTCGAGCGTCGGGTCTCCCTGGAGGCACTGCGCCGGATTTTTTCCACCACGCCGGGGATGGTCATGTGGGAGGGGGAAGAGTTCGACACGCTGCCGGGTAGCATCGACGCAATCGAACAGAGCGACATACTGCTCTCTCGGCTGCGAGTCGGCGGGGATACGGTCCGCCTTTGTTTGACCTTCGATAACCTCCGCCTCGCCGCGCGCAACCTCATCTTGACCCTGGAGGCACTACGAGACGACGAGCTCGTGTGACATATTGGCACCTGCGGTCCCGGCCGAAACCGCGATTGCCAATTCGGCACACGACGCAAGGCCGAAAAAGACCTCCGGGGCTTTTGGTCCCCCTGGATCCCAAACAACGTAACGGGCGAGGCGGCCCGGGGAGCGGGCCTTGAAAAGGCCCCGGAAGTTTGTGGGGAACTGGGGAACTGGCACGGGTTGTGCTATTGCTGGCTACTTGCGATACTGTGGCGGCTTTGGGCTGTCCACTCGAAGCCTTCAAGGCACATCCTTGGGCGCGCTCGGCGCATGCGCCCATGATTGAATACGAGGCGAGAATGCGGTTCAGCAGAACTCTCTGTGTGGTGTTCGCTCTGGTGACTCTTCGGTCCCTCCCGGCGCAAGCCGATATCGATGGCTTCATCCTGGAAGGGATGACTTCCGAGGGGGTCTCACTCTCCGACCGAATCGGGCGCTCCCGCGACGCCGAGGAACACGTCATCAATATCGAAGACTGCGAGGCCTACTCGGGCTACTCGGTACAGATCTCGTGGGGTCTCGACCCTGCACCTTTCCCGGACGAGCGCTACACGGTCAAGCTGGGGGAGCCGGGCGGATCCTGCCCGACATCCGACCACGACGACGACGGCGGTAGCGGGGGAAGTTGCGCCCGGATCATGGCCAAACGGCTCGAACCCTCCGCCAGCGGCAACACCATCACGATCCCCTTCGACGAGCTGACGGGGGGCGATTGCGAAGCCGGCACGAACCGCATCACAAGCGTGTTCATCGTCTATGAGCTGAGCGACAACACTTTCCAGAACCAGGTGATCGACTTTATCGTCGACTTGACCCGCCCCCATGCGCCGTCCGAAGTCCGAACCGCCGCCGGCGAGACCTCGGTTCGCGTCTCCTGGACCGACAACCTCAACGCCGAAGGCGGCATGCGCTACCGCGTCTATTACCGCGAAGAGAGCCCTCTCTCCATCAAGGAGGAAGCCACCGGCTACTCCACGAGCAGCGCCGACGCCACATCAACCACGGTGAGCGGGCTCGAGACGAACATGGTCTATTATTTCAGGGTGGCGGCAGTCAGCCCCAACGACAATGAAGGCCCTCTCTCCGAAGGCACCGAGGCGGCCTCAACCGTCCCGGTGACCGACTTCTGGGAGCTATACAAGGATTTCGGCGGCGAAGAGAGCGGAGGCTTCTGTTTCATCGCCAGCGCGGCCTACGGCTCACCACTGGCGCCCCATGTGGGCCTACTGAGCGAGTTCCGCGACGGAGTGCTGCTCACCGGCACAATCGGGCGCCGCCTGGTCAATGGATACTATCGTCTCAGCCCACCACTGGCCCAGGCAGTCGAGCGGCACCCCCTCCTCGCGGCGGCGGTGCGGCTAGTCTTGCTGCCGGTGGTGTTGCTCGTATACTTCCTCATGCGCCTGAGCTTGCTCTCAAAGCTCTTGGTGCTGCTTGCCATGGGCGCAGGGATCACGCTTTTCCGACGATGGCTATCTTGGATGTTTGCTACCGCGGCGCCCGCGCTGCGCCCTTTGCCATCGGCACTCGAGGTTCGCCACCGACGCGGCCTTCGTACGCTACTCACGGCGCTGCTCTGCGCGCTCGCTGCCGGGGCTGTCAGTTTGCCGCGGCCGGCGCAGGCATCTTTCGTCATGAGTGATGATTTCGGCCAGCCAAGCCCGCGCAATTTTCTCCTAGAGATCAAATTCGGCCCATACACGCCGAACATCGACAGCGCCTTTGAGGGCCCCGACAAACCCTACCAGACGATCTTCGGCGGCGAGAGCATGGTCCTCTCCACCATTCAGTTCGAGTACCAATTTTTACAGAAATACGGCATGGCGTCGGCCGGCGTCGGGATCGGCTTCAGCTGGATCAAAGGTAAGGGGCTGCTCTCCGGTGGCGCCCCGAGCAACGACAGCACAAGCCTCTATCTGCTCCCGCTGAACATGAGCGTGAGCTACCACCTCGACATCGGCGCGCGGCGCTGGTCGATCCCGCTCGTCCCCTACGGACGAGTGGGCATCGACTACGTCATCTGGTGGACCACCGACGGCCTCAACCACATCTCAGCCTGGGCACCATCCCCCGGAGCCCCCCGCCAGATCGGTTACGGCGGAGTGTGGGGCTATCATATTGCCGGCGGCCTCAAGCTGCTGCTCGATGTGTTCGCTCCGAATATGGCGCGCACCTTCGACATCGAGATCGGAGTCAACCACACCTACCTGTTCGCCGAGCTACTGCACCGCGTAGTGGACGACTTCGGCTCCTCGAACAGCATGCGCCTCGGCGACACGACCGTTTTATTCGGCATCGCCTTCGAGATCTGAGCCCCAATGAGGCATGAAGAATCGCTCGAAGAGCGCAGGACCATCATGGTCCTGCTAGCCTATGACGGCACTGATCTGCACGGCTGGCAGTACCAGGAAAACGCTCGCAGCGTGCAGGGCGAGCTCATCGCGGCCCTCGCGCGGATGGCGCCCGACGCAATCAGGCTGCGCGCTTCCGGGCGCACCGACGCCGGGGTTCACGCGGAGGCGCTCCCTGTGACCTTTCAAACACGGGCCGCGATCCCGTCTCGGGGGTTGCTGAGAGGCCTCAACAGCCTGCTCCCGGAAGACATCGCCGTCCGCGCCGTGCGCGAGATGCCTCACGGCTTCGACGCCCGCAGTGAGGCGCGCGGGAAACGCTACCACTACGATCTCTGGTCGTCAGAGTGGCCGAACCCGCTCCGCCGTCGCACCTCATGGTGGCTCCGGGGCGCTTTTCCAGACACCGTGGCGATGGCAAGGGCAGCGGAGCTTCTCGTTGGAAATCACGACTTCGCTGCGTTTCGGTCCGCGCAATGCGACTCCCCCACCACACGCCGCCGCTTGAAGCGAGTCGAGGTGAACACGCAGGCGCCCCACCTGATCCGCATCGTGGTGGAGGGCGACGCCTTCTTGCAGCACATGGTCCGCATCATCGTCGGCACACTGGTCGACGTAGGGCGAGGGCGCAAGTCACCCGCGCAGGTGAGCCGTATCCTGGCCTCCGGGGACCGCGTCTTGGCCGGTCAGACCGCGCCGGCACAAGGGCTGACACTGGAGAAGGTCTTCTTCGCCGAGGACGGCTGGCCTGCCAAGACACACTCCTCTCCTGGGCCCCGGCACCCTTCTCGCAAGACCCGGGACACGAAGCTTTGAAACGCTCTCAGAGCCCAAGGAGCACTGCCGAGAGCGCCCCATTTCAATAGATCGCATTTTGACTTGCCCCGGCCGGGATAATGAGTTAGACTTCGTCCCCCTGTGTGGCCCGGAGGGTGCCCTTGAAATAGAACTCAGCGGGCGCCCCCTGAAACGCGCAGGGTTCTTTTATCTTGACAACTGGCAATGGCGCGCCTATTGAGTGTGCCGCGTTGAGCGCGCGTTGGACGAACGCTCGGCCTGCTGGCGTAGCTCAATTGGTAGATCAGCTGATTTGTAATCAGCAGGTTGCGGGTTCAAGTCCCTTCGCCAGCTCTACGGGTATCAGGGAGGGGTTCCCGAGTGGCCAAAGGGAACAGACTGTAAATCTGTCGTCGGTAGACTTCGGAGGTTCGAATCCTCCCCCCTCCATTTTCTTTGGGGCGCGTCGAACGGAGCGCATAAGGCGCCGACGACACGCCCGTCACGTTCGGACGAGCCGTGCGGAGCGCCGCACGCAGTGACGCTTGGCCGAGCATGACCCGAATCACGCGGGAGTAGCTCAGTTGGCTAGAGCATCAGCCTTCCAAGCTGAGGGTCGCGGGTTCGAGCCCCGTTTCCCGCTCTTTGGCCGCCGCCCCTGAGCGAAGCGATCTCCGCTTCGCTCGAGCTGGCTTGAGGGCCCAACGGGGCGGCGACTAGAATGTTGAAAACGGGTGAGGGTTTATCCGCGCCTACGTAGCTCAGGAGGTAGAGCACGTCCTTGGTAAGGACGGGGTCACCGGTTCAAGTCCGGTCGTAGGCTCCGTAACAGCCCCGACCTCACCCGAGGGTTGAGGCACAGAAGCACGGCGGCCGCGAGAACAGCGGCGCCTGGGCAGGGTCGTCCTGCAAGAGAGGAGAACAGATGGCCAAACAAAAATTCAAGCGGACAAAGCCGCATGTCAATGTGGGAACCATCGGCCACGTCGACCATGGCAAGACCACCCTGACAGCGGCAATCACCCAGGTACTCCAGAAGGCGGGCCGGGCGGAGTTCATCCCGTTCGACCAGATCGACAAGGCCCCCGAGGAGAAGGCGCGCGGCATCACGATCGCCACCGCCCACGTGGAGTACGAGTCGGACAAGCGCCACTATGCGCACGTCGACTGCCCCGGCCACGCCGACTATATCAAGAACATGATCACCGGCGCGGCGCAGATGGACGGCGCCATCCTGGTGGTCTCGGCCGCCGACGGTCCGATGCCCCAGACCCGCGAGCACATCCTGCTGGCGCGTCAGGTGGGAGTGCCCTACATCATCGTTTTCCTCAACAAGACCGACGCGGTCGAGGAGATGGTGTCGACCAAGGAAGAGGCTGAGGAGCTGATCGAACTCGTCGAGATGGAGCTGCGCGAGCTGCTCGACAAATACGAGTTCCCGGGCGACGACACCCCGATTATCCGGGGCTCGGCTCTCAAGGCACTCGAGAGCGGCGACCCCGAGGCCCCCGAATGCAAGCCCCTGTTCGAACTGCTCGAGGCACTCGACAACTATATCCCCGAGCCTGAGCGCGAAATCGACAAGCCGTTCCTGATGCCGGTCGAGGACGTGTTCTCGATCTCCGGGCGCGGCACAGTCGCCACCGGTCGCGTCGAGCGAGGGATCATCAAGACCGGGCAAGAGGTCGAGATAAGCGGCATCAAGCCCAAGGTCCAGAAGACCGTCATCACCGGTGTCGAGATGTTCCGCAAGATCCTCGACGAGGGCCAGGCCGGCGACAACGTCGGGCTGTTGCTGCGTGGGATCAAGCGCACCGACATCGAGCGAGGCCAAGTCATCGCCCAACCGGGCTCGATCACCCCGCACACACTCTTTGAGTGCGAGGCCTACATCCTGACCAAGGAAGAGGGTGGCCGGCACACACCGTTCTTCAACGGGTATCGGCCCCAGTTCTATTTCCGGACCACCGACGTGACCGGATCGGCCGACCTCCCCGAGGGTCGCGAGATGGTGATGCCCGGCGATAACGTCGCGATGACGGTCAAGCTCATCACCCCGATCGCGATGGAAGAAGGTCTGCGGTTCGCCATCCGTGAAGGGGGACGGACCGTCGGCGCCGGCGTCATCACCAAGGTTCTCGAGTAGCACACCGGCGCCTCAAGCGGAAAAATCCTCAATCCTCAATCCTCGGTCCGCACCCGCGGACCGAGGATTTCGAGACGGCTGAAAAAGGTGCGAGGAGTCAAACCGGTATCCCCGCGGATGCGCTGCGACATGAGAAGTCGACCAGTCGACTATGAGAATCAAGGATTGAGGGAATGGGAAACCGAAGTATCATTCAACTCGAATGCACGGACTGCCGTAAGAGCGAGCTGCCCGGAGTGTCGCGCTACTCGAGCACCAAAAACAAGAAGAAGAGCCCCAAACGCATGGAGCTCATGAAGTACTGCCGGTTCGAGCGCAAGCATACTCTGCATCGAGAAACAAAATAACACACGCCCCTCAGTCTTGACCCCCGGCCGATTGTCGGCGTCGGGGGAGCTGAGGTTTTTTTGGACTTGACGCGGCAAGTTTAACGGCTTACACTCGCGCGCCGCTTGAACTGGCGTGGTGTGTGCGCCAAGTCGAGCGGCCGTAGCGATGAGGGCCAGTAGCTCGAATTGGTAGAGCACCGGACTCCAAATCCGGGAGTTGGGGGTTCGAGTCCCTCCTGGCCTGCTTGTGTGCAGTGGGGACAGATGGTCCCCCTGTCGATTGGCGCGGCTCAAATCCGTGGTTCGAGGCGAGATGATACAGCGATACGTCAACATCGGCTTCGTTCTCGCCGGGCTTTTGGCCTGGATGCTGTCCGGTGCGCTTCTTGCGGCCGTGCTTGATTGGATCAACCCCGACTGGAACATCCCGCTCATCGGGATGCGCTTCTTGGTGTCCGATCTCGGGGGGATCTTGGTCGGCATCTCGACCGCGGTGTCACTGCGCCGCTCCGAGCGGATAAACATCCTCGCGGTCGAGGTCGGCAACGAGGTCAAGAAGGTCACATGGCCCACATGGCCCGAGACGCGCACGGCAACCATTGTGGTGCTCATTACGGCTTTCATCGTGGCGGCCATTCTCGGTCTTTTCGACGCCATGTGGTCGTGGGCGACGGGTTTCGTCTACGACACCGGGCGAGTGTTCACGTTCTTCTCGGCCATTGGCATCGCGGTAATCGTGAGCGGCACTGCGCTGCTGTTCTATTACGCCAGTCGGGACTGACAGCGCACGACGCCGCGCGCCTGAAGCGAGAGCGCCCGCGCGCGATCAAATATGACGGTGCGCAAAGGGGCAATTCCCGATGGACAAGAAGTGGTATGTCGTCCACACCTACTCCGGCTATGAGAACCGCGCGAAGCAATGTCTTCTCGATCGGATTCAAGCTGAGCAGATGGACACGCAGTTTGGAGAGATTCTCGTTCCAACCGAGAAAGTAGTCGAGGTTCGCGGAGGGACCAAGCGCACCATGTCGCGCAAGTTCTTCCCAGGCTACATCATAGTCCAGATGAACCTGACGGACGAGACCTGGCACCTGGTCAAGGGCACTCAGAAGGTTACGGGCTTTGTCGGCGACGCACGCAATCCGCGACCGATTCCCGAACGCGAGGTAAATCGCCTGACCCAACAGATGGAAGAAGGCGCGGTTCGCGCCAAGCCCAAGCAGGCCTTCGATCAGGGCGCCAACGTGCGTGTCATCGAGGGGCCGTTCATGGGCTTCCAGGGCGTCGTCGACGAAGTGAACCCTGACAAGGACAAGCTCAGGGTGCTTGTGAGCATTTTTGGCCGATCCACACCGGTCGAGCTTGACTTCACCCAGGTGGAGTTGATTTAGCCGGTGGACGCGCCGGCTCCGGCGAAGCGAACGACAAGCGTGGCGCACCGCGACCGCCCGACTCCACGCCGCTTCGCCGAGTGCTTTGCTTGGCGGTACCCGAGAGGGGAGGAACGATGAAAAAAGTCATCGGATTAATCAAGCTCCAGGTTCCCGCGGGGAAGGCCAACCCTTCCCCGCCCGTGGGTCCGGCATTGGGCCAACACGGCGTGAACATCATGGAGTTTTGCAAGAAGTTCAACGCCGCGACCCAAAAACAGGACGGGATGATCACACCGGTGGTGATCACCGTCTACGCGGATCGTAGCTTTAGTTTCATCACCCGCACACCGCCGGCCGCGATCCTTCTCAAGAAAGCGGCCAAGATCGACAAGGGATCCGGCGTCCCCAACCGGACCAAAGTCGGCAAGGTGACAAGAGCGCAGCTCCAAGAGATCGCCGAAATCAAAATGCAAGATCTGTACGCGAGTGATATGGAGAGCGCCATCCGAACAATCGAGGGTACTGCCAGGAGCATGGGTTTACGGGTCGTGGGCAACTGATGGAGTCCGCGTCCCCGAGTGGGAGCCGACGCGTCAAGGCGCCGGCCCTCCGCCGCTTTATGGGCAGGAGACCGCGCTCCTCGAGAGACCTCGAGAGCGCGTCGCAAACGGAGTAAACCGACATGGCCAAACGAGGCAAGCGACTCGAGGCGCTACGCGCTCTCATTGATCGCAACAAGCGTTACGAGCTGGCCGAGGCGATGGATCTCATCCAGAAGACCTCGACCGCCAAATTCGACGAGGCGATCGACATCGCCATCCGTCTCGGGGTCAACCCGCGTCACGCCGATCAAATGATCCGCGGCGCGTGCGTTTTGCCCCACGGCACAGGCAAGACGGTGCGGCTGGCGGTCTTCGCCAAAGGCGAGAAAGCCACCGAAGCCGAAGAGGCGGGGGCCGATTTTGTCGGCGCCGAGGACTTGGTCGAGAAGATCAAGGGCGGCTGGATGGATTTTGACCGCGCGATCGCAACCCCCGATATGATGGGGCTCGTGGGGCGCATCGGGCGGCTCCTGGGGCCGCGCGGGCTGATGCCGAACCCCAAGGTGGGGACAGTGACCTTCGATCTAAAGACCGCGGTCGCCGAGTCAAAAGCCGGCAAAATCAACTTCCGCGTCGAGAAGGCGGGAATCATCCATGCAAACATCGGGCGCCGTTCGTTCGAGCCGGAGAAGCTCGCCGAGAACGCGCTCGCGCTGCTCGACGTACTGCTGAAGCTCAAGCCGGCTTCAGCCAAAGGGACTTACGTCCGCAGTATAACCGTGGCCTCGACCATGGGCCCGGGGATCAAAATCGACCAGGCGCACATGCAGAGCCTGTTCAAAGTCTGACGTCGCGAGGAGGCTTGACTACGCGAGTAGCTGTTTTTTTTGAAGATCCGTTCAGAGAAGCGGGTGGCTCCGAAAAGCCTTAATTCCCGCGGAGGACGGTAAGTTGGTAAGCGTGCTTTGGCGCACGACACTGGCGGACGCCAAAGCATATTGGCCTCTTTCCTAACTCCGCTCAGGGCGGGTCGCGCGAGCCGGGGAGCATCCCCGGCGGCATCAGTGTGAAGGAGTGAGCTGTGGACAAAGCGACAAAAAGAGTTCGTGTCGCAGAGCTCGAGCAGATCCTGAGTGCGGTCCCGTCGATCGTTCTCACGGAGTACATCGGCCTCGGGGTTGAGGAGATAACGAAGCTCAGGCGGAACCTGCGCGAGGCGAATGTGGCCTACAAGGTGACGAAAAACACCTTGCTCATCCGCGCAATCAAAGGGACCCCGGTTGAGACTTTGAGCGAACATCTCAACGGCCCCAACGGGATCGCGTTCTCGTTGGACGACGACCCCGTCATTGCCGCCAAGGTCTGCCTCGACTTTGCCAAGAAGAATGAGAAGTTCAATGTCAAGGCAGGCTGGGTGGACGGTAAGGCGCTCGACCGCGAGGGAGTCAAGGCGCTGGCCGCTCTGCCCACCAAGGATCAACTCCGCGGGCAGCTTCTGGCCCTGATGAACACTCCGGCCCAACAGTTGCTCGGAGTATTCACCACGGCACAGCGGGATCTGCTGGGAGTATTGACCGCGCGGCAACAGGCAAACGGCCAGTGAGCACCGAGAACGAGTAACCTGAAAGCGCAACTTGTGCGTTTTCCGGCACACAAAGGAGAGAGTAGAGATGGCAGACGTCACACGTGAGCAAGTTATCGACTTCCTGAGCAACATGAATGTCATGGACCTCGCCGAGCTCGTGAAGGAGCTCGAGGAGAAGTGGGGAGTCTCGGCGGCGGCGCCGATGGCCATGGCAGCGATGCCGGCGGCGGCCGGTGGAGCCGGCGCAGCAGAGGAGGAGGCTCCGGAACAGACGGAGTTCACCGCCCACCTCAAGAGCTTCGGCTCGCAAAAGATTCAGGTCATCAAGGTCGTCCGCGCGATCACCGGGCTCGGCCTCAAGGAGGCCAAGGATCTCGTCGACGGCGCCCCAAGCGTCATCAAGGAGTCGGTCGACAAAGAAGAGGGCGAGAAAATCAAGAAGCAGATCGAAGAGGTGGGTGGCGAAGTGGAGATCAAATAATCTCCGCCCGCTGTCCGCACGCCCGCTTGTGGTGCCACACCCTCTGGACCACGAGCCGGGCATCGACCACTCGGGGCCGTCGCCGTCGCGCGCCATATCGTCATTGATATGGCGCGGCGACGATCCTCGAGTTGAAAAGAAAATGAAGAGGGGCCTCAAGGCGAACGCTTTGAATTTGCGCTTGGGCACCACAACTGCCGGGCCTTCTCCCGGCGCCGAGGAGTGAGAATGACGTCCAAAAAACGGAAGGATCTTCGCGTTCGAGAAAACTACGCGAAGCTCGCCAGCGTCATCGACATCCCGGACCTGATAAGTGTTCAGAAACAATCTTACGAAAAGTTTCTGCAACAAGACGTCCCGCCCGATCAGCGGGAGCCTGTCGGGCTCCAGGCCATCTTCAAGAGCGTCTTCCCGATTACGGACTTCAACAAGACCTCCGAGTTGGAGTTCGTAAGCTACCACCTGGAACCGCCGAAGTACGATGTCGATGAGTGCCGCAGCCGCGGCATGACCTATGCCGCACCGGTCAGGGTTCTTATTCGTCTGGTGATATGGGAGGTCAACCAAGAGGCCGGGACCAAGAGTATCCGCGATGTCAAAGAGCAGGAAGTCTACTTCGGCGAGCTCCCCTTGATGACGGATAACGGAACTTTTATCGTCAATGGGACCGAGCGCGTCGTGGTCAGCCAACTCCACCGCTCCCCAGGCGCCTTTTTCGAACACGACCGCGGGCGGACCCACGCGAGCGGGAAGCTGCTCTATTCGGCGCGAATCATCCCCTATCGCGGCTCGTGGGTCGACTTCGAGTTCGATCACAAGGACATTTTGCATGTCCGAATCGATCGCCGCCGTAAAATGCACGCAACGGTCCTGTTACGCGCGCTCGGATACTCCACGCAAGAGCTCCTGGACGAATTCTACGATTCAGAGCTCGTCCGAATCGACGCCAAGGGCGCCCTGCACAAAGAGCTCAACCCCGAATTGGTGCTGGGACAGCGCGCCGCGGTGGACGTCATCGGCAGCAACAAGCAGGTCCTGGTTCGCAAGAATTTCAAGTTCACCAAGGCCTCACTGGCCAAGATCAAGAAGTTCGGCCCCACCGATCTCCCTGTCTCGCTCGAAGAGTTGGAAGACCGCGTTTACGCCGAAGACATCATCGACGAGGAGACCGGCGAGGTAGTCTTCGAGTGCGGCGACCTCTTTGAGGCGGAGCACGTCGAGGAGTTCAAGGAACGCGGAATCAGTGAGTTCAGGCTGCTGTTCGAGAGCAAACTCGGCCCCTATTTCCGCAACACGCTGACCCTCGACAAGATCTCCACCCCCGGTGAGGCGGTCCTTGAAATATACCGGCGGCTTCGGCCCGGCGACCCTTCGACCGAGGCTCAAGCGCGCGCCCACTTCAACAACTTGTTCTTCAACGCGAGCCGCTACGACCTCTCATCGGTCGGACGCCTCAAACTGAACTACAAATTCAAACTCGACGAGCCGTTGACTCAGACCGTCCTGACCAAGCGAGACATCCTCGAGGTGGTGCGCTATCTGGTCAACTTGCGGGCGGGCCAGGGCGACGTGCGAATCGACGACATCGACCATCTTGGCAACCGCCGTGTGCGGGCGGTGGGCGAGCTGATGGAGAATCAGTACCGCATCGGGCTCGTTCGGATGGAGCGCGCGATCAAGGAGCGGATGAGCATGTCGCAGGAGATCGACACGCTCATGCCCCACGATCTCGTCAACGCCAAACCCGTCTCGGCAGTGGTCAAAGAGTACTTCGGCTCGAGCCAGCTCAGCCAGTTCATGGATCAAACGAACCCACTGTCCGAGATCACCCACAAGCGGCGCCTGTCGGCCCTCGGACCGGGTGGTTTGACTCGTGATCGCGCCGGCTTCGAGGTCCGCGACGTTCATGGGACGCACTATGGGCGCATCTGCCCCATCGAGACCCCCGAGGGACCGAATATCGGCCTCATCGCCAGCCTCTCGACCTTCGCCCGCGTGAACGCCTACGGCTTCATCGAGACGCCTTACCGGCGAGTCGAAGACTGCAAGCCAACCGACGATATCCGTTACTACTCGGCCCTCGAAGAGGAGGGGCACACCATCGCCCAGGCGACCGTGGCGCGTGACAAAGAGGGGCGCATCATTGGCGACCTCATCCCTGCGCGTCGCAATACGGAGTTCGTCACGGCGCGAGCGGAGGAGATCTCTTTGCTCGACGTCTCTCCCAGTCAGCTGGTCTCCGTGGCCGCCTCTCTCATCCCGTTCCTTGAGAACGACGACGCCAACCGCGCTCTGATGGGCTCCAACATGCAGCGCCAGGCGGTGCCGTTGTTGCGCAGTGTCGCGCCGCTGGTGGGCACGAGCCTCGAGCGCACTGTCGCAAGCGACTCCGGCGTGACGGTGGTCGCCAGACAAGACGGGATCGTCGAGAGTATCGACTCCGGGCGAATCGTAGTCCGACGAGACGCAGCGAGCGCGGACGACACCGCGCGCCCCGACATCTACAACCTCATCAAGTACCAGCGCTCGAACCAGGACACCTGCATCAATCAGAAACCGATCGTCGCCAAAGGCGACACGGTCCGTGCCGGCGACGTCATCGCGGACGGCCCGGCCACCGAGCTTGGTGAGTTGGCGCTCGGCCAAAACATCACGGTGGCGTTTATGCCGTGGGGCGGCTACAACTTCGAGGACTCAATCCTGGTCAGCGAAGATCTCGTCCAGGAAGACACCTTCACCTCGGTTCATATCGAGGAGTTCGAGTGCATCGCGCGAGACACCAAACTGGGCAAAGAGGAGATCACCCGCGACATCCCCAACGTTGGCGATGAAGCGATGCGCAACCTCGACTCCTCCGGGATCATCCGGATTGGGGCCGAGGTCAAGCCGAGCGACATCCTGGTGGGCAAGGTGACTCCCAAGGGCGAGACACAGCTCTCACCGGAGGAGAAACTTTTGCGCGCCATCTTCGGTGAAAAGGCCGGCGAAGTGCGCGACAGCTCGCTCAGGGTCCCGCCGGGGGTCAATGGAACGGTCATCGGCGCGCGCGTTTTCTCCCGCAAGGGCGTCGACAAGGATGAGCGCCACACCAAGATTGAGGAGGCCGAGGAGAACAAGCTCCTCAAGGATGAGCAGGATGAGATCCAGATCCTGCAGCGCAGCGCGTTCGAACGCATGGCGCGGCTCCTGGTCGGCCACAAAACCTCCAGCAAGTTGGTCGATGAGACCACCGGAGCGGTGTTGGTCGGCAAGGGTGTCAAGCTCACGGAAGAGAAGCTCGCGAGCATCCCGCGCAAGCACTGGCCGCTTTTCCGGCTCACCAAAGCCGAAGAGATCGAGGAGCGCCTTCGCAACATCCACGAGCACCTGGAAGCGCAAATCGACGCCTGCCGCACGCTCTTCGGAGACAAGATCAAGCGCCTCAAGAAGGGCGACGAGCTCCCACCAGGCGTCATCAAGATGGTCAAGGTCTCGGTGGCGATCAAGCGCAAGATGCAGGTCGGCGACAAAATGGCCGGACGCCACGGCAACAAGGGTGTCGTGAGCCGGATTCTGCCGCCCGAGGACATGCCGTTCCTCGAGGACGGTCGTCCGGTCCAGATAGTCCTGAACCCCCTCGGCGTACCGTCACGAATGAACGTGGGGCAGATCCTGGAGACCCACATGGGCCGCGCCGCCAGAGCGCTCGGCGAGCAGCTCCAGGAATACATCGACCAGAACTACAAGCCCGCCAAGCTGCGCAAGAGGCTCAAGGCGATCTATCGATCCGATTCCATCTCACGCATGGTGGACGAGCTTGACGACGATAGCCTCAAGCTATTCGTGTCGGGCCTCAAGGGCGGCATCCATCTCGCGACCCCGGTGTTCGACGGCGCCAAAGAGGTGGAGATTCGCGATCTGCTGCGCCTCGCCGAGCTTCCCGAGAGCGGCCAGGCGACGCTCTTCGACGGGCGCACCGGAGAGCCCTTCGATCACGACGTGACAGTGGGGATCATGTATATGCTCAAGCTCCACCACCTCGTCGACGACAAGATTCACGCTCGATCCATCGGCCCCTACTCGCTCGTCACCCAGCAACCGCTGGGCGGCAAGGCCCAGTTCGGCGGGCAGCGATTGGGCGAGATGGAGGTCTGGGCGCTCGAAGCATACGGGGCCGCATTCGGCCTCCAGGAGTTCCTCACCGTCAAGTCCGACGACGTGGTGGGGCGCACGCGAATGTACGAGGCGATCGTCAAAGGGGAGAACACCCTCGAGGCGGGTCTCCCCGAGAGCTTCAACGTCCTCCTCAGGGAGTTGAAAAGCCTGGCGCTTGACGTTGACCTCGTGGAGACAGAGACGCCAACTTAGCGAAGCGCGAAGGCGAGAAGCTAGAAGCGCGTTCACCAGCGAGGCGCACGACGCCTCGCGCGAGAGCCCCAAGCGGCGGCATCAGCAATGGCCGAAGCTTTGGGGAGGAGGGCCAAGTCTTGAAGGACATCTTCAATTTCCTCGAGAAACCCAAGGACCCTCTCAGCTTTAGCGCAGTGCGCATCGGCCTTGCGTCACCTGAGAAGATCCTGATGTGGTCCAAGGGTGAGGTGAAGAAGCCCGAGACCATCAACTACCGCACATTCAAGCCGGAGCGTGAAGGCCTCTTCTGCGCCAAGATCTTCGGTCCGGTCAAGGACTTCGAGTGTAATTGCGGCAAATACAAACGCATGAAACACCGTGGGATCGTCTGCGAGAAATGTGGCGTCGAGGTGATCCAGTCCAAAGTGCGGCGCGAGAGGCTCGGACACATCCAACTCGCAACCCCGGTGGCCCACATCTGGTTTCTCAAGAGCCTCCCTTCCCGAATAGGCAACCTCCTCGACGTGTCGTTGAAAGACCTCGAGAAGGTTCTCTACTGCGTGAGCTATGTCGTCCTCGACGCCGGTCTCTCCGGGCTGAAGCGCGGTGAGGTGATCACCGAAGATCAGTACGAGCAGATCATGGAGGAAATCGACGAGAACCCCGGCGATGACTTCCGGGCGGCGATGGGGGCCGAGGCGATCCGTGAGCTGCTGGAGCAGGTTGACGTGGAGTCGCTCTCGATTACGTTGCGCGAGGACCTCAAAGAGGCCAAGAGTGAAGCCAAGCGCAAAAAGATCGCCAAACGGCTCAAGGTCGCGGAGGCCTTCAAGGGCTCAGGCAACGATCCTTGCTGGATGATTCTGAAGACCATCCCGGTGCTTCCGCCCGATCTGCGCCCACTCGTCCCCTTGGACGGCGGGCGATTCGCCACGAGTGACTTGAACGACCTCTATCGGCGAGTCATCAACCGCAACAACCGTCTCAAGCGGTTGCAGGAGCTTCACGCCCCCGAGATCATCATCCGCAACGAAAAGCGGATGCTCCAGGAGGCGGTAGACGCACTGTTTGACAACGGACGGCGCGGGAAAGTCATCACCGGCCCCAACAAGCGCCCGCTCAAGAGCTTGAGCGACATGCTCAAGGGGAAGCAGGGGCGCTTCCGGCAGAACCTCCTCGGCAAGCGGGTCGACTACTCGGGGCGCTCGGTCATCGTGGTGGGGCCGGAGCTCAAGCTACAGCAGTGCGGGTTGCCGAAGAAGATGGCCCTCGAGCTGTTCAAGCCGTTCATCTATCACAAGCTCGAGAAGCACGGCTACGTCTCGACCATCAAGTCCGCCAAGAAGATGGTCGAAAAGGAGAAGCCCGAGGTTTGGGACATCCTCGAAGACGTCATCCGTGAGCACCCGATCATTTTGAACCGCGCCCCCACTCTGCACCGCCTCGGCGTCCAGGCGTTCGAGCCGGTATTGATCGAGGGCAAGGCGATTCAGGTCCACCCGCTCGTCTGCACGGCCTTTAACGCCGACTTTGACGGCGACCAGATGGCGGTCCATGTGCCGCTCTCGATCGAGGCGCAGATGGAGGCGCGGGTGCTCATGATGAGCACCAACAACATCCTCTCGCCGGCCAACGGCAAGCCCATCATCTTGCCGAGCCAGGACATCGTCCTGGGACTCTACTACATGACCCGGCCGCGCGAGTTCGCTTACGGCGAGGGGCGCTTGTTCTCGAGCCCGGAGGAGGTGCGCACGGCGTTCGACGCGGGTGAGGTGGACCTGCAAGCCCGAATCAAAGTACGGGTGCAAGGTAAGATCCAAAAGACCACCGTCGGCCGCACACTCTTGACCGAAATAGTGCCGGCGAAAGTGCCGTTCTCGCTCTACAACCAGGTCTTGACCAAGCGCGCCTCGGCCGAGCTAATCGACCGCACCTATCGGATGTGTGGTAGCAAGGACACTGTCCTGCTGGCCGACGCGCTGCGGACCTGGGGCTACAATTACGCGACCAACGCGGGAATCTCGATCAGCATCGGCGACATGGAGATCCCGGCAGCGAAAGCCACGCTGCTCGAAAAGGCAACCAGCGAGGTGGCGGAGATCGAGTCGCAGTACACCGAAGGTCTCATCACCGACGGCGAGCGCTACAACAAGGTTGTCGACATCTGGGCCTCGGCCGCCGACGACATCGCCAACGGGATGCTTGACAACATCAAGACCGAGGTGGTGACAGGCGAATCCGGCGAGGTTCGCACCCAGCCGAGCTTCAACTCGGTCTACATCATGCAAGACTCCGGAGCGCGTGGGTCGATTCAGCAGATGCGTCAGCTCGCCGGGATGCGAGGCCTGATGGCCAAACCGTCCGGCGAGATCATCGAGACCCCCATCACGGCCAACTTCCGCGAGGGGTTGACCGTGCTGCAGTATTTCATCTCAACCCACGGTGCCCGCAAGGGCTTGGCCGACACGGCGCTCAAAACCGCCAACTCCGGCTACCTGACCCGGAGGCTCGTGGACGTCGCGCAGGATTCGGTGGTCACAATGCGTGACTGCGGAACCCTCGAAGGAATTGAGGTGGGCGCGCTGGTCGAAGGCGGCGAGGTCATCGCCACAATGGGCGAGCGTATCCTCGGCCGTGTGACGCTCGACGACATTGAAGACCCCATCACCGGCGAGATTCTCGTCGATGCCAACGAAGAACTAAACGAAGAGCAGGTCAGCAAGATCGTCGACGCCGGAATCGAGAAGATCACCATCCGGTCGGTTCTCGCCTGCGAAGCGCGACGCGGCACCTGCATGTTGTGCTACGGGCGCGATCTGGCCCGTGGGAGAATGGCCAACATCGGCGAGACCGTGGGAGTCATCGCCGCGCAGTCCATCGGTGAGCCGGGCACCCAGCTCACCATGCGGACCTTCCACATCGGCGGGACCGCCAGCCGTGCCGCCGAGCAAAGCCAGTTGACGATCCGCAACGACGGCGTGCTGCGTTTCTCCGACTCGCTGCAAGTGGTCGAGAGGGCCGACAAGACGTTCGTCGTCATGAACCGCAACGGTGAGATCTCGGTGTTCGATGACACCGGCCGCGAGAAAGAGCGCTACCCGATAGTCTACGGGACGAAACTCCGCTTCAACGACGGCGACGCGGTCAAGACCGGCGACGTGGTCGCCGAGTGGGATCCATGGTCGATGCCGATCCTCACCGACGCGGCCGGAATCATCCGCTTCGGCGACATCACCGAGGGAGTGACGATCAAGGAGCAGCTCGACGAAGTCACCGGTCTCTCCCGCAAGGTGGTCATCGAGTCGCGCGATGTGGAATTGCGACCGCGCATCTCCATCAAGGAGATCCAAAGCCCCAAGTCCACTATCAAGTTGGCCGGCACCAAGGGGCAAGCGCGCTACATGTTGCCCGTCGGCGCCAACATCGTGGTGCAGGAAAATCAGCAGGTGGACGCCGGCGACGTGCTCGCCAAGATTCCACGAGAGACCACCAAGACCAAGGACATCACCGGCGGCCTGCCGCGCGTAGTGGAGTTGTTTGAAGCTCGCAAGCCCAAGGACCACGCCGTCATCAGCGAAATCGACGGTGTTGTGAGCTTCGGCAAACCGACCAAGGGGAAGCGCAAGGTGGTGGTCACCCCCGAGGTGGGCGATCCGGCCGAGTATCTGATCCCGAAGGGCAAGCACATCTCAGTGCATGAAAACGATCAGGTCCGCGCCGGCGAACAGTTGATGGACGGCAACACCAACCCCCACGACATCCTCCGGGTGCGAGGGGAGAAGGCGCTGGCCAAGTACCTCGTGGACGAGGTACAGCAGGTCTACCGTCTCCAAGGCGTTCGCATCCACGACAAGCACATCGAAGTCATTGTTCGCCAGATGTTGCGGTGGGTTAAGATAGTCGATCCCGGCGACACCCGCTTCCTGCCCGAAGAGCAGGTCGAGAAGTGGCTCTTCGAGGACGAGAACTCGCGAGTCTCCCAGGAAGGTGGCCAGCCGGCGGTGGCCGAGCCACAGCTCCTCGGGATCACAAAAGCCTCCCTCTCGACCGAGAGCTTTATCTCAGCCTCCTCTTTCCAGGAGACCACCAAGATCCTCACAGAGGCCAGCATCTCCGGCAAGATCGACTACCTCCGCGGTCTCAAGGAGAACGTCATCATGGGCCGCCTGATCCCGGCGGGCACGGGCCTCCCGGCCTATAAATCGCTCGGGGTCCAGGTCATCGAGGACGTTGACGGGGACACCTACGACGAGTTCGCCGACGCTCCGTGACCGTCGGCTAATTCAGGCAAACCCACGCGGGCACCTCCATTACGAACTAGTCAATACCGTAACGCTTGAGCTTGTAGAGCAGAGCCCGGTGGCTCAGCTCGAGTAGCCTGGCCGCCTTCGTGCGGTTACCGCCCGTCCGCTTGAGCGCTCGCCGAATCAGCTCCTCCTCGATGACACGAGCGGTCTTCTTGACCGACAACTCCTCGGAGCACAAGCTCCGGCGAATGGGATCGCTGTTCTCGCGGATATGGTCGGGGAGCGCCTCCGCCTCAATCTGATCGCCGTCGGTCAACACGACACAACGCTCGATGGTGTTCTCGAGCTCGCGGACGTTGCCCGGCCATGCGTGTCTGGTAAGCAGCTTGAGCACCTCGGGGGTGACCCCGCAGAGTGCCCGGGGCTGCCGCATGCCCGTCTCCTGATGGCGTTGCAGAGTGAGGCTCAAAAAGTGATCGACGAGCAGAGGGATGTCATCAAGGCGCTCGCGCAGCGGAGGAACATGCAGCGGCAGAACGTTGAGTCGATAGAACAGATCCTCGCGAAAGCGTCCCTGGGCGCACTCGTCGGCCAGATCGCGGATCGAGGCGGCGATGATACGCACATCGATCGCGCGGGTCTCGGTGTCCCCCACCCGCCGGATCTCCTCCTCTTGCAGCACACGCAGTAGCTTGACCTGAAGTGACAGCGGCAGCTCGCCCACCTCGTCGAGCAGGATGGTCCCCCCGTTGGCCTCCTCGAACAGACCGGCCTTGTCCCGGTGGGCATCCGTAAACGCCCCGCGCACGTAGCCGAAAAGCTCGGACTCGAGCAGATTCTCGGGGATCGCGCCGCAGTTGATGGCCACGAACTTCTTTTTCGAGCGCGGCGAGCTGGCGTGGATGGCGCGCGCAAACAGTTCTTTGCCGGTGCCGCTCTCGCCCGTTATCAGAACCGTGGTCTTGTAGCCGGCGATCTTCTCGATGGTGGCGAACAGCGCCATCATCGGCTCACTCTTGGCGATGATGCGATGGAAGCTGTGCTGCCGACGAACTTGTGAGCGCAGCGCCTCGTTCTCCTGTTTGAGGTTCTCGCGCTCCTCTAGCTTACGGATGGCGAGGATCACCTCGTCGGCCTTGAACGGCTTTGAGACATAATCATAAGCGCCAAGCTTCATCGCCTCGATAGCCGTGTCGATGTTGCCGTAGGCGGACATCACAATCACCGTCGTCTCGATCCCGCGCTTCTCGATCGCGCGCAGCAGATCGAGCCCGCACAGCTTCGGCATCTTGATGTCCGACAGCACCAAATCGTAGCGCTTATCCGTGAGCCGCGAGAGAGCCTCTTGCCCGTCGTGGCTCATGTCCACCGAGTAGCCGGCCTTGCTGAGCATGGTCTTCAGCATCTTGGCAAACGCCCGCTCGTCATCGACGACCAAAATCTTCTCGATCACCGCCGCACCTCGATCCCGCGCGCCAAGGACCCCGCGCCTGACGAATGGGGTTGACTGTCGGGGGGCGACCCGTCGGGCGAATACTCGGGCCGCCACAGATCGATGTGGAAGCGCGCTCCCTCGCCCGGGCTGCTCTCCACGGTGAGCCGCCCCCCGTAGGCGCTGATCAGACTATAGCAGATAGCGAGCCCGAGCCCAGTTCCCTTGCCCGGCTCCTTGGTGGTGTAGAACGGATCAAAGATCCTCCGCTGTTCATCGGCAGAGATCCCAGGGCCGTTGTCGATTACCGACAACCGCACCCGGCGCACCTCGCAGACCACGACAAGACGAATATGGCCATGACCATCAAGCGCGTCGGCGGCGTTCACCAACAGGTTGACCAGTATCTGCTGCAGGCGCCCCTCGTTGATATGCACCGCCACGCTCGGCTCATCGGTGCCGGCGTCCGACTCAAGCTCCCACACGACCTCCGTCGTCACCCGGGCGAACTTGGCCTGTGGTCGCAACAACTTGAGCGAGGACTCCACCGCGCGGCGCAAATCAGCGGTCTCCTCGCCCTCCCGCGCCGGACGTGAGAACTCCAGCAAATCGCGGATGATCGTGTGGATCCTCTGGGTCGCAGCAGCAATGTCCTCCAGGTACTCCTGACGCTCCTCGGCGGTCACCTCTTCTTGGCGGAGGATGTCGATATAGCCGAGCACGACGGCCAGCGGGTTCCCGATCTCGTGCGCCACGCCGGAGGCCAGCCGCCCCACCGACGCCTGCTTCTCCGCGCTCACGAGATCCTCCTGCGCGCGCACCAGCTTGAGATTCAACTCGCGCAGGCGATCAATGGAGTCGTTGATGTGCCGTTTGTCGGCCTCCAGACGCGCCGACATCCGCAGGACGGCGTCGTTCAGGATCTCCATCTCGTTGCCGCGCGGCGGGCCGGGGTGGGCCGGATCCGGATCGGGGATCACATCGCCCTGGACCCGATCAATGGTCCTCACGATCCGCCTCAGAGGGGTGACCACCAGTCGAGTGAGGATCACATGCGCCAGGAGCGCCACGCCCGCAATGATCAACCCGAGCATGAGCAGCAACATCCGCTCGGCAAACAAACGCGTCTCCGCCGGCCGGCCGCGCTCAAAGAAGAGCGCGACGGCATGCACCGCACCCGAGCCGCCAAAGCCGGCGGTGGGCACAAGCACCCAAAGCGGCGAGCTGGTCGCTCCTTCCGGGAAACGGTAGGCCAGCTCGTCTTCATCCATCATGGCAAGCAAGCGACCCGCCTCTTCCGGTGACCAAAACGTCACGCCGTCCACCGGCAAGAGGACGTTCAAGTTCTCGTCGAGAAACAAAACGCGCGAGATCTCAGGGTGCGCCCGGATTATCTCGCCGAGCTCCCGCCGAGCGCCCGGATCGCTCGGCCGAATGTCCTCGCACCATTCCAGGTGGCCTACCATGGAGGCCACCAACCAGGCCTTCTGCTGGGCCGTGACCAACCGCTGCTCAACCGCCGCGGAGCGACTGATGCCACGCGCGACCCAGAAGATAAGCACCAGGGAGAGCGCCAAGAGGGCCACGAGAGACAATAGAATCTGAGCGCGAAGCCGAAGTCGGAACTGCATTTCAACTCAACCGAACAGGCCGGCGAGCCAAAGGCTCACCCGGTCGCCCACGAACAGCCACTGGATGGCCGCCAACGCGATGAACGGCCCGAAGGGGATCGGCATCGAGCGCAGACGCGACAGCGCGCTCTCGCTCTCGGCGGCCGGCTCTGCCGGCCCCTCTTCGTGGCAATGCTCATCTCCGGCGCCGGCGGCCTCCGCCTCGCGCGCCTCGATCTCCAAGAGTTGGTCGCGGTGCGCGTCGCCGCGGCCAGTCAGAAGCAGCAGCACGGCATACAATAGCCCCTGCGCCGCGCTCGCGAAGAGTACCAACGGCAACGCCTGGATTCCCAAGAACGCGCCCACCATCGCCATCAGCTTGAAATCCCCCAACCCCATCCCTTCGCGACCGGTCAAGAGCGCATAGCCCCCTATCAAGGCCAGCAAAAAGCCGCCGCCGACAAGCGCCCCGAGCAGACTACTCCACCAGACAACGCCGGCGCCGGAGTATGGATAGAGCACAAGTGAGCCGCCAAACCCAATGAGCACCCCCGGCAACGTCACCTCATTGGGGATCTCGAGATGATCCAGATCGATGAACGTGATGACGACCAGCCCGGCGACGAAAACGAAGTGATAGAGGAATGGAAACAACACCACCCCGAGCCCCGGGCCGGGATCGATTCCGGCCAACGCCCCGGCGTCGGAGAGGAAAGTAGCCTCGGCGCGAGACAGCGAATCTGCCAAGAGCGCCACCGAGAGCACTCCCATCAGCGACTCCACGAGCGGATAGCGCGACGCTATCCCGGCGCGGCAGAAGCCACAGCGCCCCCCGAGTAAAACCCACCCCAAGATCGGGATGTTGTGCCACGCCTTGAGTGGTTCGGAGCAAGCCGGACAGTGGGAGGCCGGCCTGATGATGGAGCGCCCCGCCGGCATGCGATAGATGCAGACGTTCAGAAAACTGCCCCAGATGGCTCCCCAGCAAAAGGCCACCAGGTATAAGAGAGAGGCTGAATAGTCCATCAGGCGCTCCTTGAAGAAGTCTCACGCCGCCCAGTCGAGCACCGCCTGCCCGGTGGAGGTCAACTGTGACTCTCGTCGGACCCTCCCTGAGTGTCAACACATGGGTCACGCCTCAATCCTCCACCGCGTCCGTGGACCGAGGGGAGTCCTCAATCCTCGGTTTGAAACGGGAAGTGGGGCCGGAAAACAAAGTTGTGCTACATTGAGAACCACTTTGGGGATAGCGTTCGGCACAGCAACACCCAGGCCCTGACTCAGCCTTGCCGGAGCGTGGGGTGCGCCGATGGGAAGTGGTAGATTTTGTCTCCGACCACACTGCCCGAACTGACCTCTCGCGGTGGAATACATCTTAGCGGTACCGAGCTGTGGTTCGACGCCGAAACACGCCGCGCGCTCAGCTTCGTCTCCAGCGCCGTAATGCGTCGCCCCGCCGCACACCGCACCACTCTGTGCAGCGACCAGACAGCCAAACTGCTCGCCGGAATGGGGCGCCGCCAAGCGCGCCGCGCGGCGCTCCTGACCGCCCCATACAGCCACCCCTTCCGCTTGGGCCCGCTCAAGCTAGAGATGCTGCCCGCGGGCGGCTTGATCGGCAACGCCCAGCTCCTGGTCCGCCGGCACGGGGTCCGAATTCTGTACACCGGTGAGCTGACTCTCGAGCGCCTGCCGCTCGCCCCACCGGCCACCGCGACCCACGCCGCCCTGGTCATCGCGCGGGCGTGGATCGCCGGCCCAAATGACGATGACCGCACGCGGATGGAGGACAATCTCTTGCGCTTCGCCGAAGAGCAACTGTCCGCCGGACGATGTCCAATCCTGGTGGCGGCGGTACCGGCGTCGGTGGAGATCGTCGATCTCTTCGCGCGTCACGCCCTACCCTGCAAGCTTCATCGCACGGTGGAGCGCGCGACGGAGGCGTTTCGATCCTGCGGCGCCCCCCTCGCGCCCCTGGACTCCAGGCCAGGCAAAGTCGCGGTCGAGATCTGGCCGGCGACTGCGACGCACACCAAGAGTTTCCGCGAACGCACCTCGGGGGCAACCGCCGGCGTGGCGCTCGTCGGCCGGGAGCCGCCTGAGAACGCTCGCGCCAACGGCTCACTCGAGCCACTCCACCGGAACCGGTTCATCTGGCACGCACACCCCACCGCGACGGCCCTGGTCGACTGGCTCGTCGCAGCGGAGCCCGAGCGCGTGGCACTCTACGGCCCGGATGAGCGCCATATGCAGCAAATGCTGGCCGAGCGCGGCGTTGAGGCGGTCGCGCTCTCCGAATCCGGCCAGCTCCACTTGACGTTAGAGTAGCGCGACACTAAAACCTCAACCCAGTACCATCGAGCTTGACGCCACCGGGCAGGGGCCGAAAGCCGAGCGTGATGGATCCGAGGACTGGAGGGACCGTTGGACTACCGGGAGACATTGAACCTGCCGCGCACTGAGTTCCCCATGCGAGGGAATCTCATGCGGCGCGAGCCGGACTTTTTGCGTCGTTTCGAAGAGCTTGAACTCTACGAACGCATGATCGCCCGCAATCAGGACAAACCGCTGTTCGTGCTGCACGACGGCCCACCGTATGCCAACGGCAATATCCATCCGGGCACGATCCTCAACAAGGTGTTGAAAGACATCGTGGTCAAATACCGGAACATGAGCGGGCGACTCACGGAGTACATCCCCGGTTGGGACTGCCACGGGCTCCCCATCGAGCACAACGTGGAGAAGAAACTGGGCGTCGGCAAAGACCGCACCCCGAAGCCGGAGATGCGCGCCCAGTGCCGTAAGTTCGCGCTCAATTTCGTGGACATCCAACGCGAAGAGTTCAAGCGCCTGGGGGTGCTCGGACGTTGGGCCGAGCCTTATCTCACCCTGCACCGCTCCTATGAAGCCACCATCGCGCGGGAGTTCGGCGCTTTCGTGCGCTCGGGGGCTATCTATCGCGGCCGAAAGCCGGTGCAGTGGTGCCACGAGTGCGGCACCGCGCTTGCCGAGGCCGAGGTCGAGTATCACAACCACAAGTCTCCTTCCATCTTCGTCAAGTTCCCGGTGTGCGACGACGTCAGGCAGAAGCTACCGGAGATCGGCCACGGAGCCGGCGATGAGGCGGCCGCTTTCGTCATCTGGACCACCACTCCGTGGACCATCCCCGCCAACTTGGCCATCGCGCTGCACCCCGAGCACGAATACGCGGTGATGCAGACCTCCTCGGGAGAGCACCTCATCGTGGCCGCCTATTTGGCGCCGGTGTTCGCCGAAGCGGTGGGGCTCGGCGAATACTCCATCGTGCGTCGCTTCGAGGGACGACTACTGGACGGCACAAACGCGAAGCACCCGTTCATCGACCGGCGCTCGAAAATCATCCTGGCCGACCATGTGACCCTCGAGGCCGGCACCGGCTGCGTCCACACCGCCCCCGGCCACGGGGCCGAAGACTACGAGGTGGGCCGCCGCTACGGGCTCGACAGCTACGCTCCTGTGGACGGAGAGGGACGTTTCACGAGCGACGTGGAACATTTCGCGGGCAAGCTGGTCTTCGACGCCAACGACGATGTCTGCGAGCTGCTGCGCGCCCGCGGAATGCTGCTGGCCCAAAGCGACATCGAACACTCTTATCCGCACTGCTGGCGGAGTAAGACTCCGGTTATCTTCCGCTCCACCGACCAATGGTTCATCTCGATGAGCCTCACCGGCCTGCGCGACAAAGCGCTCGAGGAGATCTCCCGCGTCAAGTGGATCCCGCGCTGGGGCGAGGACCGCTTCCGCGGGATGGTGCAAAACCGGCCTGACTGGTGCATCTCACGCCAACGAAGCTGGGGCGTCCCGATCCCGGCCTTCTACTGCCGGGACTGCGGCAACACACTGCTCGACGCCGACGTGATCGACCACGTGGCGAACATCTTCGAAGAGCAAGGCGCCGACTCCTGGTTCACGGCCTCCGAGGAGGAGCTTCTGCCCACGGGCACACGCTGCCCCAAATGTGAAGGCGGCAATTTCCGCCGCGAAGAAGACATCATCGACGTCTGGTTCGAGTCGGGGGTGAGCTTTGCCGCGGTGATGGAACCTCACCTCGCCGGGAAAGGCCGGGGCGAAGGCACGCCGCCCGTCGATCTCTACCTGGAGGGGAGCGACCAACACCGCGGCTGGTTCCAGTCGGCGATGCTCACCTCGGTCGGCACCAGAGGACACGCGCCCTACAAAGCTGTCTTGACCCACGGCTTCGTCGTCGACGGCGACGGCCGCAAAATGTCCAAGAGCGAGGGCAACTTCCTCCCGCCCGAGCAGGTCCTCAAACGTTACGGCGCCGAGATCTTCCGGCTCTGGGTCGCCTCCGAGGATTATCGCGAGGATATCAGGCTGTCCGACGAGATCCTGAAAAACCTCTCCGATGCCTATCGCAAGCTGCGCAATACGGCGCGCTTCCTGCTGTCGAATCTGTACGATTTCGATCCCGACCGCCATGAGGTCGCTCCAGCGCTGCTGCGGTCGCTGCCGGAGTGCTCAATCGATCGCTTCGCGCTTCACCGCCTCCAAGAAGTGACGGCCAAGGCACTCGATGCCTATGAGCGCTACGAGTTCCATCCCATCCACTTCGGTCTGTTGGACTTCATGGCCGGCGATCTGTCCTCCTTCTATCTGGACGTCCTCAAGGATCGGCTTTACGCTTCAGCGCCCGAATCCGAGGCGCGCCGCGCGGCGCAGACCGTCATGTACGAGATCCTGCGCTCACTGACCCTCCTGTCGGCACCCATCACCAGCTTCACGAGCCATGAGCTGTGGGAGCAAATGCCCAAACGCAGTGGGGACCCCGAGTCCGTCTTTCTCGCCGACATGCCGGCGGTCAATTCCGACTGGCGCGACACCGCTCTCGCGGCCGACTTCGTCATCTTGAAGCAGGCGCGGTCGGTGGCCCTGCGCGCCATCGAGGAGGCACGCAACCGCAAAGTGGTGGGGCACTCGCTGGCCGCCGCGCTCACGCTCCAGGTGGCCGCCGATACGCCGCAGTGCGAGGTGCTCGAGCGCTACTCGGACCGCCTCGCGACGCTGTTCATCGTCAGTGAGGCGCGGCTCGAAGCGCTCGCGCTGGACTCTCTGCCGGAGGAGGCCCGCGAACACGGGCTCGCGGCGAGCGTCACGCCGGCGGTCGGACAAAAGTGTTCTCGCTGCTGGATTCGCGCGACCAGCGTTGGGCAGGATGCTCGCCACCCCGAACTTTGCGCTCGCTGCTCCGAGGTGGTCCGAGGGCTCACAGACCCCTCCGCCGGCGCGCTTTAGAGAGTACCGATGGCCAATGCCAATATCCGCAAGTATACAATCTTCGTCGTCATGGTCGCAGGGTTGGTGTGGCTCGATCAGGCCACCAAGATATGGGCTGATCATAACCTGGCCTCGGAGACACATCCTCTGCCGCTGCTCGTCACCGAAGAGATGAGCGGCCGAACCGTGGGAGAGCTACTCATCGAGCGCTTCCCCGATCTGGCAGACGATATCGACGCGACAGTCGCGAGACATGTCACCCGTGGCCGGCGCGAAGTGCAGCTCGATCCCGACCGGAACCCTTTTGCCCCCCTTGAAATTGACGAGCGCCACAGGTTCCCACTGGCCTACCTGATGTTCCTGGATGGTCTCGAGCGCGCCCCCCGGACGGTCAATCTTCTCGGTAAGCCGTTCGCGCGACGGTGGCTGTCTTTTCTGGTGGAGGATCAGAGTCGGATCGAGAAGCTCCTCGACGATTCGTTCGCCGACGAGCGGCTGGCGGAATACCTGGCCGCGCACCATGTGCGCGTCGACGAAGGGGACGTCCGCACGCTTATCGAACGCGGCCACGTGATGCCGCTCATGGGGTTCAACGACAACGTGACGGCCAACGAGCGAGTCGCTCGAGGGGCGCTTTATCTCCTGCACGAGAGGAAGGTGGACGTCATCCCGGGCTTCTTTCGCCTGGAATACAAGGAGAACCCGGGCGCCGCCTGGGGGCTCTTCGCCGGTGCCCACCCTACTTTTCGGCGCCTCTTCCTGACATCGATCTCGACACTGGCCTCAATCGTCATCCTGGTGGTTTTCTTCCGCCTGCCGCCGACCCATCTCTCGGCGATCATCGCCTTCTCGGCCATCCTGGGCGGCGCCGTCGGAAATCTCATTGATCGCTTCCAGTACAACTACGTCATTGATTTTCTCGACATGTACATCGGGCGATCGCACTGGCCCACCTACAACGTGGCCGACATCGGCATCACACTCGGAGTGCTGGCGCTGGTGGTTGAGATGCTGTTCGTGAAGTCCAGCCCATTCGCACAGATCGAAGGCGAGAAGCCCACCACCACGCGCCGCAAAGCTTCGCCCTCTCAAAAAAAAGACGCGAAGGCTGAGGGATGACCCCGTCGTTCGATATTGGACCGATGGACTTCCCCGCCTATTTTACCCTGCTCACGGTAGGTTTCATGGCCGCCATATGGCTGGCCTGGCGCGAAGCGCCGGGGGTCGGTGTCGATCAGAACGCCTTGCTCGACACTGCTCTGGTCGCTCTTGTGATGGGGATCCTGGGCGCGCGCGGCCTGCATGTCCTCGTCGACGGCTACCTGCAGGACTACATCCACTTGTGCCTCGATCCGTTGGCGCTCGAGGGCCGCGCGTTGCCGCACGGCTGGAAATGCCCCACCGACTTCGTCTGTCAAATCTGGGAACGGGGAGCGCTCTGCCACCCCGAGACCGGTTTGTGCCACCCCGCCCGCGACTGCCTGCGGCCACTGAAGTTTTGGTATGGCGGACTCACCTATTACGGCGGCTTTCTGAGCGCTTTCGCCGCCTGCCTGTGGTTCGTCAGGCGGAGACGAATGCCGGTCTGGCGCGTGGCCGATCTCACCGGTTTCGCCATTGCTCTCGGGCTCGTCTTCGGACGCCTGGGGTGCTTCTTCGCCGGCTGCTGCTTCGGCAAAACCTGGTCGGGCTCGCTCGCGGTCGCGTTCCCGCGGGGTGGGCCGGCCTGGCGCCAACACGTCGATCAGTCGCAAATGTTGCAACACTTCACGCGCGACCTAGCACCGGGCAGCACCTGGTGGAACGAAATAGCCGCTCTCGCCCACCTCCCGAAAAGCGCCGCGGCCTCCTGGCCGGTGCACGCCACCCAGTTATATGAGATGCTGGTCAACGTATTCGTCTTTGCCGCGTGCTACTGGCTGTTCAAGAAGAGACGGAGCTACGACGGGAAGGTCTTCTGGTGGTTCGTGCTGCTCTACTCGGTGGGCCGCTTCATCACCGAGGCCTGGCGTAACGACGAGCGTGGCCTGTGGTTTGGCGAGGCGCTGTCCACCTCGCAGCTCATCGGGATCCCACTCGTCCTGCTGGCGCTCTTCATGATGTGGCGCGGCCGCCGAGCGGCCGGAGCTGAGAGCTCTCGATGAACCCTTTTGTCGAGATCGGAGGGCTGCACCTCTCCACCTATGCGCTCGCGGCCGTCCTCGGCTATCTCGGCTGCGTCGGCTTGACCGTTCGGCTGGCGCGGCGCGAGGGGCTCGAGCCCCGCAAGCTCGTGGATCTGACGTTCTGGTTGCTCATCGCCGTCATCGCCGGCGCCAGAATCGGCTACATGATCGAGTTCTTACCCTTTTATTTCGAAATGTGCCGCGACAGCACAGGGGCCCGCCCCCCCGAGTGCGACGACATCTTTCGCCCTTGGCGCGGTGGGTTCGTCTTCTACGGTGGATTCATCGCCGGCCTGGCGGCGCTCGCGCTACTCGTGCGGCGTTATGAACTCCCGCTGTGGTCCACCGCCGACACTCTGATCCCTGGGATCGCCTTGGCTCACGGCCTCGGCCGCATCGGCTGCTTGCTCGGCGGCTGTTGTTACGGCGCCGAGACCACCCTCCCCTGGGCGTTGCGCTTCCCGGCCAATTCGCTCGCCGGCGACGTCCCGCGCCACCCCACCCAGATCATGGAAGCCGGCGTCGAGCTTGGGTTGTGTCTGTTTCTGTGGTGGCGCTTTGGCCGCCGTCCGTATCACGGCCGGCTCCTGGTTCTCTACCTCCTCCTCTACCCCGCGGCGCGCTTTCTCGTGGAGATCATGCGCGGCGACCACCAGCGGGGCTACGCCATCACAATCGAGTGGCCGTGGCTGATGCACGCGCTGGGTTCCCCCCCCGACACACCTCCGCTACTCTCCTGGCCACAGGTGATCTCGGTCGCCTTGATTGTCGCCGGGTTGGTGCTGCACCGATTCCTACGCCGCCCTGCGGGCGGCGGCGCAGATCACGTGGGAGTAAATTGATGACCGCTCGCCAGCGAATCTTGGATCATCTCGTGGGTGTCGCCATCGCGCGCCCCGGCACGGTGTGCCTCGTGGCGCTGCTCCTGGCGCTCTTCTCAATCGGCCTGATCTGGTCGCAGGAGTTGGGGATCGAGACCTCGCGCATCGACCTCTGGCCCGACGAACACCCGCTCCAGGAGCGCTTTCAAGAGTATCAGGATCAGTTCGGCAGCCCATTTCAGGTGATCGTGGTGGTCGAGGGGGAGAGCCCGGCCCACAACAAGCGCGCCGCCGATCATATCGCGGCACGAATCCGAGATGAGGTCGGCGAGATCGACGAGATCCTCTATCGCATCGATCTGAGCGCATTCAAGGATCGCGCGCTTCTGTTCGCGCCCCTCGAAGATCTCGAGAAAGCGGCGCGCGCCCTCCACCGCCTGGGGCCCGCCGACGACTCCCGGGAGCCGCCGGAGGCAGTCCACGTCACGGGGCTCACCGGGATCCTGCAGCGGGCCAATGAGGCGTTGAGCGAGATCGAGACGGGCGAGACGCAGGCGCTCGCGGCCCTCGAGGACCACCTGGATCCGCTTCTCACGGCCGGCGCGCAGGTACTCGTCGAGTTGGAGCGTTGGATCGTGGATGAGGACCGCATCGAGCTACATGCCATCGAGGACTCCGGCGAGGAGCTGGGGGCCGCCCAGGGGTTCGATCCGGCGGGCTACCTGACCGCCGACAACGGCCGGATGGTGGTGCTCTTGTTGCAGCCCCGCGAGAACGACGACCGGCTCGCCTACCTCGCCTCATTCGTCGATCCGGTGCGGCAAATCGCCGCCTCAGTGGAGGCCGGCGAGCCGATGGTCAAGGTGGGGGTGACTGGAATGCCGGTCTTCTCGCTCGACGAACTCGAGGTCGCCCATCGTGATCTCAGGGTCGTCACCCTGGTGTCGGCCATCGGCGTGCTCCTCCTGTTCTTGCTCGCCTACGGATCGTTGCTCAACACGGTGTTCGTGGGACTGACGCTCATGCTGGGCGTCATCCTCGATCTCGGGTTCACGGCGGTGGTGATCGGCAAGGTGAACCTCATCTCATCGCTCTTCATCGCGGTTTTGCTGGGGCTCGGCATCGACTACGGGATCCAAATCATCAACCGTTATCAGGAGGAACGCGCCAGGCTCGAAGCAGCCGAGGCGATCCGCCGCGCGGTGGTGTTCACCGGGAGCGGGGTCTTGACCGGCGGCGTGACCACCGCGGTGGCCTTCTTCACGATGGCGCTCGGCGAATTCCAGCCGCTGTGCGAGCTGGGCCTGATGGCCGGCGCCGGTGTGCTCTTGATCCTGCTGGCCTCCTTCGTCTTCCTGCCGGCGCTGCTCATGCTCCGTGAACGTTTCAAGAAGAGCTCCGGCGGCGAGGCCCCCCGAGGACTGTTGGCCGGCACCTGGTCACTCCCCGTGCTCCCGATTCGCGGCCGCCGCAAAGCGTTCGTCACGGCCTCCGTCGGGCTCGTCATCACTGTGCTCCTGGCGCTCCCTATCCGCCCGATCTCATTTAGTAACGATCTGATCTCGATGCTCCCGCAAAACATCGCCTCGGTCGAGTGGCTGCGCAAATTAGAGGACACGGGCATGTTCACCTCGGCGTTCAACGCCTCCATCGTCGACTCGCTGGGTGAGGTCGAGGACCGCACCGCGGCCTTTGAGTCCCTGGAAACGGTCTCGCGGGTGCAGTCGGTGGCAACATTCCTGCCCGCCGACCAGGAGGCAAAAGCCCCGCTGCTCAAGGAGATCCGCCAAAAAAGCCGCCGACTGCCTCAAATCTCGATGGCCACGCCGCCGCTGGAGGTGCCCGAACTACAGTCCGCCTTGGCCGAACTCAAGGGCTATCTGGAACTCGATCTGCCTCTGACCTTGAGTACTTTCGGGCACCGTGAGGCGGCACGACGGATTGCGCCGTTGGCCGTGCACATCGGTCTGATAAAGGAGCGCATCGCCACCATGCCCCCGGATCTCGTGGCGGCCCGCCTGGAACGATTGCAGGCACGGCTGGCGGATCTTTTGCGCGACGCCGTGAGCTTCATCGAGAGCGACGCCGTGAGTGTGACTCCGTCCGACCTCCCACCCGATGTGGCCAAGATGTTCTATCGCCCGGAATCCACCGACGGATCGCGCGGTGAGCGGTTCCTCATCCAGGTCTACCCCGACGGGGACATCAACGACGACGCATTCATGCCGAGATTCCTGGCGGAGAGTCGCAAGGTTGACCCGCACGTAACCGGCTATCCGGTCAACTATTATGAGTTCGCGCTGGTGATGCAGCAGGATTTCAAACGAGCGTTCCTCTACGCCTTCGTGGCGATCCTCTTTCTTCTGGCGCTTGACCTGCGGCGGTTGCAAGACGTCTTGTTGGCGATGGTGCCGCTGGTGATGGGCAGCGTCTGGATGGTGGGCGCGATGAACCTCCTCGAGATCGAGTACAATCTGGCCAATATCATGGCGATCCCACTCATTATCGGCATTGGCGTCGCCTATGGAGTCTACGCCATCCACCGCGCCCGTGAGGAGGGCCGGCCAAGTCCGCGCCAGGTGGTCCGCACCACCGGCAAGGCGATTCTGTTCTCGGCCCTGACCACAATGGTTTCGTTCGGCGCCATGAGAATGGCCAGCCACCGGGGAGCGGCAGGGCTGGGCGCCACGCTCCTCCTGGGGATTGGCTTCTGCCTCATCACCGCGCTCGGGATCTTGCCGGCGCTGTTGCGGCTTACACCGGCCCCGAATGAGCGCCCGCGCACCCAATGAGGTACCCTGTGAGGTGACGTACAGCGTGGCGCCGGCCAACGGCGGGGAGGCTCCCACAATGCAACTCGCGGTCCCCGAAGAAAAGCGACACCATCTTCGACGGTCCGCGCTGTTCACCCTGTTGTTGGCGCTCCCGGTGCTTGCCGCCGCGGCACTGTCGATTTTCGAGATACGCAACGACGACCTGGGCTTCCACGTGGCCACGGGACGCTATATCCGCGCCACCGGCTCTGTCCCCGACTACAACCCGTTCAGCTATGCCGAAGATGGCGCGGTCTGGGTCCAGCATCAGTGGCTCCCGGCGGTGCTGGCTTCTCTGGTCGATGACCTGGGCGGCCCCAAGGCGCTCATCGTCACCAAGGCGATACTGGTCGCGCTGGTCTTCCTGGTCCTCGCGCGACACGCTTGGGTGGCCGGGGGGGCGCTCTGCGCCCTGCCGGTGCTGCTGGCGCTCGCCGTCAGCGCCTCGGCCAACCGCTTCTACGCGCGCCCGTATTTGATGAGCGCCCTGGCGCTCGCGATTGTCACGACCAGCCTCCTTCGCTGGCAAGCGCGCGGGTTTCGCTTTGGATCACCCGTCCTGTTGGCCGGCGCGGCGACCGTCGTCGGGCTGCACCTGCACGCGGGAGGGCTCGACAGCGTGCTCGTCTGGGCCACGGTTTCGTTTGGCGCGCTGGCTCTAATCCGGTCACAGGGGCGCCATGCGCTCGGCCGAGTGCTCCTCGCCGCCGCGCTGGTGCTCGCGGTGGCCGCCGGGAGCCTGGCGCTACTGGCGCCCGCCGGCGTTGCCGGAGTCCTGCTGCCGCTCCAGTTCTCATTCGATCCTTACTGGAACAAACACCTGATCGAGTTTCGCCCACTGCCGCTCATGCTCCAGTTCTGGCCCCAATGGTTGTTCGTCGTGATCGCGGGCGCAGGCGCGCTTCTGGCCGGATGGCGCCGCAGACCGGTGGAGCTTCTCCTCCTGGCCGGCTTCGGCCTGCTCGCAGTGCGTCACGCGCGCATGGTCTGGCCAATGGTGATTGTCGCCACCGCCTGCCTGAGCACGTTGCTTGGCAGCGCGCGCGCGACTCGCCGACCCGCCGAACCCGACCGACTCCATTGGGCTGCGGCGGTCGTGGCCACGCTGGCCATCTTGGCGGCGGCGGGGGCCCAACAAGCACGTTTGTTTCGCATGGGACTCGGTGACGACGGGTTCGATCGCCGCAATCTCCCCATCGAGTTGATGGAGCGTGCCGCCGATCTTCCCGCCGAGGTCTTCGTCAGTGACGGTTTCGCCGGCACCTGGTTGTGGCGCCACTTCCGGCTAAGCGCGCCGGATGACCATCAGCGCCATTTGCCACCCGAGGAGCGGCGCAGGGTGCTGATCCATAACTGCCTTGAATGCTACGCGCGGGAGACTTATGTCGATCTCTATCAACACATCCGTTACGGCTTGCCGGGATGGGATGAGCGCGCCCTGGGCCTGGGCATTCGGACCTTCCTGGTCAGACACACCTCACCGGGCGAGCGCAGGCTGCAGGAGGGTGCGCCCAACCTACGCCAACAACTCTTTGGCGACGACCGGTTTCTGCTGGTGGACTTCGAAGACGTGGCCACCCTGTGGGTGCTCAAGGATTCGGCGCCGGCGGGGCTCACCGGGCTCAATGGTTTCCCGGTCGACCCGGACAGCGGCGCGGTGCGCTCAGGCGCGACTTATTCCGAGCTACGAGATGCGCTCTCGGCCCACGCCGCCGCCTCCCCGAACACCACTCGCTCGCTGTTGATGCTGGCGCGCGGCGCCCGCGCGGTCGGCGATCTTGCGACCATGGCGCAGGCAGTGCGAGAGGCGCTCGAGCGCGCGCCCCGAGATCCGCAGGCGCGCCAGCTCTATCGAGAGGTCATGGAGCTAGCGCGCGCGAGGCCCTGAATGGTTGAGTCCTCTCAAAAAAATCTGCTCTCAGTCGGGCTCTTGACCTCTGTGGGGGCGCTGTTGCTCGCACTCACATGGCGGGGCTGGCCGGATCCCCAGATTGACTTCGGGCGCGAGCTGTACGCCGCCTGGCAAATTAGCGAAGGCGGGCGCCTGTATGCCGACATCACATGGTTCAACGGCCCTCTCTCGCCACACATCAACGCGCTGTGGTTCAAACTGTTCGGCACCTCGCTGATGACACTCGCCGGCGCCAACATCATCCTACTGGGGCTGCTGGTCGCTCTCATGTGGCGTCTCTTGCGAGAGATCGGGGGCCACCTCGCGGCCACGGTCGCATGCGCGACCGCCTTGCCGCTGTTTGGACTGGTCCAGTTGGTCGGCATCGGCAATTACAACTTCATCTGTCCCTATTCCCACGAATTGACCCACGGCGTGCTGCTCGGCTTTGGCGCGCTCGCCGCTCTGGCCGCCCACCTGCGCTCCGGACGCGCTCGGTGGGCGCTCTTCTGCGGCCTCCTCGTCGGCACGACATTCCTGACCAAAGCGGAGATATTTCTGGCTTCGGCCGCCGCTTGCGCCATCGGTCGACTAATTGCGGCGCGGCGCGCGCCGGCCACGGGCACCAGCCACCGCGTCTATGCGCCCTTTGCGCTCGGCGCGCTAATCCCTGTCTCTTTGGCGTTTGCTCTGCTGCACAGATCTCTTGGGGCGACGTCTGAGGCAATCAGAGCGACACTCGGCTCGTGGGTTTTCACTCTCGACCCGGAGATCACCTCACTGCCTTTCTATCAAAGGGGGATCGGGCTCGACGACCCTCTGGGAAATCTGGCCGCCATCGCCGCCGGCCTTGGCGTGCATTTGTTGTTGTTGCTCCCCGCGGCCGCCCTGGCGACACTGGCCGGACGCAATCGGCCACGAATCGGCCCCTGGGTGGCGGCCATCCTGGGGGCCGCGCTCGCGCTCATCGCCGCGGTGGTCGGGGTGCTCGACTGGACGGAGATCGCGCGCCCATGGCCCGTGCTCGTGGTTGCGGTGGCAATCGGCGGCGGATGGAGCATCGCCAAAAGCCACCACGGCGACGACGCCACGCGGCGCACGACGCTCCTGGTGGCCACCGCGGTCTTCGCCCTCATGATGCTCGGCAAGATGGTGCTTCACGCCCGCATCGCGCACTACGGGTTCGCGCACGCCTTGCCGGCGGCCGTCCTGCTCATCACGGTGGCAACAGGGGTCATCCCCCGTGTCATCGACAACGCGGGCGGTCGTGGGGCGCTGTTCAGAAGCGCCATGATCGGTGTCCTATTCGTCATGGCCGGAGCCCACGTTTCCTCCACGGCGGATTTCATGGGCCGCAAACAGGATATGGTCGGAGAGGGCGGCGACGCTTTCCGTTCGGACCCCCGTGGCATGTTTGTCGAGTCAGCACGCCGCAGAGTCGCCGGCTACCCTCCCGGCACGACCCTCCTGGTGCTCCCTGAAGGCGTGATGGTCAACTATCTTGCCCGCACCCCGAGTTCAATCCCGCACCTCAACTTCATGCCGGTGGAGATAGCCATGTTCGGGGAAGAGAGCATCATCCGGGCGCTGGAAGAGCAGCCGCCGGATCTGGTTCTTCTCCTACATCGCAACACCTCTGAGTACGGCGCAGAGTTTTTCGGGCGCGACTACGGGCAAGCGATCATGGCGTGGGTGCGCGCCCACTATCGGTCAGTCGGTCGATGGGGAGACCCCCCGCTAGAGCCGGGGACACGCTTCGGGATGAAGCTGTTGGCGAGGAGGGAGTCGTCAGCCTTCGGCGTAGATTTCGACCAGGTGCAGCACCGTCACCACGGCCTTTGCCATCCAGCCGAGCGCCACCCACTCCCGGACGCTGTGCATGTTCTGACCGCCGGCGAATATATTGGGGGTCGGCAGGCCGGCCTCCGATAGCTTCGAGCCGTCGGTCCCGCCCCGAATCGCCTCCTGCTTGGGCTCGATGCCGGCGCGGCGCATCGCCTCGAGAGCGTTGGTCAGCACCTCCGGGCGTTTGGAGATCGGGTACTTCATGTTGCGGTAGGATTCGCTGATTTCGATGTCCAGTTTGGCCCCGTCATACTTGGCTTCGAGCTCCTCGCCCAACGATTTGAGGCGCGCCTCGAGCTTCTCGAGTCCCTCAACTGTAAAGTCCCGCACCAGCAAGTCGACCGTCGCTGAGCCGACGTTGCCCGACATGATGTGCGGGTGCAGGAACCCCTCGCGCCCTTCGGTGGTCTCCGGCAGCGGCCCCTCGGCCACTCGAGTGACCAACTCGGACGCAATCCGCACGGCGTTCAGTAGTTTGTTCTTGCCATAGCCGGGGTGAATATCGCGACCGGTCACCGTCACCTTCGCGCTGTCGGCGCAAAATGTCTCGTCCTCGATGTTACCGATATCGCTGCCGTCGAGCGTATAGGCCAGATCGGCCCCAAAACGTGCCACATCGAAGTGTTTTGTCCCCGCTCCGATCTCCTCGTCGGGAGTGAAGGCCACCCGCAGTGTGCCGTGGGGATGATCCGGGTTGCGCTTCAGCCACGAGAGGGCGGTCATGATCTCGGCCAGGCCGGCCTTGTCGTCGGCCCCGAGCAGGGTCGTCCCATCGGTCGTGATGACGGTGTCGCCGATGACTCGTGCGAGGTTGGGGTTCTCCTCCACCGTGAGCGCCACCCCCGGGGTACCCGCGAGAGGGATCTCGCGGCCGTCGTAGTTCTCGATGATTTGCGGCTTGACGTCCTTGCCGGAGGTCTCAGGGTAGGTGTCCACATGGGCCAGCAACCCCACCACCGGGATTCGGCCCGCCTGCTCGGGCGGCAGATTCGAGGGGAGCGTCGCCATCACATAACCGTGTTCGTCCATGGCGGCGTCGTGAAGGCCCAGCTCTCGCAGCTCCGAAACCAACAAGCGCAAGAGATCCTTTTGCTTGTCGGTACTGGGGTAGGTGGCGGAGCCCGGCCGCGACTGGGTGTCGATGGCAACGTAACGCAAAAAACGCTCGAGTAGCTCCTGGCGATCAGCAGAGTTGAGTTCCAGCATGAAAACCTCCTGGTTTGACGATCTCTCCCGGCAATGGGAGCTCCTAGTGTGGGGAGAAGATACCACCACCACCAGCGACTGTCACGGTCGCCTCAATCCTCCACCGCGTCCGTTGACCGAGGGGAGTGAGGCGGGTGCAAGTGCAAGGAAACAAGCCGTTCTTAGGCGGAGGCGGAGCAGCGCCTACGTCGAGCACTAATTCGGTGCAGGTGACGCCGCAGATGTGCGCGGATCCGCGCGCGAAAACGAGCGTGTGGAGTC
>PWKZ01000064.1 GCA_003559575.1 Bradymonadales bacterium | reverse complement strand
TGATAGCCACCCGCGGGATCCGGCCTCTATCCTCAACCATTTACCGCGTCCGGGATTCGGGTGATTTTGCGGCGTCACCTTCACCAAATCGATGCTCGACGTAGGCGCTGCGTTTGCCTCTGCGCGATTTGGTTTGTTTCCTTGCACTTGCACCCGCCTCATTCCCCTCGGTCCACGGACGCGGTGGAGGATTGAGGTTATGGGCTGGGCTTGAGACTTGGAGTCGCTCGGGGTAATTTGCGCAACTTCGGGCCCTTTGCCGCCCGTGGAGGAGGACTGTCCCTTGGAGGATACTTTCGCGCTAGATAAAACCTACACCCCGGCGGAATTCGAGACTCAAATCTACGAACGCTGGCAGGCGGCGCGGGTGTTCCACGCGCAGCCCGACCAGCGCCCTCCGGAGCGGCGCTATGTCATCATGATGCCTTTGCCCAACGTCACCGGCGCGTTGCACATGGGCCATGCCATGGACAACGTGATGCAGGACATGCTGGCCCGGTTTCGCCGGATGCGCGGTGACAACACGCTGTGGTTGCCCGGCACCGACCACGCCGGGATAGCCACCCAGGCGGTGGTTGAGAAGCGGCTCAAGGAGTTGGAAGGAGTCACGCGGCACGAGATCGGCAGGGAAGGGCTGGTCGCGCGCATCTGGCAGTGGAAGGACCAGTTTCAAGAGCGCATCGTCGCCCAGCAGAAACGGATGGGCTGCGGCGCCGACTGGGAGCGCCAGCGGTTCACCATGGACGCCGTGTGCTCGCGAGCGGTGCGCCATTGCTTCATGAGGATGTTCGAGGACGGCCTGATCTTCCGCGGCAAACGCCTTGTCAACTGGGACCCCTACCTGCAAACGAGCATCTCCGACGACGAGGTGTACCACGAGACCGTCCAGGGGCATTTTTGGCATCTTCGCTATCCCGTCATCGACCCGCAGGCCGGCGAGCCGACCCACCTGGTCGTGGCGACCACGCGTCCCGAGACAATGCTTGGGGACACGGCGGTGGCGGTTCATCCTGCTCCGGCCGACGCACTCGCCGCCGCGCTCGAGGCCGCGCGCGCAGATCTCGCGCGCGCCGACCAAAAGACTCGTCCGGCGGCGGAGGCGCATCTTCATGCGTTGGAGGCGCGGCGCCGCGATCTTCTCCCGACCCTGGAGCGACTCCGCGATATGGCGCAGGATGATCGCCATGTGATGCTGCCGCTTTTGGATCGGCCGATCCCTATCATTTGTGACGAGTGGGCCAAGCCGGAGTTTGGATCGGGGTGCGTCAAGATAACCCCTGCCCACGACCCCAACGACTACGACGTCTGGCAACGGCACCGCGATCACATCGGGATCATTAACATCCTGAACCCCGACGGCAGCCTGGCTTCGACCGCCGGCCCATACGCCGGGCTCGACCGCTTCGCGGCGCGGGAGAGAGTGGTCGCGGATTTCGAGGCGCGCGGACTGCTCGCGGAGGTCGAGGAGCGCTCCCACGAAGTCGGCCACAGCGACCGGAGCAAGACCCCCATCGAGCCCTACCTCTCCGACCAATGGTATGTGCGGATGGGCGACCTCGATGGCGGCGTCTCGCTGGGGCGCGGGACGACGCGCGCCCACCGGAGCGAGGGCCTCGTCCAGGCGGCGATCAACGCGATTGAGGATGGTCGGGTGCGTTTTCACCCGGCGCGCTTCACGAAAACCTGTTTGGACTGGCTGGCTGAAAAACGCGACTGGCCCATCAGTCGCCAGCTGTGGTGGGGCCACCGGATCCCGGTCTGGTCGCGGCGGACCTCCGTCGGAGAGCTTGACTCCTTGCTCGCGCGCGGGTCGCTCCAGCGACTTTTGGCCGATCCGCGCGTCAGCGTGCGTGTGGTTTTGCCCGAGCAGGAACAATCGCTGCCCTGGCGGGGGGGCGCGCACGGAATCGAGCAACCGGCCGAATCACCCTGTCTCGTGGACTTCTGTCTGCTCACCGATGACGAAGAGCTTGTCACTCTGCTCGAGAAGGAGGAGTTCGTTCGCGACCCCGACGTACTCGACACCTGGTTCTCCTCTGCGCTTTGGCCGCACTCGACCCTCGGCTGGCCCGATCCGAACACCGCCGACACCGAAGGCGGCGCCCCCCTCGGCGGACCGGAGGGAATGGACGCCTTGTCCTACTACTATCCCGGCTCCTGCCTTGTGACGGCACGCGACATCATTACGCTGTGGGTCGCCCGGATGGTGCTCATGGGCCTCTACAACCTCGGTGAGGTGCCGTTCAAAGACGTATTCATCCACGCCAACATCCTTGACGGCAAGGGTGAGCGGATGAGCAAGTCGAAAGGCAACGGGATCGATCCCGTCGATATCATTGAGGAGTACGGGACCGACGCGATGCGCTATGTGCTGTGCGACATGCAAACCGGCAACCAGGACATCCGGTTGCCGGTGGAGGCCATATGTCCCCGCTGTGGCGCAAAAAACGATCTGGCCGCGCTCCGACACGGCCGGAGTGTGTTCACTTATCTGTGCGGCGGCTGTCGCGAGGAGTTCGACGTCCTCGGGACGATGGACGGGATCCCGGCCGCCAAGCTGATGAGCGAGCGCTTCGTCGACGGCCGACGGTTTTGCAACAAGCTGTGGAACTCGGTGCGCTTCGCGTTACATGTACTCCACGACGTGCCGTGCCGCGATTTGATGCAAGACGCGGAGGCCCTGGCACCCGAGGATCGCTGGATCCTGGCGGCTCTCAACGAGGCGACCGAGACCGTCTCGAGCGCGCTCGCAGCCTACAACCCAAGCGCCGCGCTGGGGGCTGCACGCGATTTCATGTGGGGCGCCCTGTGCGACTGGTACCTCGAGCTCATCAAGCCGCGGCTCGCGGCCGATGATGGCGGGGCCGCCACGGCTCGGCAGGTGCTGGCCTTTGTGCTCGACCGGACTCTCAGGCTCCTCCACCCGTTCGTTCCGTTCATCACCGAGCACCTCTACCAGAGGCTCAACGAGCAGGTCCCGGTCCGTGGCCTCGGCGGGGAGCGCACTCCCGCACCGGCGCTCCTCGCTGCCGCGGACTGGCCCATTGTCGCGGAGGCGGTTAATGACAAGGAACTGCTCGAATCATTCGCGCGGGCGCAGCGAGCCACCAGCGCCGTGCGCGAGGTGCGCTCCAGTTATCGCATCTCGCCGCACCAGCAGCTCGTGGTCACGCTCCGTGCGGCCGGCCGGGTCGGTCACGATCTCGAGCGGCGCGCGCATGTGATTGGGCACATGGCCCGCGCCTCTGAAGTGCGAGTTCTCCCCGATGCGTCGCGGCCGCCGGGCGCCGCCTCTGTCGTGGTCGACGATTTCGTGGTCTTCGTTCATGACGTGACCAACGATGAAATTGAACGCGCGCGACTCGAAAAGGAACTCCACAAGTGCCGGAGAGATGTGGAAGGGAGCCGCAAGCGACTCGCCAACGAGGCGTTTTTGGCCCGTGCTCCGGCCTCCGTGGTGGCCGAACACCGCGCCCGCCTCGAAAGCTCGCAGAGGCAGGTGCGTGAACTGGAGGAGGCGCTCGACGCGCTTTGAGAGGTGTTCTCGAGACGATGTTTGGATATATTTTCAACTTCTTCAAGACCGGCCCGGACCGGCCAGCGATCAGCAACAATCCGGAGGTCATCAAGGGGCTTTACGAGCGCCACCGTCTGAGCGTCTTCCTGACTGTGACATTCGGCTACGCGTTTTATTATGTCGCCAGGATCAACTTCGCGGTGGTCAAGGAGCCGATGCTGGAGGAGGGGATCCTTAGCGCCAGGGAGATGGGCTTCATCGGGACTGCGTTTCTGGCGGTCTACGCGGTCGGCAAGCTCTCCAACGGCTTCCTCGCCGACCGCGCCAACATTCGCCGCTTCATGGGGTTTGCGCTTCTCGGGTCGGCCCTCGTCAACCTATTGCTCGGGCAGACCACGATCTTTTGGGTGTTCTTTGCGCTTTGGGCGCTCAACGGCTGGTTCCAGTCAATCGGATCGGCGCCCAGCGTGGTCTCGCTCGCCCAATGGTTTTCGGCCCGCGAGATCGGGACTCGTTATGGGATCTGGAGCGCCAGCCACGGGCTTGGGAGCGCATTTACTTTCTTCTTTACCGCCGCCGCGGTGGAAGTCGTCGGCTGGCGGTTCGGGTTCTGGGGCCCGGGGCTCCTTTGTGCGGTGGTGGCGATTGTAATGCTACGGACTCTCTCCGATCGACCGCAAACATACGGGCTCCCCCCGGTCTCGGAGTATAAGGACGATCTACCGGCCGACACCGAGGTCGCCGCCGATGCCCACTGCGCCGATGGAAAACAAGCCGGCGTCGGTGGCAAACAGTGGGAGGTCTTGCGCAACCCGGCCATCTGGACGCTCGGCACCGCCAGCGCGCTCATGTACGTGGCGCGCTACGGGATCAATAGTTGGGGGATGCTCTACCTGCAATTGGACAAAGGCTACGGCATGGCCCAGGCCGGGGCGATTCTGGCGGTCTACACCGGCGGCACCGTGGTGGGCGCGATTATCTCCGGCATCGTGTCGGACCGAGTCTTCAACTCTGACCGCAACCGGCCGGCGCTTCTGGCCGGCCTCGTGAACGTCTCGGCCCTGTTGTTGCTGTTTCTGACCCCTCCCGGCAACAGGTTCCTGGACACGGTGGCCCTCGGCATGTTCGGTGTCGCGCTCGGGATCTTGTTGGCCTACCTGGGGGGCCTCATGGCGGTCGATCTGTCGTCCAAAAGGGCCGCCGGAGCGGCAATGGGCGTCATTGGAGGTTTTAGCTATCTCGGAGCGGCGATCCAGGATACAGTGAGCGGCGTTTTGATCGAATCCACAAGGGAAATGGTCGCCGTCGGCGACGAAGTTCTGTGGTTTCTGAGAGCCGGCGGGATGGATTTCGAGCCCGAGGCGCAAGTGAGGTATTGTTTCGAACCCGTGTTTTATTTTTGGATTGGGTGCGCGGCGCTGTCTGTCTTGTTGACCCTGACTGTCTGGAATGCCAAGCCGTGCCGTGAGTGACCAGAGGAGTATGAGAATGTCGGGCGAACACCCCCTTGGCCTTTTGCCGCTCTCCGGTCTGGGGCAGATCGGGGCCAATATGACATTGTTGAGGTGGCAAGACACCATCCATGTCATCGACTGCGGCGTGCGCTTCCCCGAGCCGGGCCAGTGCGGCGTCGACCTGATATTGCCGGACCTGAATGTCGTTGAGGCGCACGCCTCCAAAATTGAGGCGATCATCCTGACCCACGGCCACGAGGATCATATCGGCGCCCTGCCTTTTGTCTTGTCGCGCTGCCGCGTGCCCGCGGTTTACGGCCCTCCCTTCGCGCTGGCGTTGGTCGAGGACCGGCTCCGCGAGCATCGCCTCCAGGGGGCGGTGGAGCTCAAGCCGATGGTGCCGGGCACGAGCACGAAGATCGGCAGTCTCACCTACGAACCGGTGCGTGTCACCCACAGTATCCCGGACTCCGTCGCCTACCTGATCGAGACCCCGGCGGGGACGGTCCTGTTCTCGTCCGATTTCAAGATCGAGGAGTCGCCGCTTGACGGGCAACACTTTGATCGCGACCGGATCCGCGCCGCGGGAGACAAGGGGCTCTTGGCGCTCCTGTCCGACAGCACCAACGTCGGCCGACCGGGGCGATCCGGGGGAGAAGCCGAGCTGGCGGTGGGGCTCGAGGCGATTGTGCGCGGGTGGTCGGGGCGTGTCATCGTCTCGCAGTTCGCCAGCAACCTCTATCGGTTGGCGACCTTCGACCGTATCGCACAGCGCACGGGCCGCTCCCTCGGGATGGTCGGGCGCAGCTTGCACCGCTATCTGGCGATCGCCAGGAAGGTGGGGCGGGCGCCTTTCGCCTCCGACACACTGATCGACGCCGGGAACTCGGAGCGCCTGCCTCCGGAGCGGCAGCTCCTCGTGCTCACCGGGAGCCAAGGAGAGCCCCGGGCGGCGCTCGCCCGGGCGGCGCTCGGGGAAGAGGGATCCGTCGAGGTGGGCCCCGGTGATCTGGTCATCATGTCAAGCCGGATCATCCCCGGTAACGAGCGCGCGGTCTTTCGGGTAATCGACAACCTGCTCCGGCATGGCGCCACGGTGCTCCACGAGGGCAACGCCCACGTCCACACGAGCGGCCACGCGCACCGCGACGAGCTTCAGGAGCTGCTGGAGTTGGCCCGGCCGCGTATTTTCGTTCCGCTCCACGGCGAATATCATCACCTCAAGGCCCACTGTGCCTTGGCCGAGGAGGTGCTTGGAGACTCGGTCCACGCGATCGCAGTCGAAGAGGGGCAAGAGGTCGCGCTCAGCGAAGACGGCGTGTTGCCTGGGGAAAAGCATGAGGTCGCCCCCTTCTTCGCCTCCGAGGCGGGGATTGTCGCCGACCGAGAGGGGATGCGCATTCGTGAGCGCACTCGGATGGCCTGGGACGGACTCTGTAGCGTGCTCCTGCGTGTGAGGCGGCACGAGGGGAACACCACCATCGAGGTCGAAGTCCGCGCGAGCGGGATCCCCGATCTGGACGGAACGTTGGTCGCCGAAGCGGAAGAGACTGTCTCCGAGATCTTGAATGGTATCCGGGAGGAGGGGCTGGAGACCGAACTCGAAGATCACGCCGAGATGTTGTTGAGACGCTTTTTCCGGCGCGCCACCGGCCAGCGACCGCTGGTCCACGTCTTTTTGGAGATGGGGAAGGAAGAGCTCGATTGAACTCCGCGGTGGTCAGGATAAAACAGGTGGAGTTCATGCAATCGGCCGGCGCGGCTGGGAACTATCCCGACCATGAGCGCCCCGAGTTCGCCTTCGCGGGTAGGTCCAATTGCGGCAAATCCTCGCTCATCAACACGCTGGTCAACCGTCGCAGACTGGCGCGGGTCAGTAGCACTCCCGGCCGCACTCAGCTCATCAACTTTTTCGACGTGGATGGGCGCCTGGTGTTGGTCGACCTCCCGGGGTTCGGGTTCGCGCGAGCTCCTTTGGCCGTGCGGGCTTCCTGGGGGCCTCTCGTGGAGCGCTATCTCACCCGCCGCGAGTGTCTCCGGGCGCTGGTGTTGCTCCTCGACGCGCGCCGCGATCCGCGCGATGACGAGTTCAATCTGGTCTCCTGGTGCGGCAACCGCGATTTGCCCGTGATCCACGTCGCCACCAAGATCGACAAGCTGAAGGCCGCTAATCGCCCACTGCGACTGCGGGAGATCGCGCGCGCGTTTGCGATCCCGCTGCGTGCCCTGGTGCCGTTCTCCTCCGTGTCGGGAGAAGGGCGCGACGAACTGTGGTCCCGTCTCACGATCCCTCGAACCCCGGTGCTCTGAGTCCCTTCGGGCTCGGCGCCTCACGGAGTGGGTCGAGCTCGCCGCGGTGGCGCTCGATGTGATCGAGGGGGAGTGATTGTTACACGAACCGGGTCATCGTCTCGCGGATCACCCGGTCGACGTTTTCCGGCGTGATGGCGTGGCTGTCGATGATTTTATCGATCATCCGGGCCGGCCCGGGGCGCGCGAGGTCGTCAAGGCGGCGCAACATCCCCATCCTGCGGCCAATCTGATAGCGCATCCGATCCCTCGGCGAGAGCGCCAGGAAACGCTCTACAATCAAAACCATCTTGCGCTTGTCATCCGGAAGTTGCCCCTCGAGATCTTCAAACAGGTTCAGGATGTGGTCGCTCTTTATTCGGCTCGAGATGCCATCAAGCCCCTCGAGAAGCCGCAACAGCTCCTCGGCCACCTCCGCGTCCGATAGCGGCACGAACTCTCCCGCGCGAAACTCGGCGCATAGCGGCGCGCTGCCCGGCAGCGCCAGGGTTCGCAGCCGGATGAAGTGGGGATCGATGAGGTTGAGCGCGCGCGCGGTCTCCTCGGCGTGGACCTTGGAGAAAGCGCGGCCGCCGAGCCCCGGCATGACGTACTCGGAAAGCTCGATTCCGGCCGCGATCACCTTGCGGCCCGCCTCCACCTGCTGCTCTGCCGTCGTGCCCTTGGCGACTTGCGCCAAGACCTTGTCCGACCCCGACTCCATTCCGATGTGAATTCGGTTGAGCCCCGAGTCGCGAAGGCGCTCCAAATCGGCCGCCGAAAGCCGCGCCACCGTGGCCGAGCGCGCATACGTCGTTACTCGGACAATCCAGGGGAAACGGCTTTTGAGGTGCAAGAGGAGTGTCACTAGATCCTTTTGCCGGTAGAGCAAGGCGTCGGCGTCCTGGAGGAAGACTGACTGGGCGCCAAGAGAGAGCCAGTGCGCCGCGGCCTGTGCCGCCAGGCTATCGTCGCCGCCGCTACCTCGCGCGACCGCTCCCTGCCGAAGCGCCTGAACGTGGCGCGCCACGGCGTCGATGTCGCGTTTGACATGACTTGCCGGCCGCGGCTTGAACCGCTCCCCCTTGTAGACCGGGCAAAAGGCACACCGGTTCCAGGGGCAGTTGCGGCTGATGCGGAGGAGCAGGCTCGCGGCTTCGCTCGGTGGCCTGATGGGCCCCTGCTCGAACCCAAGATATTCGTCGTTGCGTTTCGTCATGGCGAGATCCGTGCCCCTTATGGATTGAGGAGGACTATCAATCTGTCCCGGATGCGACAGGACGAAAATCCATGATTTCGTCTTACCCATTCAAGGGTTGCCGGCTGATAGATGAACACGTGCGTGGGGTCTTTGATGTAGTACCAGTCTCGCAATTTTATCCAAGAGTGGTACAGGTCGGTCATGCAATAGAGTCGGCCTTGGGGTTTCAGGAGGCGCTTCAGCAGCCGAAATTCGCGGCCCGGCGAGCGGAAATGCTCAATCACCTCACAGCAGACGATATAGTCGTAGCTCTCTTCGAGCAACGCCGGCCGGTTGTGGAAAAAGGGGTCGTATTGCGCAATCCGGTAGCCCTTGTCGCTCAAGAGCTTCGAGATTACCGGCCCGGTACCGGCCCCGAAGTCCAGCCCCGAGTGATTCGGTGTGTAATCTCTCGCGACCGCTCTGACAATCGGCGCAACGAACGCCTGGTACCTGGGATCATTCACATCGTTTCGATGGGTCTCATACCGGGCTATTTCCTGTTCAAGGCCCGGCAGATGCCGGAAATGACGAAATAATCCCCGGCACTCACGGCACAGGAGGAATTCAGTTCCTTGAACCCAGCTCCCCAAATTGCGGCACAAGGGGCACGGCGTGTCGTCAATGGGCATCGCGCAATACTTCGTCTTCCGGCTCAGCTCGGCGAGCGCGCGGCTGTGCGGTCGCCCTGAGGAAGCCGCTTGTAGCGAAAGACAGAGTTTTTGGCCAGGCTCTGTCCAACTCTGACCGAGGGTAGGAGGTGCCGCTCACCCCGGGGTGGCTCCGCGCGCGAATACCAGGATGGACCGACGATTATGGGTCGGAGTCGTCTGTTGCAACGCGCGGTGGGTCTGGCATGATGAGAACCGTGTTCAACGACGGCATCGGTCCATTGGGTGGGGAGAGATTCGATGGGGTTCAGGTTTTTTCGCAGAATGCAGATCGCACCGGGCGTGCGGCTCAATTTCAGCAAGACGGGAATCTCGCCCTCGATTGGCGTTCGCGGCGCGCGCATGACACTGGGCCGAAAAGGGGCGCGCACTACAGTCGGAATCCCCGGCACCGGCCTTTTTTACACCGATGTCGCGGGCACCAAGAGCCGCGGCGGGCGATCCGGTGCAGGCGCCGTCTCGCCGCCGGCGGCAGGCCATAAACTCGATCTCGGTTTCTTTGGGCGGCTGTTCACTCCAAAGCCCGAGCGCGCTTTCGTGGACGGCTGTAAAGCGTATGTCGCGGGCGATGAAGCGAAGGCGGCCGAGGAGCTAGCGCGGGCCGCGCACCTGGCCGACGCCGCCTTCCTCGCGGGATTCCTGGCGCTGGGCGCAAACCGCCTGGACGCGGCCGAGCGGCTCTTGCGCAAGGCGGCCTCCAAGCACACGTCGCTCGGAGATCTCTTTGCGAAATACGGCCTGGCGGTCGAGCTGGCCTTGCCGATCACGGAGTTCGTGGTGGCCCATATTCGCCCGTGCCGACGCGGCGCGCTGCTGGGCCTGGCCGAGATTTACCAGATGCGGAATCGGCTCGAGGAGGCGCTGGACTGTCTCGAAGAGATTCGCCGGGACGCGCCGGACGACATCATTGTCAAGCTGTCGGTGGCCGAGCTGCTCCTGGAGGCCGCGCCTGATGACCGGGAGACGGCCAAAGAGGTGGTCGCGCTGGTCGGCGAGGTGGACAATGACTCGACGGCCCACGCCGCCCTGATGCTTTTCAAGGCGCAAGCCTTGCGGACTCTGGGGCTCCACACCGCCGCGCGTGACGTGCTCACGGCCGCGAGCCGCAAGAAGAAGGACCGCGACGAGGAGCTGTTGCTTGCGGTTCGTTACGAGAGAGCTTGCGTTTACGAAGATCTCGGTCAAAAGGCCAACGCCCGCCGCGAGTTTGAAAAGTTATATGCCAGCGATCCATCTTTTGAAGACGTCGCCGAACGGCTGGGGGTGTAGCCTCGCGCGGCGCGATTGAATGGATTTGGGGCGCGTTTACTCGAGGAGATTGCGATGATTCGACTTTTATTTCTCATTCTTGGGGCGCTGATCGCGTCGCCCGTCTTCGCCGCCGCGCCTGGTGAGGTGGTGCGGTCGTACCCCACCCCCTCGGCGCGAGTGACCGGGCTCGCCGGCGATGGGACTCACCTCTGGGTCGTCGATCACCACCAAGACGAGCTGCATCGTCTGGACCCGAAAGACGGGCGCATAATCGAGACCCTCGAGGCGCCCGCGTTTCGCGCCACCGGAGTGACTTTCGACGGGGAGCAGCTCTGGGTTGCTGATCGCGCCGAGAGCATGATCTATCGCTTCGATCGCGAGCGGCGACTGACCACGCGCGCCATCCGTTCGCCGCTGCCGCGGCCCGAGGGGCTCGCCTGGGACGGTACGCACCTGTGGCTCTCGGGCGCTCGGGCGGGTGAGCTCGTGCGCGTCGATCCCACGGACGGGACCAGCGTCACTCGAATCCCCGCACCAAGCCCGGATGTGACGAAGCTCGACTTCGATGGGCGCTACCTATGGGCGGTCGACAGGATCGCCGACAAGATCTACGCCCTCGATCACCGCCAGGGCGATGTGCTCCTGATCCTCCCGGCGCCCGGGCCGCACTCCTCGGGGATCGCGGTCGTGGGTGACAAGCTGCTTGTGGCCGACTATCAGACCAACCTGATTTACGAGCTTCACAAAACCGGGCGGGCCGTCACGACGGGCGACGACAGACCGATCGAGGTCCTCTATCTAAACCGAGTTCGCAACCACGGGCCGGGAACGTTGGCCACGGTGGACATCCATCTGGCGCTCCCCGAGGATCGCCGCACTCAAACCTTGATAGGCCCGCCGCGGCTCACTCCCGAGCCCCACGCGGTGGTGGAGGATCAGTGGGGGCAGCGTTTTGCCCACTTCCGGTTCGAGGAGGTCGAAGCCGGCGGCGAGGCGGTGGCGCAGATCGAGGTCACGGCTGCGCTGCGCTCGAAGCGCCACCACATCTTGCCGGAGGAGGTGGGGCCGCTCCACGAGCTGCCGCCGGCGGCAACGAGGCGCTATCTGGTCGATGGCGCCAAGCTCGATCTCGAGCACCCCACGATTCAACGAATCGTGAGCGAGGTGGTCGGCGACGAGAGCAACCCTTATTGGATCGCGAGGCGTCTGGCGCGGCATGTGCAGGACGCCATGTATTACGAGCTGGCGGGAGGTTGGAACGCCGCGCCGACGGTGCTCGAGCGCGGCTCCGGGTCGTGCTCCGAGTACACGTTCGCCTTCATGGCGCTCTGCCGCGCGGCGGGATTGCCGGCGCGATACGTGGGCGCGTACGTCATCCGGGGCGATGACGCGTCGACCGACGACGTCTTCCACCGGTGGCCGGAGATCTATCTGCCGCGCGTCGGGTGGTTGCCGTTCGATGTTCAGGCGGGCGACCGCGACCTTGAGGCCGAGCGCGGGGCGGTTTTCGGGGCGCTCGATGATAGGTTCTTGATCACCACCGTCGGTGGCGGCGACTCGAACATCCTCGGCTGGACTTACAACTCGAGAGCCGAGTACACCTGTCGGGGGCGCTGCAAGGTCGCTCGGGAGCGCCTGGCCGAGTGGGAGCCCGGAGGCGACAAAGAGCCCGAGGGCGCCAAGTCTCCCTCGGGCGACATCCACGCGGTGGATGATTGAGGTAGGCCGCCGGGTGCAAAAAAAAAGCCCCCGCAAAACGGGGGCTCTTTAGTGCGAGAGGGGGGACTTGAACCCCCACTGCCAATGAAGGCAACTAGGCCCTCAACCTAGCGCGTCTACCAAATTCCGCCACTCTCGCGTCAGTTGTCAAAGGAGGGCCGGCGGCCCCGGAGCGCGGGCGGGATGATTTCCCATCATCGCCGCGCTGTCAAGCGATAAAACGCCCGCTCAACCCTCATCGTCGGCCGGCGTCGGCTCTGGAGCAGGGGGCGGGTCGTCGTGCGGTTGCGGCTCGGCCGGCGGGTCGGCGGGCAGCTCGAGGGGCACCGGCGACTCGGGGGCCTCGACGGGCTCGGGCGTCTCCGCCGGGGGGACGGTCGCGGGCACGACGGGGGTCTCGACCTCCATCTCGGGCGCTCTGGTGCGCGGCTCTTCCACCGAATAGCGCGCCAAGATGATCGACAAGAGCATGAAGAGCGTCGCGAGGATGGTGGTCAAGCGCCCGAGGAAAGTGGTCGCGCCACGGGCGCCGAACACATTCGAGCTACCGCCGCCGCCGGTGAAGGCCCCGAGCCCTCCTCCCTTGCCGGCCTGTAGCAGGACTATCAGGATCAGGAGAAGGCAGACGATCACATGGGTGACCAGGAATAGCGTGTACAGCATTTAGTTCCCTCGACTACGGCACATTACCGCTCATTGAAAGCGACAATGCCTGAAAACGACTCGGGCTTCAAGGACGCTCCTCCCACGAGGGCGCCGTCCACGTCAGTCTCGGCGAGAAGCTCCGGCGCGTTGTCGGGCGTCACGCTCCCACCGTATTGAATTCGCACAGTCTGGGCCGTCATGGCGCAGTACAGCGCGGCTATCTCTTTGCGAATATGGGCATGAACCTCTTGGGCCATCGCCGGGGTGGCGACCTTGCCGGTACCGATGGCCCACACCGGTTCATACGCCACCACGACGCGCGTCATCTCATTTTGCGGCACAAGACGCAACCCTTTCTGAAGTTGGGTCGCTACCCTGGAGAGGGTTTGTTGCGCTTCGCGCTCCTCCAGGCTCTCGCCGAGACAGAGGATCGGCTCAAGGCCGCAGTCGAGCGCGGCGCGAACCTTGAGGCCGACCTGGTGGTCGGTCTCGCCGAAATACTGTCTCCGCTCGGAGTGGCCGACCAGCACATACCGGCACCCGACGCTCTTCAGCATCGGCGCGGACACCATCCCGGTGCGCGCTCCGAAGTGCTCGAGCTTCTCATTGTCACCGGCGATGACATGCAGATCCTGGGCGCCGAGTTCGATCCCGCTGCCGGAGATCAGGTCGGCCACGCTCGAAAGGAACGGGTAGGGCGGGATGAGGACGATCTCAACCTCTCCCTTGTGCGTGCCGGCGACGATCTCACGGGCGAGGGCTTGGGCTTCGGGGAGTGTCTTGAACATTTTCCAGTTGCCGGCAATTATCGGTGTTCGCATTTCACATCTCTCTCTTGAGTTGGTCGTGGGTCAGAGGCGTTTGACAGCGTCGAGGCCAGGCAGAGAACTTCCCTGTAGCCATTTCAGGGTGGCTCCATCGCCACTCGTGATGTGGCTGACGAAGGGGTGCAGTCCCGAGCCCGTCAGCGCCTCCACAGCGGCCGCACCCCCGATCACCACGAACGCGCCGGAGTGCGCCACGAGCCGCGCGGTCTCCTCGGTCCCGGCCGCGAATTGCGGCTGTTCGCACATCCCCATCGGCCCGTACCAAAAGACAGTATGCGCACCAGCGATGGTGCGGGCAAAAAGGCTCAGCGTCGCGGGCCCAATATCGCAAATCATGCCGTCGGCGGGCAGCACGCCGGCGTTGATGACCTCTGGGGTCTTGGAGCGGGGGCTCACCACCATGTGATCGGCAGGGAGGATCACCTCGACTCCTTTCTTGCGCGCTTCGCTCAGCAACCTTGATGCCGCCGCGACAAATCGGGGCTCGACCTCCGAGGCACCGACTTCGAGCTCCCGCGCCGCCAGGAATGTGGCCGCCACCCCGCCGCCAATCAGAATGGCATCGAGCTTGGGCAAGAGCGCCGTGAGCGCCTCGATCTTGTCCTGGACGCGGTTGCCGCCCATGACAGCGATGTTTGGGCGGAGCGGTTGAGCGACCAGTTTGCGAAGATTCTCGAGCTCGCGCTGCAAAAGGAAGCCGATCCCGCGCTGTCGAATGTGGAGCGGAGCGCCGGCCGTGGAGGCGTGGCGGTTGACGCTCGCCTTCAGTGCGTCGTTGATGTAAACGTCTGCCAAAGCCGCCAGTTGGCGGCTGAAGGAGTCCTCGCAGCTCCTCTCACCGGGGTGGAACTCCATGTTTTCGAGGAGCACCACTTGCCCCTCGCGCAAGCTGCTGACCAGGAAGCGGGGGCCGTCGCCGACACAGTCCTCCGGCAAGACTATCTCTTGCTCCAAAAGCTCGGCCAGGCGTTCGCCCACGGGCGCCATGGAGAGCGCCGGGACGCACTCGCCCCCCGGGTTACCCCTGTGCGCGGCGATGATGATCCGTGCCCCCTGGTCGATGGCGTGGCGCAGTGTCGGTAGGGCGGCGCGGATTCTGGCGTCGTCGGTGATGGAGCCATCTTTCGCGAAAGGGACGTCGAGATCGAGACGCACCATCACTCGGCGGCCTTCAATGTCGAGGTCGGTCAGCGATTTGTATGATTCAGACGTCACGGCACTATCTCTCCCAGCCCCGCCCCAAAAAAGGCAGGGAACCATACAAACCTACTCTGCGGCCGTCAATACCATAATCGAAGGTTCGTTCTGAGGAGCGAGCGTGTGGAGTCGCGTGCATGTGCAAGGAAACAAGCCGAATTAGGCGCAGTCGTAGCAGCGCTACGTCGAGCACTAATTCGGTGCAGGTGACGCCGCAGATG
>PWKZ01000222.1 GCA_003559575.1 Bradymonadales bacterium | reverse complement strand
GAAACAAGCCAAATCGAGCGCAGTCGTAGCAGCGCTACGTCGAGCATCGATTTGGTGAAGGTGACGCCGCAATTGTGCCCGAATCGCTTCCCGAATCCCGGAAAAGGGTGGAGGATTGAGGGGTGAGGCGGACGCAGATGCAAGCAGGACTTGCCGAACCGGGCGGAGCCTTGAGGTCGAGCACTAATTCGGTGAACCTGACGCCGCAGGTGTGACTGGATCAGCAGGCGAATGCCGCTGCAGGCGGGGGATTGGGCATGTTCCAGAAGTTGGCTGAGGTGGAGCAGGCATTCGAGGAGCTTACGGAGCGGCTCTCGGATCCCGAGGTGGCGTCCAACCCGGGGGTGTTTGCCAGGCTCGCCAAGGAGCGCGCCGACCTGGATGAAATAGTCACCGCCTATCGCGAGTTCCAGCGTCTGGAGCGGGAGCTTCAGGAGTCTCGAACCTTGATGGAGGAGGAGCGCGATCCCGAGATGCGGCAAATGGTTCGCGACGAGCTACTGCTCCTCGAGGAAGAGCGCGAGAAGGTCGTTTTGCGGCTTCGGGCGCTGCTCTTGCCACGCGATCCACTCGACGATAAGAACATCATCCTGGAGATCCGGGCCGGTACCGGCGGCGAGGAGGCCGGGCTGTTTGCCGCCGATCTGTTTCGGATGTACTCGCGCTTCGCGGAGCGTCGTCGGTGGAAGCTAGAGGTTTTGAGCCAGCACTCGACGGGAGTCGGAGGCTTGAAAGAGGTCATCTCACTCATCACCGGCAAGCGTGTCTACAGCCACCTCAAGTACGAGAGCGGAGTGCATCGGGTGCAGCGTGTTCCCGAGACGGAATCGCAGGGGCGGATTCACACCTCGGCGTGTACGGTGGCGGTGTTGCCGGAGGCCGAGGTGGTGGATGTGCAGATTGAGGACAACGATGTGCGGGTGGACTTTTTCCGCTCGAGCGGGCCGGGCGGTCAGAGCGTCAACACCACCGACTCGGCAGTACGCATCACGCACATCGAGACCGGGCTTATGGTGAGCTGCCAGGACGAGAAGAGCCAGCACAAGAACCGCGCGCGGGCGATGAAGATTCTGGCCGCGCGGTTGCTGGAGCTGCGGCGGGCCGAACAGGAGGCCTCAATCAGCGAAAATCGGCGCAGTCAAGTGGGCAGCGGTGATCGCAGCGAACGAATCCGGACCTATAATTTTCCTCAGAATCGAATCACCGATCATCGTGTCGGCTTGACCCTGTATCGGCTTGACTCGGTCATCCAAGGGGAGCTCGAGCAGCTTCTCGAGCCGCTCCAGGCTCACTTCCAGGCCGAGGCGTTGCAGGCAATGGGAGAGGAGCCGTGAGCGAGCCCAAGGAGTCGGCGGCGAGGAACGTCGCCGCGCCGACCATTGACGGTCTCCTGGAGAGAGTCCGTGCCCACCACGCGGTCGTGGACGAGACTCTCATTCGGCGCGCCTATGAGTTCGCGCGCGAAAAGCGCGGTGCCGAGGGGCGTGCCGCGGGCGCGCTCGCTATGACCCACCCGCTGGCCGTGGCGCAAATCGTCGCTGAATTGCGGGCGGACGATGTCTGCATCGTGGCGGCGCTGCTGCACAACACTCCGGGCGAAGCGCGCCAAGTCATCGACGAGATCCGCGCGGAGTTCGGCGAGACTATCGCCTCAATCGTCGACGCCCTCTCGGCGCTGTCCCACGTGGCCTTCAAGAGCGTGCAGCACAGCCAGGCCGAGAGTTTTCGCAAGATGCTCGTGGCGATGGCCCGCGACATTCGGGTGTTGCTCGTCAAGCTCGCCGATCGCGTCCACACAATGCAGACCCTGCATGCGTTGGAGCCCGCGCGACGAACGGCGCTGGCGCAGGAGACGAGGGACATCTACGCGCCGCTGGCCAACCGCCTCGGGATCGCGTGGCTCAAGACTCAACTCGAAGACCTGGCCTTTCGCCACCTGGAGCCGGGGGCTTATCAGGAGTTGGTGGACCTCGTCGTCAAAAAGCGGCGCGCGCGCGATCAGTATACGGGGCGCGTGGAGAAAGAGCTTCGCAAGGCGCTCTCGTCGCTCAACTCCGAGAAGCTTGTAGTCGAAGGCCGCGCAAAACACTTCTATAGCATCTACCGGAAGCTGCAGCGCCAGGGGATCGAATTCGACCAGCTCTTCGACCTGATCGCGTTTCGGGCCATCGTCGACAGCGTGCCGCAGTGCTACGAGGCGCTCGGGATCGTACATACAATCTGGAAACCGGTGCCCGGTCGCTTCAAGGATTACATCGCGTTGCCCAAGGCCAACGGCTATCGGTCGCTGCATACCGCCGTAATCGGCCCCTACGGGGAAAAGATGGAGATCCAGATCCGGACCCACGAGATGCACCGCATCGCCGAGCAGGGCATCGCGGCTCACTGGAAGTACAAAGAGAGCCACGCGGCGTTGAGGGACCGCGATCAGAAGCACTTCGAGTGGCTGAAACAGCTCGTCCAAGTGCAGCAGGAGCTGTCCGATCCGGGCGAGTTCCTCGACTCGGTGAAGGGCGAGTTGTTCCCCGACGAGGTGTACATTTTCACTCCCAAGGGGGACTTGAAGGTGTTGCCGCGGGGATCGACACCGGTGGATTTCGCCTACTCGATCCACACCGAAGTGGGCCATCGCTGTGTCGGGGCGCGGGTCAACGGCCGCATGGTGCCGTTGCATACCGAGCTTCACAACGGCGATCGGGTCGAGGTCATGACCGGCGCTCGCGGCAAACCCAACCGCGACTGGCTGAAGTTCGCCAAGAGCGGCAGCGCACGTAACAAGATAAGGGCCCATCTGCGCCATGAGCAGCGCGAGATAAGCCGCGAGATCGGGCGCGGGCTGCTTGACAAGGAGCTCCGGCGCCACGGCCGGAGCCTCGACAAGCTAATCAAGTCGGGCGATCTGGGGCGCGCGGCGCGCGAGTTGAAGTGCCAAGGCGTCGATGACCTCTACGCTTGGGTGGGCTTTCGCAAGGTGCAGCCGGAGACCGTGGTTGATCTCGTCATACCGAGAGAGACGCCGCCCGAGGCCCGCGGAGATGAAGCCGAGGCCGAGGCCCCGCCGCCGGCTCCATCGCGAGCGGCGGTGAGCCCGGTCCGCATCGGGGGGATCGATCAACTCCTCGTGCGGTTTGCCAAATGCTGTAAGCCGCTGCCGGGCGACGAGGTGGTGGGGTATGTGAGCCGCGGCCGCGGGCTGACCGTACACCTCAAGAAATGCCCGGTGGCGCTATCCCAGCCCGAGGAGCGCTTGCTCGAGGTGGAGTGGGACGCCGAGGCGCGCGGGCAGCAATTCGCGGTGCGGGTGCGTGTCACGAGCCACGATCAAAGGGGCGCCTTGGTGGCCTTGACCGACGTCATCGCGCGCCACGGCGTCAATATCACGCAGGCCATTTGCAAGAGCAGTGGCGATGGGCGCGCGATCCACACGTTCGGTTTCACGGTGAGCGACGCCGATCAGCTCCGCGAGGTGATCGCGGCGTTGGCGCGCACCAAAGGCGTCTACGGGGTCAAGCGCCTACGGGATTGATGACCCCATAATCGTCGGCCCATCCTGGTATTCGCGCGCGGATTCACGCACATCTGCGGCGTCACCTGCACCGAATTAGTGCTCGACGTAGCTCTGCTACGCCTCCGCCTAATTCGGCTTGTTTCCTTGCACATGCACGCGACTCCACACGCTCGATCCTCAGAACGAACCGACGATTATGGCGACGATGGAATCGCCGTCTTGGCAGCCCCCTCCCCGGCAGCATAGCTGCCGGGGCGAACCTTGTTCCGGCGCTCCGCGCCTCAGGCCGCGGCCACACCTCGTGATCGTTCGTCTTGATCGTGTCTTCAGCCGGTTTCTAGGACACTGAAGTCAGAAGTCGGCGGATGGCCCGCGCGGCAGGCCCGGATGGGCTGCAAGGAAGAGCGGGGAAACCCGCGGAGTCGTGGCCAAAGTCACGTCGCACAAGGGTTTTCCCG